>DAIREN010000001.1:0-1760 GCA_036795535.1 Spirochaetota bacterium
GCTGTACCAGCGCCAGGATACCGAGGGTGTTGTCCGTGCATTCGACGGCTTTCCCGCGAGCAAGTGGGAAAACGAGATGCTGGTGTATTATTACGGCAATTCCCAGCAGCAAAATGGCGATGTGGATGATGCGATCGCGACCTTCGAGCGGCTGGCCCGGGAAAAACCGGAGTTTGCATTGGGTGTGTTCAGACTGGCGCAGATGTATGATATCCTCAAGCGGGACACACGGCGTGCCCTGGAAGTGTATCGGCGCATCTTGACCCTCTCCGAGGCCGGAGTCAACGCCCGGTATCCGGCGTATGCGAGGTATTTCCAGGATATCAAGAAGAATGCAAAACAGCGTGTGGACGAGCTTGAACGCGTTGTTCGCTGATACGGAGTATACAGCCTGAAAGAGGGGGCAGATCCTTTGCGCGGGCTGCCCGTTTTTTACTCTGCCGTAAATCTCGAGAAAAACTGGCCGAAGCGGTTCCGTGATTTCTCGACCCGTTCAGGATCCGTTTTCCAGACTCCGTCCACGATGAAGCAGTAGTGATGCAGTCCGGGGAGGACCTGGACAGTGATTGTCCAGATGCCGCGGGAATCGCGCTCGAGGATGGCGTCGTACGGATTGTACCGGTTGAAACTTCCTGCCAGTGCGACATGTTCGGCACGGTTGTCTTTATAATGGAACTTCCAAAGGTTTGGCCCGACTTTTTCCGGACTGTCCTGGTAGCGCGGAACTTCGGTTTCGATTGTGAACCAGGAGATCTCGTCACCGGTGATGTCGTATTCTTTCCGGGGATTTTCGGGATCGTGTTGCCAAATCCGGTCCACAATCAGTTTGTAGCGGTATTTTTTTTGCTTGAAGAGGGGGATGATGCCTTCAAAGTATCCCGGATTTTTTCCGGGGTTCAACCGGAGAGCTGGAGCCCAGTCCGACCAGTCACCGGCAATCAGGACTTCGCTGGCGCCGGGAAAATGGTATCGGAAGAGTATTCCGCCGTCCGTTTGTTGGGGACCATAGTCACTGGTATTGCGTGGATCACCGGCACCAAGCAGGCCGCTACAGGCCAGGAGAAGTATTCCGCCGAGCAATATACGTTTCATGAGAGTTGTTCCTTGACTTGCCGCTCTGATCAATAACGGCAGATTCCCCTGTACGCTTGAGTTTGGCAAGAATTGTCTCAATCAGCTCCGGAAAACTTCCGTTAATCTGGGCAGGGTGTTTCGGCCGGAGTGAATACAGTTTTGCCTGCCGTCCCGTGGTGCGTATTCTTGAAGTACTCGTACCTGTGGGAACATACAATCCGAATGCGGGGAATCTGGCGTGGCCAGTCACGACGAACGATTTGCACATCTGGACCAGTTGTTCGAGAGTCTCGGTTTCGAGATGGAGAGCGATACGCCCGAACTCGGAACACCGGTTCAGACCAATATTCCGAGTGAACCTTCCGATGACTGGTCGGATGTTTCCCTGGATGATCTGGCTCCTGTGGCCGAGGAGCCGGCCGGACCGACCGAAGATGAACTGATTATTGACAAATATCTGGCGGAGCTGGATTCTCCCGGCGAGCAGATCGACACCAGTGATTTTGGGGATACTGGTGGTGACTTTCTGGATCTTGGTGGCGGGGCTTCCGGTGATGGAGCGGGTGTTTTCGGCGAAGAATCCCTCGAGGACTACACGAAAAAATCGCTGGCGGACGCACCCATGTGGGAGGACGAACCCGAAGCGCCGGTGGAATCCGTGCAGGGCGAAGATGGGTCACCCTCTC
>DAIREN010000001.1:1860-4828 GCA_036795535.1 Spirochaetota bacterium
GACGAACCCGAAGCGCCGGTGGAATCCGTGCAGGGCGAAGATGGGTCACCCTCTCCGGAGTTGGATGGACTTGATGCTTTTGCCGCGGCTGCCCCTGACGATGATCTCCCGACTGCGGATCTGACGGCCGGGTTCGAGTCGCCTGAAACCACGGAAGAGGCACCGGACGAGACGGATTTTGCAAACGATCTGGATGCCCTCTTGTCCGGGGGCGGGGACGAGGCGGCGGACACAGGGAGTGATTCCATGGCTCCCACCGCAGACGACGATGAATTTCCGCTTTCGGGGATGGATGCGGCTGTTTCGGCAGGGACCGGGGCAGGTCTTGATGACGAGATGAGCGATTTCCTGGCTGAGCTCGAGTCGACGGACGGGTCGGAACTTCAAGCGGAACCGGCCTTTCCCGGAGATGATCTGGACAGCCTCCTTGACCAGGAAGTCGATCAAGCAGCCCAGGACGGGAAGCAGCTCGAGAGCACCCTCGACGACGTCGATCTTTCCGGCTCACTCCAGACCGGTTTCGACGAAGGAACGGGAATTGATGATCTCCTTTCCGATGGAGGCCTCGGTGATATTGCTCTGGAAACACCGGCGTCCAAGGATGACGGATTTGAAGCGCTTCCGGGGATGGATGATTTCGGGGATTTTTTACCGGATGAATCTCCTCAGGCAGTCTTGTCCACGCCGGCACAGGCATCCGGCGGTTCGCTTGACGGGTTTGATGATGTTGACCTCGGATTTGGTGCCGGGGTGGCCGTTCCCGGGCAAACGGACGGTGGCGACTACTCCGACGACTCGATGGACCTCTCGGATGATGATATCGAGCGTATACGCAAACGTCTTCTTGTTTTGACACCGCGCCTCCGGGAAGCCGCATCCCGGGCTATCGCGGAGGACAGGATTTCCCCCCAGGCGCAGAACAAGCTCGTGCGCATGTTGTTGAACAAAGCCCCTGTGGACGAGGTGCGCGAGTTTCTGGAAAAGGAAACCGGCGAGATTCTCTCCGAGGCCATTGCGGGCAGCCCTGTTCCGGATATTGATGTCGGTGGATTTGACGAAATTGTCGAACGACCTGGCCGCTCAAGCTCCGGCGGAAGCATGCTGGCAAATGCTTGGCCGGTTTTGCGGGTGGGGATTCTCGGTGTTGGCGTTGTCATTCTGGGGATGCTTCTCTATCTCCTCCTCCTGAAACCCGGAATGACCGGGAATGAACTGATGGAAAAGGGTTTGGCGGCGCTGGCCAAGGAGGAGTATGTCAGTGCCGAGGATCATTTCCGACAGGGGGAGACCTACCTCGGGAAGAAAATCGAGTGGTATCGCAAGTATGGTGATGCCTATCGCAAACAGAAGGAATATGGCCGGGGGATCAAGAAACTCCGGGATGGCTTGGCGTTTGCTCCGCGGGATTTCGAGACTCTCATGCTTCTCGGGGACACATACACCGACGCGCGGGATTTCGATTCGGCCAGGAAGACGTTCCAGGATCTTGAAAAATGGTATCCGGAGAGTCTCAAGGTACACGAAAAGATGGGTGATCTGCAGATTGCCATCGGCGATGCGAAAAAGAACCCGGCACATTACGAGATGGCGCGTCTCGAGTATAAAAAGATTCTGGATGCGGACTGGAAAAATCTCGACGGGCAGTTCAAGACCCTGCGGGCCTATGTCAGGATGCGCAAGTTGAAAGAGGCCAGCGAGAAGCTCAAGCAGATCTATGATATTAATGAGGCCGCCATGCATGTTCCGATTCTGACGGAGTACGCGGCGCTGCTTCAGGATTTTGCGGCGAACCCGAGGGAGAGTGCGGATCGCGTTGTGGGGACGAACAGGTGGTTCGAGTCACGAACGATTCTGGTGAAGGTTTTACAGAGTGACTGGGAACATGCTCCGGCCCATTTTTATATCAGCCGGTACTGGAGAAACCAGCTGGACCAGAAGAAGGCCCTGGAGAATCTCAAACATGCCGTCAGGATTGACCGGAACAATGCGGTCTACCATAACGAGACGGGAGAGGTCCTCATGGAGCTCCCCAAGCCGGAGATTGCCGAGGCGACCAGGAGTTTTACCACGGCGAGGGAGCTGGATCCGGAGTACTCGCAGCCCTATATCAATTTGGGGAATATCTATTTTGAACACCTGACGCCCGGTGATTCCGGAGATCTCAATCTTGAAGAACAGAATTACCAGCAGGCACTCGAGAATTACGAGAATGCGCTCAGGAAGATGCCGGATGGTTCAGGGGAAGACCGTTTTTACTACAGTCTTGGCTGGCTCTACTACCGCAAAGGGCGGCACGAGGATGCGGTCAATACATGGCAGAAGATCTACGTCGAGAATCCCTTCCATCCGACGGTTTCCTTCTCCATGGGGAATGCATGGCTCCACCTGAAAAAAGATGTTCTTGCGGCTGCCGAGTACGAAAAGGTTTTGCGGTATTACGAGACCATCTCCAAGCGGATTCCGGCGATCAATCCGGATATCAAGAGACACCAGAATGTCTTTGGCATGCTTGTCAACAGCCACAACAATCTCGGAGTGGCCTGGGAGCTTCGCCACCAGAGGACCGGGGACGCGGAGTGGGAGCGCAAGGCCTTGATGTCCTTTTGGAAGGCCCGCGAGATTGCCGACAGACTCAACCGGGTCGGTTTCGAGTATCCCGAAAATAATATCCGGTTTATTCTGCATCGTGATGTCAAGCGGGGAATGGCCATTGCCCCGGAATTGGCCAAAGGAACCATACCGAAGTTTCTCAAGTATGAACGACAGTAGCGTCGGGTTCCGGCTGGAGAGATCCGCGAAACAATAGCCCACTAGTTTTTTATTCCATAGCTTTACTGTGATGAACAGTGTGCACCGGGTTTGAATTGGCGGTGCCTATCTTGATATGGCAGGGAGTGACATGGAGAACAAGCGGAGAGTCGTCCTGACCGGTCTGGGAGCGGTCACCCCGATCGGAAACAGCTTTGAT
>DAIREN010000001.1:4928-30902 GCA_036795535.1 Spirochaetota bacterium
GAGAGTCGTCCTGACCGGTCTGGGAGCGGTCACCCCGATCGGAAACAGCTTTGATATCTTTTGGAAAAACGCCCTGGCCGGGAAAAACGGGGTCGGCCCGATCACCCGGTTTGATGCTTCAAAATTCCCGGTCCGCTTTGCCTCGGAGGTCAAGGATTTCCGCCCGGAGGATTTTTTTGACCACAAGCTGGCGCGCCGGATGGGTCGTTTTATCCAGTTTGCCTACGCGGCCAGTCTTGAAGCCTGCCGGGATGCGGCGCTTGATCTTGATACCACCGATCGTGAGCGGGTCGGGATCCTCCTCGGCTCGGGAATCGGGGGCCTGGATTTTATCGAGGAGCAAAAAGAAGTCCTCATGACCCGGGGCCCCGAAAAGGTCTCTCCTTTTTTGGTGCCGATGACCACGATCGATATGGCCAGTGGCCAGATCTCGATTCACATGGATATCCGTGGACCGAACTATGGTGTCTCGAGCGCTTGTGCGACGGGGAATAACGCCATCGGGATCGGTTTCCGTTCCATCAAGTACGGCGAGACGGATGTCATGTTTTGCGGCGGGTCCGAGTCCGCAATCTGCCCGGTTACCATTGCGGCCTTCTCTTCTTCGCGGGCGCTCTCGACCCGCAATGATGATCCCGCGACCGCAAGTCGGCCGTTTGATGTCGACCGTGACGGGTTTGTGGTGGGAGAGGGTGGTGCTGTGGTCATTCTCGAAGAGCTTGAGCATGCCCGCAAGCGTGGGGCAAGGATTTATGCCGAGATGCTCGGGTTTGCCGCGACCGGTGATGCCCATCACCTGACAGCGCCACACCCCGAGGGAGCGGGAGCTGCCCGGGCGATGAGTCTGGCCCTGCAGGAAGCCGGGATCAAGCCGGAGCAGATCGGACATATCAACGCCCATGGGACCTCGACCGGTCTGGGCGATATTGCCGAGGCCAAGGCCGTGCGGAGGGTCTTTGGCGAGTACGGGACACAGATCCCGGTGACTGCGACCAAGTCCTTGGTCGGGCATCTTTTGGGCGGTTCGGGCGCGCTTGGTGCGGCGTGTACGGCCAAGGCTGTTGCGACCGGGGAGATCCATCCCACGATCAATGTTTTCAATCAGGACCCGGAATGTACGTTCAATATTGTCCGCGAGCCGCTCAAAAAAGACTTTGATTACGCGTTGGCCAATGCCTTCGGGTTTGGCGGACACAACACCTGTCTTGTGTTCGGGAAGTACCGGGAGTAGGCGGGATGCCGTATCCGGTTGCAAGACCTGTTTGATGAACACCGTCCGGCGTTGGCATGAGGGTGTTCACCATAAAAAACCGTACAGAGATGAGCTGCCCGTGTGAAAACGGGCAGTTTCTTTTATTTTGACAGCTGTCCGGGAGAGGTCTATTCTTTGTGGGTGCTTTTTGGCTTCCCGAAGCGGGGTGCAGAAGGCGCATACTCGACAAACTATTGAGGAGACCAGGGCCATGTTGTGCGAATTCGATTACCTTGCGCCGCTAAACCTGCCAGAGTTGTTTGATGCACTGGCTGCCGGCGGTCCTGATGCGAGGATTCTGGCCGGAGGAACGGACCTGCTTGTCAATGTACGAGCCGGGCTTGTGACTCCCAAGACCGTGATTGACATCAAAAAAATCCCCGGATTACAGGGGCTTGAGTACAACGAAAAAACCGGGCTGGAGATCGGTGCTGCCGTGACCGTCAACCAGATTGCGGAAGATCCCCGGGTGCAAAAAAACTATTCATTGCTGGTTGCCTGTGCCGAGTCATTGGCATCCTACCAGTTGCGGAACCGGGCCACGGTGGTCGGGAATATCGTCAATGCTTCTCCGTGCGCTGACATGGCGCCTGCCCTCCTCTGCTACGAGGCCCAGGTTGTGATCACCTCGAAGCAAGGATCCCGGACGGTCCCGATCCGCGAGTTTTTCACCGGCGTGAAAAAGACCGTTCTTGTCCCGGGCGAGCTTGTTGAAAAAATCCTTGTTCCGGCGACCTATGCCGGGGCAAGCGGGTCGTACGAAAAGCTCAAGCGGATCAAGGGGCATGACCTGGGGATCGTCGGAGTGGCCATGCTCAAAAAGGATGGCCTGGTCCGGATGGCTGTCAGCTCCGCTGCGCCGACCCCGATCATTGTCAAAGACTGCAAGGCTTCCGACTCCGCCGAGGTCTTGGCCAAGGCGGCCCTGGAAGCCATCAAACCCATTGATGATGTCCGGTCTTCAAAGGAGTATCGCGAATTCATGGTGCAGGTCTATGTCAAGCGCCTGCTGGAAAGGGTGTGACGAGGATGAAGATTACCGTAACCGTCAACGACCAGGTCTATATCCGTGACGCCGCGCCTTCGAAAAACCTCTTGCATTTTTTACGCGAGGACGTCGGCTTGACCGGAACGAAGGAAGGGTGTGGGGCTGGAGAGTGCGGGGCCTGCACCGTCATCATGGACGGGAAGTCTGTCAACGCCTGTCTTGTCCTGGCGCCAGAGGCCGATGGCGCGGTCATCCGCACGGTCGAGGGAGAAGCTGTCATGGGCGAGCTGTCGGATGTCCAGCAGAAGTTCATGGAGCATCATGCCGTCCAATGCGGATTCTGCACCCCGGGGATGCTGATGTCCATCCGTGACCTCCTGCAACGGACCCCAAAGCCCAGTGAACACCAGATCAAAGAGGCCATTGAGGGAAACTTCTGCCGCTGCACAGGGTATCAGCAGATCATCGAGGCTGTCCTTGATGTCACGGGCCAGCTTACCAAAGACAATAAGGGAGAGTTGCGACATGTTTGACCAGATTGACCGCAAGGACCTCAAGTGCGTCGGGCATGATGTCCCCCGCATTGATGCAATAGAAAAACTGACAGGCGAGGCAAGCTATGTCAGTGACATGATCCTTCCCGGCATGCTTCATGCCCAGGTCAAGCGCAGCCCGCATGCCCGTGCCCGCATCGTGCGCATCGATACCACCAAGGCCGCAGCCCTCCCGGGTGTGCGCTCCATCGTGACGGGGGACGAACTCGATTACCGGGTTGGTCTCTATGTGGTGGACAAGTACGTTCTGGCCAAAGGCGAGGTCCGGCACTATGGTGAGGCTGTGGCCGCTGTGGCCGCCGACACCCTGACCATTGCCAAAGAAGCCGTGAAACTGATCGAGGTCGAGTACGAGGTTTTGCCGGCCGTCCTGCATCCCCTGGATGCCATCAATGTGGATGATCCGACCACGCCCAAGGAAGGTGTTCCCCTGGTTCACCCGAAACTGGGCGAGTACGACTTCGTGCGGGCGGCCTTTACTCCCCAGCCAGGAACCAATGTTGCCAATTATACGAAATTCCGGAAGGGTGATATCGACAAGGGCTTTGAAGAAGCCGAGTGGATTGTCGAGCGCCAGTATTCCAATCCCTCGGTCCAGCACGTTCCGATGGAGACACATGTCGCGATTGTGCAGTGGCAGGCCGGTGACAAGATCACCATCTGGACTTCGGCCCAGTCACCCTACGCTGTGCGCAACCTCTTCTGCCACTCTTTCAAGATCCCGCATAAAAATGTCAGGGTGGTTATTCCCTACATCGGTGGCGGTTTTGGAGGAAAGGCCGGTATCGGGATCGAGCCGCTTGTGGCCTGTCTCTCGCACAAGGCGGGTGGCCGGCCGGTCAAATTGCAGGCATCGCGCGAGGAGGAGTTCAGCCTCTTGCCTTGCCGCAGTGCCTTGACCTATCGTATCAAGACTGGCGTCAAAAAAGACGGCAAGATCATCGCCCAAAAGATGACCATGTACTGGGACTCGGGAGCCTATGCCGACTACGCGGTCAACGTGACGCGCGCTTCAGGGTATTCCTGTACCGGTCCGTACGAGATTCCGAATGCCTGGGTGGATGCGTATACCATCTATACCAACAAACCCTACGGCACAGCCTATCGAGGCTTCGGTCACGTCGAGTTCTCCTGGGGGCTCGAGCGTCAGATGGACCTTGTGGCACAGACGATCGGGATGGATCCGCTCGAGTTTCGGCGACTCAATTGTCTCAAGCCCGGTTCGAAAACCTTGACCGGGGAAGTCATCACCGAGCACACAGGCAATGTCCTCAAATGTCTTGAAGAGGCAGCCAGGGCTATCAAGTACGGAACGCTGACTCCCGAGGAAGAAGCCAGGCAGAAAACGACCGGCATGCGCATCGGCAAGTCGGTCGCCGGCCTGCAGAAGGCGCCAGCCATGCCGCCCTTTACCGGCTCGGCTGTTACCCTCAAGATGAACGAGGACGGGACGGTGACGGCCAACCTTTCGCTGACGGATATGGGACAGGGGACGTACACCTCCGTGGCGCAGATGATCGCCGAGCGGATGCACATGCCGGTCTCCAAGGTCAAGATCGCCTTCGAGTGCGACACCGACCGGGATCCCTATGATTGGCAGACGGTAGCCTCCAAGGGGCTCCTGATTGCCGGCAACGCGGCGATTCTCGCAACCGAGGATCTCCTGCACAAGGCCTATGAAATGGCCGGCCAGATCCTCCGGGCCATGCCGGTTGACCTGGATCATGATGCCGAGGGCGTGTTCGTCAGGCATCACACGGCCAAGCGGGTGAATTTTTCGGAGATGTCGGTCGGGTATGCCTATCCGGACGGAAACGGGATCGGTGGTCCTTTGGTCGGTGTCGGTCGCTATATTGCACAGGGGCTGTCCCATCTTGACAAGGCCACAGGGCAGGGGAATCCTGCACTGGACTGGACCTATGGTGCGCATGGAATTGTCGTCGAGGTCAATGACCAGACCGGGGAGTATAACGTCATCCAGGTCAGCTCGGTCTTTGATGTCGGTCGTGCCATTAATCCGGCTGAAGTCCGTGGGCAGGGTATTGGCGGCATGATCCAGGGTCTCGGGACGGCGTGCTGTGAGGGGTACATCTATGACAAGGATGGGCGGCTCCTCAATCCGAATTTCACCGACAACAAGATCTTTACCGCCATGGACATTCCTGAAATCATCGACAGTGCGGTTGTTGAAACAGCCCAGCTTGATGGGCCCTTCGGGGCACGAGGTGTCGGTGAGCATTCGATGATCGGGGTTTGTGCCGCCTTGGGGAACGCGATCCAGCAGGCGACGGGTGCGGAGCTGGTCCACATGCCGATCCGGTTCGAGGATGTCTGGCGCGGGATCAATAACAAGCAGCCCATTGATCACTGGATTACCAAGAGTCCGATGGGGAGTTGCCGCAGTCTCCCGCCGGAGAAATAAACTGATCATGGATGTTTGGTCAAAGGGGGTGTTCCGCAGAGGCGGGGCATCCCCTTTTATTCTGGTCAACTTGACAACCGCCAAGTCCGTGATATTCTGGAAGTGACATGACAAGTCATGGACAAACCACAAGGGAGACGGTATGAAGCGGATCATGTTTGCTGTTTTGGTCCTGGTCTTCTCGGCAGCCATGGTATTTGCGGCCGCTGAAAAGGCTGGTGACAAGGCTGGCAAGGGCAAGGCTGACGAAAAGAGCGCCCAGGCCGGTGAAAAAGGGAAACCGGCGGGTGTTGGCAAGGCGGATGACAACAAGGGGAAGGGCGACCGCAAGGCGATTGCCAAAGGAAAGCAGGAGCGTCTCAAGGGGCTTGAGCGGGCCGTTGCACGTTTGAAAGAGATTGCCCAAAAACTGGAAGACAAGGGCAAGAAGGAACAGGCTGCCCGCCTCCGTGACAGGATCGCCATTATCGAAAAGAAAATCACGGAAAAAAAGCTCAAAGTGATGCGTGAAACGGCTGATGCCGAGAAAGCACCCGAGGAGGCATCCAAATGAAAATTCTCGCCGTTATCACTGTTTTGCTGCTTGCAAGCATGTTCGTAGCCTGTGGTTCCAAAAAAGATGGGGCACAGGATACCGGGACGAATGCCCAGATTCAATCGACTGTGGTTGATCCAGGGACAATCACCGAGGACAATGCCGAAAAAATTGCCGACGACATCCTCAAGGAAGTTGAGGCGTTGTAAGGCACTCTTTGTGCAGGCGGGACAGCCTGTGCACCATGGTTTCGGACTCAAGGAGCGGAGCTGTTTCCGCTCTTTTTTTTGTGGCGCGCCCGGCAGGGCGCTCCATACGCTCTATTGTATCTGTTGAATAGCGGGCTTATCAATGTTTAATAATTAAGCATAATCTGCAAAATGCTTAATTATTAAGCATTGAGAGTAATAGTGCCCGTTGGGTCAGGCATTGGGAAATCTCTTAACTCTCTAATATATAGAAAGTAAGGAGTAACTTCACGGGTATCGAATCGCTGGCACTTTTTCTGCACTATAGATAAGTATCACAAGAAGGCAGGAGGAAGGGTATGCTCCTTCGATACAAAAAATGGCCATTATTGCTCACGTGTTTGATTGTTGTTGTACCAGCATGGTTGCAGGCGGATCAAGCAGGCAGTACAGGTGCAACGGGGACCCTGCGTATCGGACTTGATACTGTTTGGGTTTTGGTGGCTGGATTTTTGGTGTTTTTTATGAATTTGGGATTTGCCATGGTCGAAGCAGGTTTGGCCCGGGCAAAAAACACGGTTAACATTCTAGCCAAAAACTTTATCGTGTTTGCCGTCGCATCGGTAGGATTTTACATCATTGGTTGGGGATTGATGTTCGGTAATGGTACGGGATTGTTCGGACTTGAAGGTCTTCTTGGCGTGTCGGGCCCGGATACCAGCCCAGCCACAGGGGATGCATATCAGGGGGCGTATCAGGCGCTTTCCTGGGCGGGTGTCCCATTGTGGGCAAAGTTCTTTTTTCAGCTCGCGTTCGCCGGGACAGCAGCTACCATAGTCTCTGGCGCAGTTGCCGAAAGGATCAAGTTTCCTGCCTTTATTGTATTTGCAATAGTGCTTGTTGCTTTTGTGTATCCACTTTCAGGTCATTGGATTTGGGGTGGTGGTTGGTTGGCGGAATCCGGCTTCAGGGATTTTGCAGGCTCCACAGTTGTGCACTCAGTGGGCGGGTGGGCTGCGTTGGCCGGAGTGATCATGCTTGGGGCCAGATCGGGAAAATACCGTCAAGATGGCAGTGTTAATCCGATCTTTGGCCATAATATGAGTCTTGTGACTTTGGGCGGAATTGTTCTCTGGTTTGGCTGGTTTGGATTTAATCCTGGATCCACCATGTCTGTCGGGGACGGGAGTGCCATTGCACACATTGTCGTGACGACGAATATGGCAGCAGTCGGGGCAATACTCTCGGCGACGGCTGTATCCTGGCTGATGAATCGCAAACCCGATTTGTCCATGATCATCAATGGAGCACTGGCCGGGCTTGTCGCAGTTACTGCCGGGTGTGCGTTTGTCAGTATCGGGTGGTCGCTTGTGATCGGTTTGATTGCCGGGGCTTTGGTCGTTATTGCGGTTGTTTTTTTCGACAGGAAAAAGCTGGATGATCCGGTGGGCGCTTTGTCCGTACATCTTGTCAATGGTGTTTTTGGAACACTTGCTGTAGGCATTTTTGCGGATAAAGGGGTTTCCATGACGGTTGCGGGTTTGGCCGAAAAAGATGCGTTGGCGGGACTTGTCAATGGGGGTGGTTTTGAGCTATTGGGTATTCAGGCATTCGGAGTGGTTGTCACCGGATTCTTTGTTTTTGGAACAACACTCATTCTGTGGTGGATTCTCAAGAAGACAATGGGAATCCGGGTAAGTCGGGAAGAGGAAATCAGGGGGCTGGATATTGGCGAGCATGGCATGGAGGCCTACCCGGATTTTCAGAGTTTTTTGACAAAATGACGAAATGACCAAAGGAGATGTCAAAATGAAAATGATTCTTGCCATTATCCGTCCTGAAAGTCTTCCGGATGTCAAACAAGCGTTGTTTGAAGAGAACGTCAGGAAAATGACGGTTTCCAATGTGATAGGCTGTGGGCAGCAGATGGGGTTTACCGAAGCATGGAGAGGATCTGTCACCGAGATCAATTTGATAAAAAAGGTTCGTCTTGAGATTGCTGTCAATGACGATTTTGTCGAGAAAACAGTCGCTGCGATCATTCGCGGAGCGAGAACGGGTGCGATTGGCGATGGCAAAATATTTATCATGCCAATGGAAGAGTGTATTCGGGTCAGAACCGGAGAAAAAGGGACACAGGCTATAGGTTGAAAGGGCCATCTTCCCGCAGCATTGGCTGAATGGACAGGAATGCGGGAAGGTGGTACCAAAGGGATCAAAATGATCCCCTCTTGTTTTTACTGGTAAAACAGGGTCTGGTTATCCATCCTTTTGAGGATCCGGATTGCGGAGTTGCTGCTGGTTTCGGGCTGGAGAGACGGGCTGTTTGTCGTACCCGAATTTGTCCTGCCCGTGTTTGTCGGGTTGACGAGACTCAGGGACCGGAAGAGTTGGACGGCGTTGGTCCAGTTCCGCAGGCCGTGGGCCTCACCGATGATGATGTCGTTGGTGGTGATGACGAGCCAGCAGGGAGTCCGCCGGATGCCATAACGCCGGAAGGTTTCAGAGAGCGGGTCCTGGAGCAACACGGGACGCTGGCCGTTTGTATTTGTTCCATGGATGAAGGGCATAACGATATTGCTGACGGGGAGGTCGGTGATGGCGAGTGCGCTGCACCGATTGGTTGTCATGGCGAAGGCGAAGCCCGACAGGATGGAGAAGTGTTCCTCAAGAACATGCACCGGTTCACGGAAGAACAACACGAGGCGCGCCCGACCTGAAAATTCGGAGATTCGGCGCAGAGTGCCCTTCTGGTCGAGCAGGATGCCGTCCCAGGCCGGACTCGGGCGACGGGCCGCAATCATCAATTCGTGGTATCCGTCTGCAAGATCGGGGTGAATGTCAGCCTTTATGAGGCTGGAAGCAAGCAAGAGAAACAACAGGGCGGGAATCAATGCACAGATCTTTGGCCGCATAGGGGCATCACTCCGGGTACAGCTCGGTTTCTTGTAGAAGAATACCAGCGATATACCTTCTTATCGGCAGAATTTTGTTGACAGTAATCTTTTGATGATTTATGTTGAATGAACATTCATTCAAAAAAGAGGCAGGGTCATGCGTGAGACAGAGGTGAACAAGGGAAAGTTGCTGTTGACAGTTCCGGTCATTGTTGCTGCGTTGGCGGTTTTCATCCTGCTTGTTCGTGAGGTGATCCCGGAGGATCCAACGGTGACGGGCGTGACCGAGACGACATCCATCGATGTTGCGTCCAAGATCGCCGGCAGGGTCGAGACGCTCCTCGTGCAGGAAGGGGATACCGTCAAAAAAGGTCAGGTCGTGGCGACGCTGATCAGCCGGGAGATGGATGCGAAGGTTGAGCAGGCTCGGGCCATGATGGATGCGGCGGGTGCCCGGAGACAGATGGCCATCAACGGGACGCGGCCCCAGGAAAAAGAGGCCGCATACAAACTCTATCTACAGGCCAAGTCCCAGTATGACCTCTTGGGCAAGACCTGGGAGCGGATTTCCCGCCTCTACGAGCAAAACGTTGTCAGCATGCAGGAGCGTGACCAGGTCTACGCGCAGTACACGGCGGCCCAAAGCAGTATGGAAGCGGCCAAAGCCCGCTATGACCTGGCTCTCGAAGGTGCCAGACCGGAGGATGTCCGTGCTGCAGATTCCGCATTCCGGCAGGCGGCCAATGCCTACAAGGAAGCCATGGTTTACCATGACGAGTTGAAGCTGACGTCTCCGATTGACGGGGAGGTCATGAAACGGATTGTCAGGGCGGGAGAGATTGCGGCAGCCGGCTATCCGGTTCTGACATTGGTTGATCTTTCGGATGTCTGGGTGGTGCTCCAGTTGCGCGAGGACAAGTTGCCCACTGTCAGCATGGGCAAGATTCTCAAGGGAAAGATCCCGGCACTCGGCAACAAAGAGTTCGATTTTCGGGTGACCTATATTGCGCCGATGGCGGATTTTGCGACCTGGCGACCGACAAACCAGAAGGGTGATTTTGATCTCAAGACCTTCGAGATCCATCTGCGCCCTGCCACGAATATTGCCGGATTGCGCGGTGGCATGTCAGTCAATGTTACGGTCGAGTAGGCGATGCCCGGCATGGAGACGAGAGGAACCGGCGTATTTGCGATAGCCATGCGAGAACTCGGCAGGATAACCGCGAGCAGGTCGCTGATCCTGCTTGCGGTGGTCATCCCGCTGATTCTCTTCATTCTTTTTTCCTGGATCTACGACCGGGGGATCGTCCGGGAGCTCCCGGTTGCCGTCTGTGATCTGGACCGGGGTGCACTCTCCCGGACCGTGATCACCATGGTCGAGGCCTCGTCTTCCATGAGGATTGCCTGGCGGGTCACCGATCCCGAAGAGTTGCGGGACCTGATGCTTCAAGGGAAGGCCGAAGGGGCCATCATCATTCCGAGGGATTTTGAACGGGACATCAAACATGGGCGACGCTCGGCGGTCATCGTCTACAAGAACAGCGCCAATCTGATTGTGGGAAACCTGATTTATCGTGATGCACAGACCATCATCCGGACGGTCTCTGCCGGTGTGGTCCTCAAAAAACTCCAGAGTTCCGGGATGGACAAGACGGCAGCCATGGGGGTAGTCAACCCGATCAAGCTGGAAGTGCAGTCACTCTACAACGCGACGTACAATTACCAGCAGTATCTGGTTCCCGGGTTGATTGCGGCCATGCTCCAGATGCTTGTCATGATGATTGCGGCGATCGCAGTCAATTCGGAACATGCCACAGGGGGAATGAAAGAGCTTGCCAAGCTCTCGGGAGGGCGTGCCTGGCGGATTCTTGTCGGAAAGGCGCTCGGGTATCTTCCGGTGCATGGTGCGACCGTTCTCGCGGTCCTCGGAATTGTTTTTCCGCTCTTCGGGATCGAGGTCAGCGGGTTTGTGCCGTTCATCATTCTGTATTTCATGTATTTCATTCTTGCGTCATTTTTGCTCGGCTTTGCGGTTTCCTGCTTCTTCAAGGACAGCATGATGGCGACTGTCATCATCGTTTTCATCAACACTCCGGCGTTCATCTTCAGCGGGTTTACCTATCCCCTCTGGGCCATGCCGGAGATACATACCCTGTATGCGCAGGCGATGCCTTTTACCCATTTTCTTTCGGGTTTTCTCAAGTCGTACCAGATGGATGCGCCAGTATCGACGGCGATGGGTGAGTTTGTCAGTTTGTCGATCTTTGTCGGGGTGGGCCTGGTTCTTTCGCTGGTTGGAGTCTGGATCCATGTCCGTCGTGTGCGGGGAGGTGTCTGATGCGGGCCTGGCTCTCGGTCTTCAGGACGGTTTTCTTGCGGGAACTCTCCATCATCAGGAGCGACCGGAATATCCTCATGATTGTGATGATCGCGCCGCTCTTTTATGCCCTGTTCTACAGCACGATTTACATGAACAAATCCGAACGGGATGTTCCGATCGCCGTGGTCAACCTCGATCACTCGGATGCATCCCGGGCGCTTGAACGGAGGCTGGATGCACACCAGCTTGTCCGGGTTGCCCTGCGGCTTCCTGACCTTGGAGAAGCCCGGGCCCTGATCGAGAAAATGGAGATCTACGGGGTGGTCTATATTCCGAAGGACTATGGGGCCCACCTCTCGGAAAATCGGTCACCGGTCATCAAGGTCTGGTTGAACACAACGCGGTTTCTTGTTTCAAATGACATCAACAAAGCGATCAACGAGGTTGTTCTTGAGGCGGGCTCAAAGCACCGCATGGCTTTTTTCAATCTCAAAGGGATCAACGGGGATGCCGCCTCGGTCATGGCTGACCCGGTCATGCCGGATGTCCGGTCCGTCTTCAATGTCACGGACAGTTACGGCGATTTTCTCATTCCGGGACTCCTGATGCTGATTCTCCAGCAGACCCTCCTCTTTGGACTTGTCTTGTCCATTTCGAAGGATCGGGAGGCGGGCGGCCTTGTGGAACTCTGGCGGCTCTCAAAAGGGATGTTTCTTCCCATGGCCCATGGAAAGATCGGGTTTTACGTTCTTCTCTTTGCTGCTTGGGCTGTCCTGTTCTATGGTGCAATTTTCTGGATATTTTCTGTCAGCTTTACAGGGAGTGCCTTCTCCGCGATTGTGCTCACCCTGCCGTATTTTTTGGGAATGGCGTACCTGGCTGTCCTGGCCGCCAGTTTTTTCCGGTCCAAACTTGTCGCCTTCCAGGTCTTCGTTTTCACATCCTATCCGCTCTTCCTCATGTCGGGACTCTCATGGCCGGTTTCGGCACTCCCGCTCCCCCTGCAGATCGTGACGGAACTGCTCCCGGGGACGCCCTATGTGCGGGCCATGATGCGTGTCACCCAGATGGGGGCAGGCCCGATGGATATTCTTCCCGAGCTGGCCCAACTTGCGGGTCTCCTGGCTCTCTACGGGTTCTTGATGCGATTGCGGGTTCTGGCCCTTCTCCACAACGCTGGAGCCATTGAAACAGAGCCCGTGGCACAGACGGCTTCAGATAATACCAAACCGGAATCCCGGCGAACCTTGTCCCAAGGCAGGGGCCGGAGATAGATTTGAAGCCATGAATGCAGAGCGGATTCCGGTTAGACTGTCACAGGTTTCCGGAAAAAAGTACAAATTGGTACACGAACCGGCCGCGAGGCAGCTTCTTGCTGCGGCGGCCAAACTCGAAAGCGGTCCGGCCGATATTCCGGCCATGGATCAGGCCAATAAAATCATTGCTCAGGCCGTCGGAATATTCGATGCGCACAGTGTTTTGTTGCGCGGGTATCATGCGGCGGATGATGTGGACAGACTGGAACGGGCACGGGCTGCCTGCATGGCGGAGGACGTCCCGTTGTTTTGGGATCTGCCGGACGACGGCGTGCTCGAGTGGAAAGTTGCTGCAAACCAGCCCTTTCTTCGCTGTCTCCTTCAGGGCGCGATGATCGCGGCTGCCCGCGGGCATTTGAAATCCGCAGCACGGGATTTGCGCAGGATCGTGACGCTCAACCCGACCGATGAGCAGGGATCTGCCACGCTCCTTCTGGCTTGCCTCTTCGGTCTTGAGGATTGGAGAGGGGCAGAGGAACTCTGCCGTGCGTGTCCGAAAGCCCCGGAGATGCAGTGGGGGCTGGCGCTTGCCTTGCTCGCCCAGGAAAAACACGATGAAGCAGACCCGGTACTCCGGAAAGCGTGCAAGACGTATTCCGGGTATGCCCGGATCATTGTGGAGGATGCCGAGGAGAAAGACGATCCCTCACTCAAAAGGTTTGCAATGGTCTTTCGGGGGTATTGGCTTGAACAGAAACAGGCCTATAAAACGGTTGAAACTCTCTACAGGTAACAAGCATGACTCTGCATGGTATCCGATCGTTTTTCAAGACACGCCGGCGTGCTGTTCTGATTGCAGTCGTGGTTTTCCTTGCCCTGCTTGAAGGAAGTACTGTGCAGTGGACAGCCCGTGTTCTGTGTCATGTGGATGACCCCGTCCTTGCTGCCGTTCTGGGTGGGAGGATTGATCATTGGGATGGAATACGTTCAGCGGAAATTATTTCTGCAAGCGGTGTTCCCCGGCACTTGACACCTGTTTTTATTGTTGCCCATGATTCTCCGTTGGACGGGATATCCCTCGATCAGGCCAGAGAGCTGGCGTCCCGGATCAGGTACAAAGCAGAACCGGAGGGCTATGGCAGCACCCGGGGGTGGACCGATTGCAACCAGGACGGCACGGTTTTTCCCTATACATTGCTCACAGTTGGCGCGAAGGATTGGCATCAGGGTCCGGAAATGATCGAACGGATTCTGAAGATGGTCTCGGGAAATACGAATCTGGTCGGGCTGGTCCTGCTTGAGGAGACTGATCTCCGTGTGCGGATCCTGCCCGTGGATGGCTGGCATCCGACAAAGTTCGCACGGGAGTCCCTGCGGTATCCCTTGCATGTTGCTGGCGAAATCCGGAAAACCGAACATATCGGCAAAGGGTTGGCCAGAAGGATTCAAGGTCTTGCAAGATTTGAAAAAGAAAGCATCCGAATGGTTGCCGGTGGCGACGTTATTCCTGCCCGGGGGGTTGAGATCCCGATGGCAAAAAATGGGTGGGGCGTGGTATTTACCAACCTGCAAAAAGTCTTTTCAAAGGCGGACATTGCCTTTTGCAACTGGGAGTCTCCGATTTCTTCGAGAGGAGTACAAAACCCCAAGGCCTATGTCTTCAGGACTCCTCCTGAAGCATTGCCTGAGATTGACAAGCTTGGTCTGGATGTTGTCAGTCTTGCCAATAACCATAGTCTGGATTATGGATTGCAGGCGCTCAAGGATACGATGATGTTTTTCCGCTGGATCAATGTGGCGATAGCCGGATATGGGACAAACAGGGAGATGTCCCGTTCCCCTGCCCGGGTGGCCAGGGGAGGGCGTGTTTTTGGTTTCAGCGCCTACAGTTATTGGCACGACTCGGATTGTCATTTTGATACCGGGAGACCCGGGTATGCCATTCCGCAAGCGGATATAATCTCGAATGAGGTTGCAGCAATGAAGCAGCAAGTCGATGCACTTGTTGTCAGCCTGCATTCAGGAACAGAATACCAACCTGTTCCTGATCCGGATGTCGTCCGGTTTGCACGCAGGGCAATTGCTGGAGGCGCTATGGCTGTGATCGGGCATCACCCGCATTGGTTCCAGGGCTATGAGATCTACAATGGTAAGCCGATTTTTTACAGTCTTGGAAATCTTGTTTTCGATCAGGATTGGAATGATGATGTCCGGTCCGGGTATCTGGTCGAATTGGGGATCAGAAATGGCATGGTTGCGACCATTCTGGTGGAACCTTTCTGGAACAGTTTCCAAACCTTTGAACCAATGCCGCAAAACAAGAGGAGCGCCTTCTGGAGGACGCTCCTCGAGAGATCCCGAATGGTTTCACGTATGGATCTGCAATAATTCTGGCGAGTCCAATCAGGAATCCTGCTTGACCGGTACCAGACGGATGGTTTCGGTCTGTCCGGCCTGGATTGTGACCTTCTTTTCGATGGTGAACGTCTTCCCTTTCCATTCACGCTCGAGACGTATTGTTACTTCCTGACCTGGTTGGACAGGATAGCGTGATCCGCTGGTGCCCCGTCTGATTTCACCCTTGGACACCCCGTTGATGCTCAGTGCGGCTTTGTTGACCGGTGATGTTCCATCGAGGATGACGACCACCCATGCCTGCGTGGTGGAAGTCGTTTGGCCCTGTTTGATGGGATGCAGGAATTCCCACTGGGGTGTTGTGCCGGCTATCACAATTGCCGTCTTTTCACGCTTGTACTGGACACCATCCTTGACGGTCTGCATGGTAAACTTGTGATTACCGAGCGTGAGAAACAGTGAGAGATGGGTGTCCTTGCGAACGATACCGCGGTTGACGCCATCAACGAACAGGGTTCCCGACTCGACTTCGGACGTACTTGTGAGTTGGACACGGACCTCGCGTGTGCCGGAGGTCTGGGGAGATGTTCCTGATTGCTTTATGGGATGCAAAAAAACAAATTGCGGAGTGGCCCCGGCAACAATCATCTCGGACTTCTCACGTTTGTACTCGACTCCGTTGACAACCGTCCGCATGGCAAAACTGTGTTGCCCTAAGGTCAGGGAGACGGTATTGGCAATTCCCTTGCGGACAATCCCGCGCGGTACTCCATCAATGAAGAGATCAGCAGCATCGATCTCCGCTGTGCTCGTAAGTTGAATCCTGACTTCCCGTGTTTCAGTCTGGGCTGCAAGCGGTATTGAGACGAGCAGAACGAGCAGTGTACATGCGGTGAGAGCCAAACGAAATTGCGTAACATGCATGGTTATGTACCTCCTTACCTACATACTTTGCAGGATATCACGATGTGCATAGTTTTCAAAGTGTATCAGGTCGTTTGAACGGAGAGAAACCAGCATGGGGGGATGCGCTCCATGACGGACCGGGTCGGGTTTGGATATTTGACCTGCTTGAACGGGCCAGGCTCAAACAGCGTTCAACATAGTGCGACGAGAAGTACAAAAAAGAGGAGCGCTGTTCCAGAGCGCTCCCCGTAAGATGTCGAGTGTTCCCCCGAATCACCGGGTTTCTCTGAACAGAGTTTTATTGCTTGGTTGGAAGGAGACGGACAGTTATGGTCTGTCCTGCACGGATCTTGACCTTCTTTTCAGCTTCGTAGACTCTTCCATTCCATTCACGATAGAGAGTTATGGTAATATCGGTATCAGCGGGAACGCTGAACCGTTTGCCAGAGTCTCCGCGCGTTATGTCTCCTTTGCTGACACCATTGATCCTGACGTTGGCCATTTTGACAGGTGAATTGGAGTCAAGTATGACAAGAACCGTCGCGCTGCCTGTTGAATTGGTTCCGGTTTGCTTTCCGGGATGGAGAAAGATGAATTGGGGGGTAACTCCGGATACGATTTGTTCTGTTTTTTCACGCTTGTACTCCACGCCATTGACAACGGCCCGCAAGGAAATAGTATGTTGTCCGATACTGAGGTGGACCGTGTTTGCGACTCCCTTGCGGACGTACCCACGCTGAACGCCGTCAATATAGAGATCAGCGGTAGAAATTTCAGCTACATCGGTAAGCTGGATTCTTACCTCCCGCGTCAGCTCCTGGCTTTGGACAAAAGCAGGAACGGAGAGAACCAAAAGTGCGAGCACAGAAAATAATCGCAAGACATTTTTTTTGGACATGATGGATCCTCCTTGTCAAAATACCCAAGTATAATACCACAGCATTGCTTTGCACGGAAGGAGAAACACCGTTTTATCTTCAATGTTTTTCAGCGGTATGCTATACTGCCGGGAAGAGATTGTTGTGGAGGAAGGTCAATGCACGAGAGAATACCCGTCGCTTTGCTGTTTGCGATGAACCAGGACCTGGTCCCGGGGTGTGATCTCGCAACAGATGTTTGCTATCTTCCATTGCTTGAAGTATTTGAGGCACATCCCGGAATCAGGTTCAACCTCGAGATCTCGGGGACCCTGTTTGACTGGGCAGCCTGGCACAGACCAAGGCTCTTGGATACCATCCGGCGCATGCATGGCTCCGGGCAACTCGAGCTTGTGGCAAGTACTTTTTCGAGGAATATTCTCTACTGCAGTCAGGCTGCGACGGTGGCCGATTCCATCCGTTTTCACATGGATTTGCTGGCCAAAAATCTCGGGGCGCATCCCCGCGGATTTCTCAACCCCGGAAAAGTCTGGTCGCATGAGTACATTCCGCAGATAGCCGGCGCAGGTCTTGAATGGACTTTGGTGGATGAGCGTGTTCTTCGAGGGAGCGGGATCCACAAGAAAGTCAACTGCCCCCGGCGGGGTGTGTCCGACGGGCAGGAGATCACGATTCTGACAGACAGTCTTGCGGGTACTGCAGGGTTCCATGATGCTGTTGCCCATTTTTCTCTCAGCCGTTATGAAGCCCTCGTGCAGTACCTGGCTGAATTGCGGAACGAAAGTCCTGATGGTCTCTTCACGTATTGCGAGCATGCGGAACGTTCCGGTCTCTGGCAGTACCTGGAGCAGGATGGTGACCCGAAGACCATCATCAAACACTGGGACAGGATGCTGACGCAACTTGAGCGGGACGAAAGGCTCGAGACTGTGTGTATAACCACCTGGCTTCACAGAACAAAAGTTCATGAACGGCTGGAGACCAGTGTTGACGGTGAACCGGAGTGGATTGCCGAAGTGTTTGCTATCCCCGGGACACGCTGGAACGAGGGAGGCTTCCGGGACTGGTTTGATTTTGCCGAACATTCTTCGGAGATGCGGTATTTCCGGGAATTTTATGCCGAGCTTGCCGGCAGGATTGCGAATGCCGCTTCCGCGCTTGCGACTACACGGCTTCCCGCCGAACTGCGGATGGCCTGTGAACGGCTGATCGATGATGCCCGGTTCGGTCTCGTGCTTCACCAGTATGAACTGGGATTTTCGGAACAGGATGTCAGGGGGTTCAGCAGACGTGAGCTGGCCAGGGTGATTTCTGTGCGTCTCGCTTTGGTGGATGCTATCCTTGCTGACAGGACCGGGTTTTCAATCAGCGATGTGAATGACGATGGCCTCCCGGAGATTCTCTGGCTTGATGCGGGGAATTTTTATGTTTTTTCGAAAATGGGCGGCCGGCTGCTCTACTGGTTCGATCTTCTTTCTGCGCGGGAAATGATTGGCTGCGAACATGTTTCCCACTATGAGGAACTTTTCAGGGATGACAATCATGTGGTCCCCGAGGTGGGAATCGGCGACGGTCTCTGGACAAATCTTGAGCAACGGCCACAGGAGAGCGTTGAAACAGGGAGATACCTGTTGCGCAGAAGAGGGCTCTTGGACACGGTTGTCCATCGTGTTTCGGGTGAGAGTGACGGGACTGTTGTCAACCTTGCGCATCACGAGATGCCCTTTGCTCTCAAGCAGGAGAGGATCGAGTTCCAGTACGAAGCGGAAGGTCTGGCCCTCCTCAAGATACTCGCAATCCGCGAGGACGGTCTGGATGTCACCTGGCACGTGGCCCTGCCCGGGGATGACAGTGCAGAAGTGGCAATCGTATCGGAAACCGCCTTTTCCCCACAGCATGAGGATGTCCTTCGGGAGGGGCTTCCCCGGGACTGGTATCAGTGTTCCGGGCGGAGTGTCACAACGCCCATGTTCGAGGTTGGTTTGATTGCCGATGGCGCCAAAAATGTATCGAGTGTCGAGCAGGCTTTTGCAGTCGGGTTCATCGCTGAATACTCCGGACAGACAGAGGATGTGTTTACTGCGGAATGCCGTCTCTTCAAGAAGCGGCTGACCGCAGGCGCCTGATTGCGAAGGCTTATTTCACCCAGTATATTCTGTATTAAAGGAGAAACAGATGAGTGCGGAAACCATTCTTGATTTTGCAATATCACAGGAAGAAGAGGCCAGTGCGTTTTATCTTGAGTTGGCCTCACGGGTCAAGAATCCGGGCATGAAGACCGTGTTTGAGGATTTTGCCAGGGAAGAACAGGGGCACAAGGCCAGGCTCGAGACGATCAAGTCGGGCGGCACGCTTCATGCCGCCGGGCAAAAGGTGCTGGATCTCAAGATCAGTGAATACCTGGTCGAGATCGATCCGGACAAGGATCCCCTGGATTACCAGAATGCCCTGATCATTGCCATGAAAAAGGAAAAGGCGGCCTACCGGATGTATCTCGACATGGCCGATGGTGTTTCCGATGCTGGACTCCGGGAACTCTTTCTCTCGCTGGCGCAGGAAGAAGCCAAGCACAAACTCCGCTTTGAAGTGGAGTATGACGAACGGATTCTCAGCGAGAATTGATTACACCTGTTGACAGAGCCATTGATGGTGACAACCGCCCGACCGAGGGCGGTTTCTTTTTCCCGCTCAGTACCGGAAAACGAACGAGATCGAAACGGCATTCACAAAATCACCGCCGATTCCGTCTGACAGGATATTCTCTAGACGTCCGGTGTACCAGTCAAGACGCATGAAAAATGTGCTGATGAGGTTGAACGAAAACCCGGTATGGAGCATGGTGAGGAAAAACGAGTTGTCCATGATGGCGGATGGGTCATTCTGGAGTCTCATGAAGAACCCCGTTCCGTCAGGTGATGCCGAAAAGTAGCCAAACGAGAGCCCGATGCATATATCGAACTCGCCAAAGGGCTTGAATCCGGTGAGCAAACCAAGATCACGCTGGGGGTTGAACCAGAAATCGATGCCGATCGTTGCCATGCTCGCTTCGGTGCGCATATCCGACTCGTAATTTCCGGTATCCAGACGGTAGCTTTCGATGGATGTTTCGTAGAAGGCAAGGAGGAGCGAGACCGAGAAATTGTCCGAAAAAAACCAGTCCAGGCGAATATTGATGTCCCCGTACAGGCTTTTCTCGTATCGCTTGTCAGAGAGGACAGAACCCATTTCGAAGCCATTGCTCAAGGGGATGAATGGACCGACCGAGAGGAGCACGTCTCCAGCCTGGATCGGTCGTGAAGACCGTTGTCCGGGAAGATCCTTTGTCTCGACCGGGGATCCGGTTTTTTTGAGCAGAAGAAGATTTCCCTCGATGCTGTAGACCAGGTCCCCGGCCAGCAGGCAGGCGGAACCAAGAACGTGCCCGAGGGTGTCACCCTTTTTCCAGATGCGGGGGAGTGAGAGGGCGTAGTCCTGGGGAAGCTGGTCACCGCACGTCAAACCATAGTCAAGAGCGAGACCGGAAAACCATTGACGGACCGGCAGGACCTTTCCGTCCCCGTCATTGGTGAGGGGAGTGGACAGTATGGTTGCGCGGGAATCCGCAAAGGCGGTCTGTGCCCAACAGGCGAGAAAGAGGAAGAGGGTCAAAAGACGCACGAGCATGCTGGGCCTCCTTACCAAAGTTCAAAGCGGAGGGATCCGCTGATGCCGACAGAATTGACAAACCCTTCGAAACGCATTGTGTCCAGATAGAGGGTGTTCAGCCAGTCAAGCGTGACAAGCAAGTCCCGATAGATGCGGAGGGTGACCGAAAGGCGGAAGCCCGCGATGGCCCAGTGAGAGAGATCAAGCCACGTATAGCTGAAGGTTGTCCCCTGGTCCAGTTCCCGGCCAATATAATCGGCATTCTCGCCACCATAGGGGGGGACTCCGCCAAACGCCAATCCCAATCCGATATCGATCCAGTCGGTTGGTGCGAGGTGCCAAGTTCCTGTAAACATCAGGAGCATGGGGTTGGCATTGGCATGCAAGTATTGAGCGGTCGAGTCAATGGCTGTTCGTATTTCAACATCGTAGTAACTGGAACGGACAAGAAACCCGATCGAGATCCGGTCACTGACAAAGACGTCAAAATGATTGAAAAAGGAGGCGCCTCCGACTCCGGAGATCCCCGAAGAATAGGGGTAGCCACTGGCGGAATCCGGAAACTCGCTCTGTGCCACTTTCGGGGTATAGCTGCTGGAGTGGATGCCCAAGGTAAAGACGACATCGCCTTCGGAAAAGATCTGTTTCCGGGGTGTCCGCACATCGATTTTCGGAAGATCCTCATGGTCAGTGACAGGGGTCAGCGTGATGGCTTCATCAAGAAAATGGATGTCAAAGCGGCCCGTGAAGAGGCGTGCGGATTTGAGGGCCTGTCCAACGGTTTGTCCCTTTGTCCATGTTCGCGGGAGTGAAAATCCGCTCCAGTCGTTTGTCGTGTACACAATCCCGGACCGGTTGCTGGTCAGGTCACGCAACCATTGCGAAAAAGGCACGACTTGCCGGTCTCCATCCGCAGGCAGGACATCCTCTTCGACAGAAGAGGCATATACGGACGGAAGACTGTTCACCATAAAAAACATGATTGTAAACAAGGTTCCATATCGGCGCTTCATGCCAACCTCCGATGGATTGCGAGCTGTATCAGGAAAGTCTGTCCGGGGCAGACTGCATGATCAGGGCGGTCTGGATGAGACTCATTGTGCGCAGTCCGGATGGAAGGCATCACAGGCCTTCCCATATTTTCACTGTGGCATCACGGGAAGCGCTTGCCAGATATCGTCCGTTGGGTGACCATGCGACGCCGAGTACGCCGTCCTTGTGACCAGAAAACGTGTGCAGAATGGTTCCCGACGGAAGGGCATAGACCAGAACCGTCCCGGATTTCAGCCCGCACGCTATCTTCGTTCCATCCGGGGAAAAGGCGATTGTCCAGACTTCGGCCGGGAGGTTGACGAGGGCGAGATGGGGAGACCCATCGGCGCGCCAGATTTTCAGGGAACGGTCTTTTGAGCAGGTGGCAAAAAATTGGCTGTCACGGGAAACAGCGGTGTCCCAGACAACGTCGTTGTGTGCCTTGACGAGTTTTTCCATTCCCCAAAGCCTGGTTTCACGGATCAAGAGGTGCACACCCCGCTCGGCGATTGCCAGGCGTTTTCCGTCCCGTGAAAATTCGACAGCCGTGACAGGCTGCATCTGTCCGGTCAACGTCGAGACGAGAGAGCCGTTTTTTGTATGGATTCGCACCGTCATATCCTCGGAACCACTCGCCAGAAACCGGCCATCCGGAGACCAGGCCACGGTCAGGACATTTGTCCGGTGGCTCTTCATCCGGTGCATGATCCGGCCCGAGGGTGTGAATACCGTGACGGTGGCGTCAGCGGATGCGGTGGCCAGGACTTCACCATCAGGGGAGAATGCGATTCCCAGTGCCGGCTTTGTATGGATTTGCATCTTGCGGACCAAAAGACCCTCAGCGTTCCAGAGACTCACCGCTCCATCGAGGGAGGCCGTTGCCAGATACTCTCCGTCAGGAGACCAATCAAGGGCAACGACACCCTTTTCATGGGAAATGAAGGTCCGCGAAACAGGGTCGCCCTGGAGGGACAGTGCAAGCACGGAAAGAATGAGAGCCTGAACAATGAAGCCATGCCGTTTCATGCTTTCAGAACCGTTCCTCGGGATTGACATCTTCCTTGTCCCGCTTGATGATCTGGGGTTGCTGGGTGACGACGGGAGCTTTTTGGGTGGCATTGGTGGCCGGCTTGTTTGTCGAGCCGTCGGTCTTTCCGGAGGCATTTGTGGCCGGGGTGCCCGTCGGAGGTGCGAGCTCGGTGACGGTCAAGGCTTGTACCGCGACGAAGTCGTTCTTGATCTCGACATCGGCATCGGTCAGGGTACGCTTTGCGGGTCGGGTGATCGGAGCCGTCTCCAGTTTTGCCTGGATCTGGACCACCGCTGCCCGGATCTCTTCGGGTTTGACTGCTGTTCCGGAGGTGAGGGTCTCCGTGACGACAGTCTCGACTGCTTTTTGTGTCGCCTGGTTGTCTGCCAGGGTGACCTTGATCGTTTCGTTGGGTGCGACGACGACTTCTGTTGACCGCTCGAGTGCCGTCATGATTTCACGGGAGGCATTTGTCATCCCTGCGGGCAACACAACAGCTACGGGCTGTCCGACGGCGACTTTTCCGGATTCCACAGCGACCTGGGTTCCCTTCTCATCGTCGTAGGCAACAATAAAGCGGGTCCCTCGAACTCCGGCCACGGCTGTCTTGGTGCGGACCGAGAAGCTGTCGTCTCCCGAAAGAGTCCGGGCTTTGACGAGAATCTTGCCGGCAACGAGCTCGAGCCCTGTCTTCTCGACGGCCAGCTTGTTGTCTTTGTAGAGTTCGGAGAGACGGAGTGTGGTATTTCCGGAGATCTTGATGACGGAGCCGGACGGGGTTTGCATCTGGCAAAGCGCATCCTCGCCGGAAGTCTGGACTGTCCAGTGTTCTTCAAGCTTGAATCCGGAACGGACATCCTTTTTCTTGTCTTCGGTTTTCCAGGCCTTGACCGTGCCCACGATCGAGGTGACCACGAGATGTTGGGGCTGCGCCACGTCTTGCGTTGTGGTTGAGCACGATGCCAAGGAAAGGATTGCAACCAGAGAACAGCAGATACCTGTTCGGGTCATGTCATACCTCCAGAGTCTTGCGTGCCGGATACGGGTCTGCATCTGCACCAGGACGACGAAATCCCGTTTCCTTTCATATTACTGCAAAACCGGGGTTATTCAACCATAATTTACAGATAGAGGCATGATCACCGCTTGTCTTCCCGGGGAGAGTCGTATACTATAGAGTCTATCGATGAGGGGTGATTTCGTGACGGAGAAATGTCCATGTTGACGATTACGTTCCTGGCTGTCTTCGTTGGCGGGTTGGCCATCATTGTGACGACGGTCATTTTCAAGAGTATCCGTACCGCCAGGAAAAAACGGGATGCCAGTGATCATATTGATCGCGGGAAAAACATGGACGCCATCAGGCATCTTGTGGAGGTCGTCCAGGCCAATCCGGATGATCTGGTTTCCCTGTTCGATCTTGCCACTCTTCAGATCCAGACCGGATTGCCGTTTGAAGGCCTGCAAAATGTCAAAAAGCTCCTCGAGCGGAACCTCGCCGGCTCGGGGGTGATTCATGTCGAGGCGATTCTGCTTGGCGCCAAGGCTGAATTTGCCTTGGGGAACCGCAAAGAAGGGTACAAGTACCTGATGATGGCCAAAGGGATCGACAGCACCAGTCTCGAGGTGAACGTTTCTTTGGCAGCATACAACTACGACGAGGGGAATTATCCTGACGCCTATGGCTACGCTTCCAGAGTCCTCAAGCTGGAACCGGACAACGTCTCGGCGAACTTTTATTCCGGGATGTCCGCTTTCCAGCAGGGAAATTTTGATACAGCGGTTGGTGCTCTCGAAAAAGTCGCGGCTCTGCAGCCAACCAACCATCAGGCACTGTATTCGTTGGGGCGGATTTACGGGAAGCTGGGCAATAACGCCAAGGCCAGCGGGGCTTTCGGTGCCGCACTGAGGCATGCACCCAATGACGAGAGCCGGGCTCAGATCTATTTGCAGTGGGGGATCAACCTCAACAAGTCGATGAATCACGATAAAGCGGTCGAGTGTTTTCAACATGCTGTCCGTCTCGCTTCGTCGACAGAGGTCAAGAAAGACGCTCTCCGCGAGATCATCTCCATCCAGGAAGCGGCCCGCAAGGTGGACAAGGTTCTGGAGGCACTCAAGGCCTATCTTGTTCTCGATCCACTCGACGAGATCTTCAAAGCCAAGGCGCGATACTACGGCGAGTTGCATACCAACGACAAGCTCAAGAAATACGAAATGGCGACTCTCCCGGATTTTGTCAATTATTGTTGTGACATTGCAAAACAGATTGTTCGAATCGATACGATTGTTGCGACCGAGATCAACAAGGACGGAAGTGTCGACGTGCTCGCCAACAGAAGCACGAAGACGCAAAACTCCAATTTTCAATTCAGGTTTGTCAGAACAAAGGGCGAGATTGGCGAGTTCCCGCTCCGGGATCTGTATGCAAAAATGCGTGGCAACAGCGGGGAGAAGGCTTTCATGGTTGCCAATACGTCGTTCAATGAAAGTGCCGTCAAGTTTGCCCAGACCCGGGTTGTGACCTTGGTGAACAGGGAGACACTCCTCAAGATACTGGACAAGGTCAGTGGATGAGTACGGACAGGGCGGGCATCGCCATCCTCGAGCCTGATCCGCTCTATCGCGGCGTCTTCGAGAGAATTTTCTTTTCCAGCGGATACGAAGTACGCTATCTCGAAACCGGTGGCGGCTTGCCGGTGGTTGAACCCCATGATGCCGTCCTGTTGATGGACATGGTTCAGGGAGAAAAAACGGCCTTTGACCTTCTTTCCGGAATTCGTGCCGAACATCCTCTGATACCGGTGGTGGTTTTTTGTGATGAGGACATCGGGGGATACCTTGACAGACTGGCCGAATATGAGCGGGTGAATGTCCTGGCTCGTCCCTTCACCAGGGAAGAGCTCCTGTTTTTTATGGACAAGCTGCTTTACCAGGACCACGCCTTCGGACTGGAACACTATCTCAAAGCCGGGGCCGTTGTTCAGCGATTCATACTCAAGTCGACGACGGAAGTCCGTGAGCGGATCGAAGAGACCCTTGGGCTGGCGTCGGAATGGGGTTTCGATTTTGATTACGATTTCAAGATTGATCTGGTTCTGCACGAGCTCTTCCTGAACGCGATCTATCATGCCCATGGATACGAGGACGAAAAAAAGCAGGGCGTTCCGGTCACTTTGCCGGATGCTGTCCGGGTCGAGGTCGAGGTCGGACACGACGAGAACAGATTCGGTGTCACGATCACCGATTTTTGCGGAAACCTGACTCGGTCAAGGATACTTGAGTCATTGCGGACACTGGAGCAGCAAAAAAGTGTCGAGAGACTCCTGGCTGAAGGGCGGAGTATCAGCGACATCTTCAGGCAACATGGCCGGGGAATCGATATCGTCCGCAAGAATTCGGGGGAGTATTACTTCGTGATCGAGCGGGGCAGGCGTACCCAGGTCGTCATTATTTTTGACAAGCATTTCGAGAAGGATGACCAGAATGCCTCGATCAAGGTTCTGGAAGTCGGCGAGTAATGGACTCGTACCATTCAGTAAACGACCAGGACATGGTCTGTGAATGAAAAAACCGTCCGGTTTCCCGGATATGGCACGGTTCTGTGATACCTGACAGGCCGGAAAACCCTGATTATCGCTGCGACTACCCGTAGTCGTCAGATTATCGCTGCGACTACCCGTAGTCGTCAGATTATCGCTGCGACTACCCGTAGT
>DAIREN010000001.1:31002-54663 GCA_036795535.1 Spirochaetota bacterium
GATTATCGCTGCGACTACCCGTAGTCGTCAGATTATCGCTGCGACTACCCGTAGTCGTCAGATTATCGCTGCGACTATTACCATGATGACCGCAAGAACGACGAAACCGCCAAGATACATCAGCCAGTAGAGGTTGCGGATGGCCTTGTCCTGCTTGGTGACCGGTTCAGCTTTGGTAAAACCGGCCGCGGCCAGATTACGCTGGGCATTGGCTGCGGTTTTTTTGTCGGTGTTGGGATCAAAACGTTTGATCTTGACCTGTTCAGCCTCGACGACTTTTCCAAATATTCCTTCGCCGATTTTTACGATGACAATGTATTCGTTGGATTTGTTGAGCTTGATTTCGGTGACGGTTGCGGGAACAGGGACGATTTCTTCGTCGTGCTTGGCATTGAGAAGTTCAATGAAATACATTCCGCGCTTGGTGGCCGGATTGATCTTGACCATGATTCTGTCGCCGGGCTGAAGTTCGAAGATAGGTATCCCCGAGACAGGTGCCAGGACAAAATCGACCTCGAGAATCACGGAGCCGTCGTCCACATTGATTTTATCATCCGGTTCCTGCTGGGGTGAGAACGAGTCGTCTACTTGCGAGCCATCGGAAGTATCCCGCAATTCCCGCTCCTGCTTGGCGGTCTGGATTTGTTCGGCCGAGGCATTGTCCCAGGAGAGCTCCATATGGATATTCTTGTCACCCAGAGGCTTGACCAGTATCATCGAAAGAAGATTTTCGATTTTACTGACGGCGTTCGACTTGATCAAACTGTAGAGTTCTTCGGACCGGATCCCTTTAAGGGCATTCTCCACGTACGTCTGGGTGTCCCGCGAGATGCTTGTGGCAAACTCACCCTTCCACTTGAGATTCATGATCCGTTCTTCAACATCGGCCCAGTTCTGCTTTGGGTCGGTCTCGTACATCGAGCTGAAGTGCGAGGCGATGATCGTCACACTCTCGGAGACCCTGAGATTGTTGTTCATGAAGATGAGGAAGAGGCCAAACGTGTTTGTATCGATGGCTTTGAAACGGCCTTTGATAATTGTGTACAGACTCTGCTGTGGCTGGTTAGCGGTCGCCATATCTCGTTTCCTGTGTTCTTCCACCGGGAGCACCGGATTTCCCGTCTGGTCTGTACTACGGCTGTCTGAAGGCGGGCGGGAAACCCGAGGTACAGAGTACGGTGCGTCCAAAATCGGTATTTGACTCTGTACAGTATAGTGCCAGCGCCGGGCTGGAAAGTCAAATCTTTCTCTTGAGCGGCCTTCAGCCCCATTGACAGGGATACACCTGCCTTGGTAGACTGAAAGAACTCATATCAAGTATCGGTTGAGAAGTATCCCGGTCTTAACGGGGAAGTGCAACCGGTCTGCCCGAAGGAATTGTTCTGTGCGCCCTGAATTGTTCTTGAGTCTGCGGTATTTTCTCGCCAGGAAGCGGCGGTCCTCAATTTCTCTGGTGTCGACAATTTCCGTTCTCTGTGTCTCGCTGGCTGTCCTTGTGTTGATCGTGGTTTTTTCCGTGCTGAACGGTTTCCACGAAGATATGAAGAGCAAGATTCTCTCGAAGGAATCCCATATCATCCTGACCGCCCCAGGGGAAGGGGCAATTGCGGATTACAGGGAAGCCATCAAAAAGGTGATGCGCGTTCCCGGGGTGGCACTGGCGTTGCCGCAATATGAGGGGCAGGGTCTGATTCGCTGGAGAAACAGTGTGCGCGGGGTCAAGATTCGCGGGGTTGTTCCGGATCTTCTCAAGCGGGATCCGGATTTTATGACCAGATTTGCGGTTCCCCAGGGCAAATTCGATCTTGAGAGCAGAAACAACATCGTGATTGGAGAGGTTTTGTCCCAATTGCTCGGTGTCCGGGTGGGTGACCGGGTTTCGCTTTTTGTCCCGCCCAGCCAGGATGCCGATCCTCTGATGATTCCCCTGAATATCGAGTACAAGATTGCGGGTATATTTTCCTCGGGGTTTTCGGAGTATGACGAGTTTTTTGTTTTCATGTCACTGGAGGATGCCCAGCTCCTCTTTGGCGTCGGGGATGTCGCCTGGGCGATCGGGATCAAGGTCGATGATTTCAACAGGGCCCGTGAGTATCGGGAGAAAATCAACCAGGCGACCGAATACGCGTATATGTCACTGACCTGGATGCAGCTCCGCCGCAATCTCTATCAGGCTCTTGTGACGGAGAAAACCCTGATCGGGGTTGTTCTCTTTTTCGTGATTGCCATGGCGGCCTTTTCCATCGCCAGTACCCTGATCATGGTTGTCATGGAAAAAGAGCGCGAGATCGGGATTGTCAAATCGATCGGGATGACTCCGGATGCGGTCATGCGCACGTTTCTGATCCAGGGTTTCATGGTGGGGCTTGCCGGGACAGCGATCGGTCTCCTCTCCGGACTGCTGATTGCATCCTCCATGGACAGCATTCTCCGCGGGATTGAAGGCGTGGTCAACGCCTTCAGTTCGAGTTTCCACACCCTCTTTTCGGGATTGGCCAATCTGCCCGAGCCGCGGCCATGGAAGCTCTTCCCTGAAGACGTGTACTACGTCAGCACGTTTCCGGTCCGGATTGACGCCATGGAAGTTTTTGCCATCTGCCTCGGTTCCGTCCTGTTGACCACCCTCTGCTCGTTGATTCCGGCGCGGCAGGCGGCCCGGCTCAAGGTCACCGTAGTGCTGCACAAGGAATAGACAATGAGCACAGTGAAAATAACGCCATCCAGGGGAGTCAAAAAGACGGCGGAAGTGGCCGTCCGGGTGCAGGGGCTCTCGAAAGTCTATGCCAGCGCCGCCGAACTCCTTCCTGTTTTGACCGATATCGATTTTGAATTGCATACCGCGCGTTCCCTGGCTGTCATCGGAGAGAGCGGCAGCGGGAAGAGCACACTGCTCAACCTTGTCGGCGGTCTTGATTACGCTTCATCGGGAAGCATCACGATTTTCGGGACATCGATCGAGACCATGAACGAAACCGAATTGGCCAGGTTCAGGAACCGTCATGTCGGATTTGTCTTCCAGTATCACCATCTTCTCCCGGATTTTTCAGCGATAGAAAATGTGGCCATGCCTGCCCTGTTGGCCGGCAGGAGTTTTGAGGAGGCCCGGGAGACAGCCAGGCAGCTTCTGGTTGACATCGGCTTGGGGACCAGGCTTGAGCACCGCCCCGGCCAACTCTCCGGCGGAGAACAGCAGCGGGTTGCCATCGTCCGCGCGTTGATCAACAAGCCGGGCCTGGTCTTGATGGACGAGCCGACGGGAAACCTTGACGAGGGAACGGGCGCCAGTGTGCTGGATCTCGTGATCGCTCTGCAGAAGAAAAATGCCCTGACGCTTGTCATGGTTACGCACAGCCAAAAAGTAGCGGCGGCCTGTGATGAATGCCTGCTGCTGGCCGGCGGGCGTGCCCGGGTCCAGCGGAGGAGCGGTCGACGGACAGGCAGGGCCTGAGGATGCGGGCCTCGGAGCGTTTTGAGATTGAGATTCTCCTGACGGGGGTCCGCGATGTCATTCCGACGGCTCGCTGGTCATGGGATGATGCCCGTCAGACAGTTTCGGTACGCCTGGGGAGTGATGACGAAAAACGGGTCCGCAAGCAGATGGACCGGACATTCCTTTTTTCATGCCGGAAGAAGCGCAAGACCGGTTCCAGTCCGGTGGCAGGACTGATTCTGCAGATGCACGGCGGCTTGCGTGATGGGCAGCAGCTCTGGTTGAGCGATCCGGGCTGTGCGAGCGGGACGTACGCACTCTCCAAGCCATGGGTCGACGGGGAAAATCTGACGCTTGTTTTGGGTGTATGGAGCGGGGAGGATCAGTCCGATCGTGTACTCATCTCTTCCATACGGAAGATATTCGGGGTACACTGAGTCCGGTCCGTGATTCGACGGGACGTGACTGGAGGAACGATGATCCGTACCTGTGAGGTTTCGGGAGTATCCCTGCGGGTGTATGGCGGGCATCCATTTCCCTTTGGAGCGTCCAGAACCGAGGCCGGGATCAATTTTTCGGTCGTCTCTGCCGGTGCCCGGTCGATGAGCATCGTATTTTTTACGACGGGGGTGCAGGAACCCTGGTTCGAGCTTGCCCTTGATCCGCTTCAAAACCGGACCGGAGATGTCTGGCATGCCCTGGTTCACGGTCTGCCCGAGAATATCCGGTACGGGTATCGTGCGGACGGCCCCCGGGATCCTGCAAACGGATTGCTGTTTGACGGGAGTGTCGTCCTGGCCGATCCCTGGGCGATGGCATTGACGGGCGGAGCGATCTGGGGCCGGCCTCTGGTTCGCGAAGGGAGTGCCACGCACCATGGTGCGTACCTCCGGCGCTGTTTTCTTCCGGAAAAGGAATTTGACTGGCAGGGTGACCGACCGCTCAATCGACCGCTCTCCGAAACGGTCATCTACGAACTCCATGTTCGTGGCTACACTGTTCATCATAGTGCTGCTGTTGTCGCACCGGGAACCTATCGCGGCTTGACCGAAAAAATCCCCTGGCTTGTCAGCTTGGGTGTGACAGCAGTCGAGCTGATGCCGGTCAACGAGTTCGATGAAGAGGCCGGAGTCCGTCTCAACCCCGAGACCGGAGAGCGGCTGGTGAATTTTTGGGGGTATAACACCTGTGCGTTTTTTGCACCCAAGGCCTCTTATGCAGCCAGTGCCCTGCAGGGCGGGCAGGTCCATGAATTCCGCGAGATGGTTCGTGCACTCCATCGTGCAGGGATCGAAGTCATCCTGGACGTTGTGTTCAACCACACCGGCGAAGGCGGAACAGGCGGGCCGGTGATCTCGTTCAAGGGGCTGGACAACAATATCTACTACATGCTTGATGAACAGGGTGGCTACAGGAATTATTCGGGGTGTGGAAACACGATGAACTGCAATCACCCCCGTGTGCGCCGGTTGATCATGGACTGTCTCCACTATTGGGTTTCCGAGATGCATGTGGACGGATTCCGTTTTGATCTTGCGTCGGTCCTTGGTCGTGACAGTCAGGGGAATGTTCTGGTCAACCCGCCGGTCCTCGAAGAGATCGCCCAGGACCCTGGCCTGGCCTCGACAAAGATCATCGCGGAGGCCTGGGATGCGGCGGGTTTGTATCAGGTCGGGAGTTTTCCGGCCTGGGGGCGCTGGGCCGAATGGAATGGCCGGTATCGGGACGATCTGCGCCGGTTCTTGCGTGGAGATGCCGGGTCGAGCAGCGCACTGGCCACCCGGATTGCGGGAAGTTCCGACCTCTATGCGGATGACGGGCGCTCGCCACAACACTCCATCAATTTCATCACCTGCCATGACGGATTTACCCTCAACGATCTCTTTAGCCATGAACGGAAGCACAATCTTGGAAATGGCGAGGATGACCGGGATGGGGAGAACAACAATATCAGCTTCAATTGCGGTGTGGAGGGCGCGACCGACCGCCCGGGTGTCTTGCGGCTCAGGCGGAGACAGGCAAGAAATGCGGTTGCCATCATGATGCTCTCCCAGGGAACCCCGATGCTCCTCGCCGGTGACGAGTTTTTGCGAACCCAGGGCGGGAACAACAATGCCTATTGCCAGGACAACGAGATCTCCTGGGTCGACTGGAGTCTGGCTGATCGTGAAACGGAGCAGGTCAGGTTTGTCCGGGACATGATCCGCTTGCGGAAGAGATTCCGGTCGTTGCGGCGCGAGACCTTCTTTTCGGGTCAACCCGAAGAGGGCAGCCCGATCCCCGATATCTCGTGGCATGGCAGGGAACCGGGGAAACCGGAGTTCGAAAGCGGGATCCCCCTCCTGGGGTGCATGCTGGCCGGGAAGGGAATGGAGCCGGCGATCTACATGCTCTGCAATGCGACCGGACGGCCACAGAGGTGCGTCTTGCCGACGAGTCCCGATGGCGGCTGGTGGATCAAGGTGGATACCGCGCAGGGGCTGGTCCATCCAGACGGGGGCGAGCCGGTATGTGCCGGCGGGATACTCAGGGTCCGGGCAAACTCGGTTCTTGTGTTGCTTTCGCGGTCTTTGGCAGGAGGAACATGAACATGGCCTGGGAAGTCGAGATCAAAGCTCATGTGAAGGATGCTCAAGGGATTGAAACAGCCCTCGGTGCGCGGTACGGGCGGGGCGTTCCGTTTGACAAGCGGGATGTCTACTTCGAATCCGTGGCCAATCCCGGAAGTACCGCTTTCCGGTTGAGAAATGACGGGGCCGGGGACGGGCTGCCCGGTCCGGATGTCGTGACGATCAAGCAAAAAGGGATGCGTGACGGCGTCGAGGTGAACAACGAAGTCGAGTTTACGGTCGATTCGGCCGATGCCTTTCACGCTTTTGCGCAGTCCCTCGGATACCGCGTGGCGATTGAAAAGCGCAAGCGCGGACATGTCTGGGAGGTCGAGCCAGGTGTGCACATTGAATTGGCCGAGGTGAGCGGCCTGGGCTGGTTTGTCGAGATCGAAGCTTTGCTGGACGGACAGGGGGAGATTCCTGCCGCGGAGGCGCAGGTCAGGAGCCTGTTGCAATCACTCGGTGTGGCGGAGACCGATATCGAGCCGCGCTATTATACATCCTTGCTTCGTTTGTTGAAGGCAGGGTCGGGGTTGGAGACTCATCAGGGAAATGCGGATGGAAGGAAACGCTGAGGGATGTCAAAGATTCTGATTCTGGATGACGAGGCCGAGTTCTGCGACAAGATGGCGCAGATGCTCAGATTGCGGAATTACAGCGTGACGGCTGTCTACGACACAGTTGCGGCCAGGAAGGCATTGGAGGCGGAGAGTTTCGATATCATCCTGCTGGATGTCTTTTTGCAGGATGGTTCCGGGGTTGAAATGCTCGGATATATCCGCAAGCGCTGGCCCGAAACCGCCATCATTATGATGACCGGGATGGAGGATGTGCGTACGGCTATCGAGTGCATCCGGCTGGGGGCCGAAGAGTATTTTCTCAAACCGGTTCACAATGACGAACTGGTCTTTGCGATCGAAAAATCCCTCAAAACCCGCAGGCAGCAGAGTGAACTCACGATGTACCGTGATTCGGGAAATCTGCCCATCATCGGAGAATCACAAAGTATCCGGGATGTCCGTGCCCTGATCGAACGCGCGGCGGCCAACCCGGATGTGACCGTGCTTGTGACGGGAGAGACCGGGACGGGCAAGGAACTGGTGGCAAGACATGTCCATATGCACAGCCGTCGTTCGCAAGAAGCGTTTATCCCGATCAATTGCTCCAGCATCCCCGAGTCCCTGATCGAGAGCGAGTTTTTTGGTCACGAGAAGGGTGCTTTTACCGGGGCTGAGCGGCAACAAAAGGGTGTTTTTGAGCGGGCCAACGGAGGGACAGTGTTTTTGGACGAGATCGGGGACATGGAAGTCCGGCTCCAGACCAGCCTCCTCCGGTTTCTCGAGACGAGGCGCGTGCACAGGGTCGGTGGCGGCGAAGTGGATGTAGATGTGCGGATCGTCTGCGCGACAAACAAGGATTTGCAGGCAGAGGTGGACCAGCACCGTTTCCGCAAGGATCTCTATTTCCGGATCAATGTCCTCAATATCCATCTTCCGCCATTGCGTGAACGTGTTGAGGATATCGTGCTCCTGACGCGGCATTTTATCGGGAAGCAGGCGCACTCCCACCGGGAGTACCGGATTACCGAGGCGGGAAAGAAACGTCTTGAGCGGTATCCTTGGCCGGGGAATATCCGTGAACTGAAAAATGTGGTAGAGCGGGAAACGATTCTTGCAAAAGGGGCCGATCTGGATTTTGTGCAGCTTGAACACGGGTTGATGGACATGCCGGAGAAATGCAGAACGCTGGATGATGGTGGCTTGCATCTTGTGATAGGCTACGAATCGCCGATCTCGCTGGATGCCATCGAAAAAAGAGTGATCGAGGGTGCCTTGGAGCATTGTAACGGGAATGTCAGTCGGGCGGCCGAGGTCTTGCAGTTGGGGCGCAGTTCGCTGCGCTCCAAAATGAAGCGGCTCGGCATTGGCCAATAATTAGCCAAGTGGCCAGAATTTGATCAAAAAAACTGTACATAATTTGGCCATATAACAAAAAATCATAATGTTAAGCTTTCTAAGCGTGTTATAACTTATAGTTTTACAATAAAATAGGAATTTTTCGATTATTATTTTGATTGGCACGGCGCTTGCTATATAGGTGAGTGCGGGTTTTTGATAATTCTCCGATCCAATCCCTTTGGTGCGCCGCCGTATGGTATACGGTGGCGCACTTTTTTGTACCTTTAGAGGATGCCGGTTTCAGGCTGCGTTTGTGCGTCAGAGGAGGACGATCATGGCTGTACAGTTGTACAACACAATGACCCGCAGGGTCGAAGAATTTTCGCCCCTCGTCCCCGGCAAGGTGACAATGTACACATGCGGGCCAACTGTCTACGATTACGCGCACATCGGCAATTTCAGAGCCTATATCTTCGAAGATCTGCTCCATCGTGTTCTGCGGTTTGCCGGGTATGATGTCACCCAGGTGATGAATCTGACGGATGTGGATGACAAGACGATCAGGAACTCCATTGCCAAGGGGATGGCGCTGGACGAGTACACCGGTGTCTACAAGCAGGCTTTTTTCGAGGACATCAAGGCTCTGGGGATCACCCCGGCTGCGGTTTACCCAGAGGCGACCAAACATGTTCCCGAGATGATCTCCCTGATCCGGAATCTCCTGGACAAGGGATTTGCCTACCAAAAAGAAGGCTCCGTGTATTTCAGTATCGAGCGCTACCGTGAGTATGGAAAACTGGCCCACCTGGACAGGGAGGGGCTGGTTGCCGGGGCCTCCGGGCGGGTTGACAGTGACGAATACGAAAAGGATCATGTTTCGGATTTCGTTCTCTGGAAGGGGTACAGTGACAAGGATGGCGATGTTGTCTGGGACTCGCCCTTCGGGAGAGGTCGTCCCGGCTGGCATATTGAGTGCTCGGCGATGAGCATGAAATACCTTGGCGAGACAATGGACATCCACACCGGCGGGATTGACAACATGTTTCCCCATCACGAAAACGAGATCGCGCAGAGCGAGGCCGCAAGCGGGAAGCCCTTTGTCCGGACATGGCTCCACTGTGCCTGGCTCCTGGTTGACGGTGAGAAAATGTCCAAATCGAAGGGGAATTTTTTTACCTTCCGGGATCTCGTCTCCAAAGGCTGGTCACCCAAGGTCATCCGCTATCTTCTGATTTCCACTCATTACCGCAAGACACTGAATTTTTCCGAACAGGGGCTTGAAGCATCCAAGGCGGCCCTTGCCAGACTGGATACGTTTTTGGCCGATGTCGCCCGTTTTTCCGGTCCGGATGCGGATGGAAACAATATCCCGTCCGGTCAGGCTGCGGCGGTGGGCGCGATCCTCGAGTCCATGCTTGGCGGTTTTACGGCCGCGATTGAGGACGACCTCAACATCAGCGAAGCCATGGCAGCCGTGTTTCCCGTCCTCCCGAAGATTCGGGAACACTTCCCTCTGGGGAAGGAGAGCGCCGATGCCGTCCTGCGGAGTTTCAAGCGTCTGGACGAGGTTCTGAATGTCCTGGACTTCGGTTCCGGAGAAAGTCTGGATGACGAAATAGAAGCAATGATTGCCGAGCGGAATGCAGCCCGCAAGGCGAAGAATTTTGCCGAGAGTGATCGCATCCGCGATGAGCTGGCCAAAAAGGGGATCATCCTCAAGGACACGCCCCAGGGAACTGTCTGGGAGAAGCATACATGAAAAAAACGCTTATTTACGGAAAGAACGCCGTTCTTGAATATCTGAAAACCTGTCGTCGGCCGGTTGGCGGACGGCTTCTCTTGGCCCGTGGAAATGAAGGTGGTGCCGGCAAGTTGATGCAGGATCTTGCCGTCAAACTCGGTATCGTCTGTCTGTCGGGGCCGAGGAGGGAACTGGACCAGCTTTATCCGGGACTTGTCCACCAGGGCTTTGTCCTCGAACTTGGCCAGAAGGGGAAGGCTCCAGGGCGCGTACCGGATGGGCGCGCGCAGGCACGGCCACCCAAAGCTCCACGTCCTGCTGTAGAGGCGAGAGAGGACAGGGAGACGGAGGAAGAAGAAATACGGCTGGAGCCCCTTCCCGAGGATATTGTCCACTGGGACTGGGAACGTGAGCTTGCGGCAGCAGTTGAACGGGGGGAGTGGCCACGGGTCCTGGTTCTGGATCATGTCCAGGATCCGGGAAATCTTGGCGCGGTTGTCCGGAGCGCCGCCCAGTTCGGGGTTTCCTGCGTCATTATCCCCAAGGATGGTGCCAGCGGGATGACACCTGTCGCACGGAAGGCTGCGTGCGGTGGCGATTGCCATGTTCCGGTCATTACCGAAACCAATCTCGTGCGGGTTCTCGAACGGCTCAAGGAGATGGGGTTCTGGAGCGCTGCGGCTGTCGGGAGCGACGGCAAACCTGTCCGCGAGTTTGCCTTTGATTCTCCCTTTGTCGTCGTGCTGGGTTCGGAGGGAGCGGGGATCCGCCGGCTTCTCCTCGAGCGCTGTGACTGGAAACTGACTATCCCCATGCTTCCCCGGCTTGACTCGCTGAATGTTTCGGTTTCGGCCGGGATCATTCTGCACGAGATGTTTTCCAAAAGAAAAATATTGGAATAATTGTACATAGAATATAAAATAACGGGCAGTTGAAAATTCCTGTTTCCAGTCGAAATATTCAAGTATGGAACCGTTTGAACATCGGAACAAAGAATATGTAAACCGGTTGTTGGTGCTCGAGAGGGCCTGTCGTGGTGCCAGACGCCGGCTGATCTGGTTGGCGCATGGGTGCGGGTTGGATGCTTTTTCGGCTGAGGATGTTGTCCAGGAGTGCTTCCTCTCCGTTACCAGATCCATCCACCGGCTGGACTGCTCGGGTTCGCTGGTCCCTTATCTCGAAAAAGCTGTCCTTCGCGCAGCCAGGCGTTGTGCGCGGCGCATGGGGAGACAGAGGTACTTTGAAATCCCGGATGCCGATCCGGTCCTGTGTGATACCGGGCGGGAGTATCCGGATGCGTCTCTCCCGGGATGGGAATCCGGATTGGGGATTCTTGCATGTGTCAGCACAATGGAGCGAGAGATCCTGCTTGCCCGCTATCGCGATCACATCAGGGTCGATGAACTGGCAGGGATGTTCGGAGTGTCGAGACGAACCTGTCTGCGCCGGATCAACCAGGCCAAAAACAGCCTGGCAAAAGTCTTGGCGCTTGATGCCGAGGGAGAGGCCCGGGATGTCAGTCGACAGTCTGCACTGAAGGATGTAAGAGATTCCGGGATGAGGATCCTTGAGGGATGCGAAAGTCCAGTGGGTATGTCGGATGCGGACAGTTCCCCCGGACGGCGATATCGCGACCTTTGACATCTGCGCGGTTCATCAGGTAGAATGACTGCATGGATACTGTCAAACCCCTGCCCTGGATCATGAAACAGGCGCCCATGCGGCGCATGCTTCTGGCACTTTCTCCCCTCGTCCTTGCAGCCATTTGGCTCTATGGTTGGAAAAGTCTGGCCATGGTCTGTATCGCTGCCACTGTCGGCTGGATTGTCGAGAGACTGATGCTTCGTCCGTACCACGAGCCGGTCTCGCAGGCGGTTTTTGTCACGACAACCATCTTTGCGCTCTCCCTCCCGCCCACGATCCCGCTCTGGATGGTCGCGCTCGGATCCATCGTCGCAGTCCTCTTCGGGAAAATGGTCTTTGGGGGGTTTGGACGGAACGTGTTCAATCCTGCCATGGTTGGCCGGGCTTTTTTGTATGTCAGCTTTGGCCAGGCCATGACAGGGGTATGGGCTCTTCCCTTGACCGGTTTTTTGGGGAACTTTCCCCAGGCCGCATCGGCTGCGGCCGGTACTCATGGGCTCTTCCCTGCCGGGTTTGGTGCCTGGTCCCCCGGTGTGGACGCCATTACCTCGGCGACGCCACTGGCCTCGGCCGCACCATCCCGAATCGATCTTCTTGTCGGAACAGTGCCCGGTTCCCTCGGTGAATCGAGTGCGATCCTGATCGGTCTGGCTGCCATCTACCTGATCTGGACCAAGACCGCCAACTGGAGGATCATCGTACCCTGTCTTGTCGGATTCATGGCGACATGGATCCCGCTCTGGGCGGCCGAAGTGACGACCCGGTCCGGGATTCTGCTTCCCGATCCGCTTGTCGGTCTGACGGCGGGCGGGGTCCTGTTCGGCATCGTCTTTATTGCGACGGATCCCGTTTCGGCGGCAGTTACCAATGGCGGCCGCTGGATCTATGGTGTCATCATTGGCGCTAGTACCGTGCTGATCAGGGTTTTTTCCGTCTGGCCTGAAGGCATGATGTTTGCCATCCTGCTCGGAAACATGTTTGCTCCGATCATTGACTGGGTGATTAAAAACCGCAAGGCCCGACCTGCACCGGGAGCAACCCCATGAAATTCTCCAGCAAACGACGCGAACGGATTTTCACGGTCTTTTTCATGTTTGCCATTTCGGTTTTCTGTATCTCGATCCTGACCGGTGTCTATCTTGCCAGTCGTGACCGGATCAGGGTCAACCAGACGCTGGCTTCAAAACGGGCCCTCCTGGCCGCAGCCCGGATGCCCGTACCCGATGATCAACGAACACTGGATGCCATTTTTTCGAACCAGGTCAAGGCCTATACCAATGCCGGAGGGAGGGCGATCTACAGCATCAGGCAGGGCGCATCGAGTGACCCGTCCAGCGGTCGGCGGCAGCTCCTCGGGTTTGTCTTCGAGGGCCGGGGCCAGGGACTCTGGGGCGGGATCCGGGCTTGGGTCGGTGTCCGTGCCGACCGGAAACACCTGATGAGTCTTGCGATCACCGAGCACAGTGAAACCCCGGGCCTTGGCGCGAGAATCGATGAGCCTTGGTTTGGCAAACAGTTCTCGGGGAAGACCGGTCCCCTGACGGCGCGTCCCGAAAAAACGGCCTCATCTCTGGCGACCGAATTTGACGGGATCACGGGGGCAACCGCAACGATCGACGGTGTCCGTTCCATGCTCAACACGGTTCTTTCCAATGCTCCGGGGGATATTGCGGCCATTGCGCGCACGGATGCTGACCTGTCCAACGCCGTCTTTTTGTATGACGCTCATTCCGCAACCAACAAGAACCCCGGCGGTATTCCACGGAAAGAGGAGGCCGGACCATGACACTCGCCAAACCACGGATGGGCCGGGTCATTTTTGACGGACTCTTTGCCAACAATCCGGTCTTCGTGCAGGTCCTCGGAATCTGCTCGACACTGGCCGTGACCAATGTTTTCGAAAACACGCTGGTGATGTGTATCGGGCTGGTTTTTACAACTGGCCTGTCCAATTTTTCAGTCTCGCTCCTGCGCTCCCTGATCCCGGGAAGAATCCGGATGATTGTGGAAACCCTGGTCATCGCGAGCTGGGTGATCGTGTTTGACATCATCATCAAGGCAACGCTCCCGGAAATCTCCAAGGCCCTCGGTGCCTACGTCGGGCTGATCATCACCAACTGCATCGTGATGGGCCGGGCGGAGGCCTTTGCCCTGGCCAACAAACCGCTGATCTCCATGGCAGACGGGATTGCCAACGGCTTGGGCTACACCTGGGTTCTCCTGGCCGTCGCTTTTGTCCGGGAACTCCTTGGGTCAGGCTCGATCTTCGGGGTACGGGTTCTCGGCGAGTGGTGGACCAACTGGAACATCATGGTGATGGCACCTGGCGGGTTCTTTGTCCTGGCCATCCTGATCTGGATTGTCCGGGGACGGATGCTCCGTTCCAAAGAAGGAGTACGGTAAACCATGAATGAAATCAGTGTCCTCTCCATTTTCCTTGCAGCGGTTTTTACCAATAACATCCTTCTGACCAACTACCTCGGGATGTGTTCCTTTTTGGCCGTCTCTTCCGAGGTCAAGGCATCGGCCGGCCTGGGGATCGCCGTCACCTTTGTGATGGCTGTCACCAGCGTCTTGAACTGGCTGGTCGAGCAGTATATCCTCGTGCCCCTTGATCTGGTCTATATGCGCTACATCGTCTACATCGTCGTGATCGCGGCCTTTGTCCAGCTTGTCGAAATGATCATCGAACGCGTCTCGGATTCACTCTACGCCGCGCTCGGGATCTTTTTGCCCTTGATCACAGTCAATTGTGCGATTTTGGGGGCGACCCTCTTTATCGCCATCCGGGAGTACACGCTGCCCCAGGCGGCTGCCTATGGTGCCGGTGGCGGCCTGGGTTGGGCCATGGCGATTGTCGCCATGGCCGGGATCCGTCAAAAAATGGCGAGATCAAGAGTTCCCCGGGGACTTTCGGGAGCAGGGATCTCTCTCGTGATTACCGGGATCATGGCTCTGGCTTTTATCGGCTTTTCCGGGATGATCCGGGTCAACTGACGCTCGAAAGGAGCCGGCATGTCGCCTTTGGAAACATTTTTTGTCAGTGTCGGAGTGATCACCGCCATCGCCACTGGCTTGGCCTTCCTTGTCGTACTCGCCGAGATGACCATTGGCCACTACGGTCGGATGAAGATCGACATCAATAATGGAGAAAAGCTTCTCGATGTCGAAGGTGGCCAATCGCTCCTGACAACCCTCAAGGAGGAGGGGATCTTCATTCCCTCCGCATGCGGTGGGCGCGGGTCGTGCGGGTTGTGTACCCTCAAGGTGACATCCGGGGGTGGCGACTACCTGCCGACCGAACTCGCGTGGATCAAGCCCGAGTCCCGGGAAAAGGGGATTCGTCTTTCCTGCCAGATCAAGGTCAAGCGGGACATGTCGATTGAAGTCCCCTCCCGGCTGTTTTCCATCAAGGAGTTCTCCGGCCAGGTCGAGTACATCGAGGATCTGACCCATGATATCAAGCGGGTGCGAATCCGCCTGACCGAACCGGCCGACATCAGCTACAAGGCCGGGCAATTCATGCAACTCGCCGTTCCCGAATACGAACTTTCCAGTGAACAGGTCTCCCGGGCCTATTCCATGTCATCGGCGCCACACGAGACCGGTCTGGTTGAATTCATGATCCGCCTTGTCCCGAACGGGATTTGCACGACCTGGGTCCACCGGTATCTCAAAGAGGGGGATCGTGTCTCGTTGACCGGCCCCTTTGGGGAATTTTTTCTGCAGGAAACCTCCCGCGAGATCATCTGTATCGCCGGTGGCTCGGGCATGGCGCCCATCCGCTCCATCCTGGCCGACATCGAACACCGGGCACACGCCCAACCGGAGATCGCTGCCCGGCGTTGCCGCTTTTTTTTCGGGGCTGTTTCCCGCCGGGATCTCTTTGTCCTGGATGAGATGCAGCGTCTGGAGGCGAGCCTGCCCGCATTCACCTTCATACCGGCGCTCTCGGCCCCCAAGCCGGAGGACGCTTGGCAGGGGGAAAGCGGTCTGATTACGGATGTTGTGCGCAAACATCTCGGGACAACGGGGAGCGAGGTGGAGGCCTACCTCTGCGGCAGTCCGGGGATGATCAAGGCCTGCATTTCTGTCCTCAACGAATGCGGCATTCCTGTGGACAGGATCTATTACGACAGCTTTGGCTGATGGCTTGCCGGCATTGCGCTTGCCAGTCGGCCATGGCGGGCCTGAGGCTGTTCCCCAAAAAACACCAAGGAGGGCTGAGATGAGGCAGAGTCCCGAACAGGATGCCATCGAAAAACGTCTTGGGCCGGGAAAGACCAGCCGCGACGGGTTTCTTGGAACAGATACCCGACATCTGGGGGAAATCATCGTGGAGGATGATCTGTCAGTCAAGCGATTGGATCTGACCCACGCCGCTATTGTCGACCGGATGCGGTTTTTTCGTGATGCTGCCGAGGAAGGGTTTGGCGGGGTCGTCATGGTTCCGCCTCATTTCGAGGTCAGGTCGGACAGTGTGCGCGGTAAAATCTCCTGCCCGTTTGGGCACCAGGGCGGCGGTTTTGCGAAGAATACCGTAATTGTGGAAAACACGAGACTGAACAAGCAGGTCATGTATACGGATCTCACGATCCATCTGATCGAAGCACACGGATTCTATCAGGGACGAGGCGCGTATTTCCGGACCGATCCGGCCGTCCTGGCCGAGGTTCTCGAGGTGGAACGGCTTGCTCCCCCGGTGATTCCCGCCGGAGAGTGAGACCGGCTTGACATGGGCGGGCCCAAAGGAGGTTCCCCGGTATCTTCGTGCAATGCCTGCTCCGTACACGGGTTCCTTGTGAGGCGAAACGCGTTTTTGGAAACGGCACCATGGCATCGACAAGGACCAGCGTACGGGTATGGGGCCTCCGGTGGAGCGCTTTTGCGATTGGGCTGCGCCGGAACCTCCTGAATACCTCAGTATGGACCCAAGGCCCGGGCCAGTTCTTTCATTGAGGCGACCACGCCCGGTACTGCCGAGGTATCCATCCCGTGATGGACCCAGAGAACTGCCCTGTCATGGACCTGGATCTTGCCATGCTTGTTGACAAAGGCGAGCAGGGCCTGCCTGACTTCGGGGGTCAGGAGCGAGAGGACCTGTGATTCGGAAGCCCCCCGGACTTTGAAGGCTTTGTCGAAGGCGGGATCACCAACAGCGAATTCTCCCATCGTTGTCATCCCGCCCATCAGGGTCTCCGGGGTCAGGAGAAGCCGTGAATCCTGGAATCGCGAGGGAAGCGAGAGTGTCACCTCGGTGATCTGGGAGGCCTGTGTCCGCATGTGGCGGGCCCGGTAGCTTGAACTGCGGCCGGCCATCGAGAGAACGGAAGACATGACCTGCTGGGTTGCCGCCTCTTTTCCCCGGTCGGCATCGCTCTTCGCCTCGTATTCGTAGGGATTTTCCAATAATCTCGGGTTGATATTGGAAAAGCCGGTGGAACTCTGGCTGCTGTAATAGGTGGCAGGCCGGATCGAGATGTTGGCCCCGGATTCGGTGGTCAGCCGGAGGACGGGGTACCCCCCGTTTTGCTGTTGGGGCGGTGGTACTCCAAGGCTGGCCGCCAGTGCGGCGTACTTGTCATGAATCTTTTTCATGTATCCGCCGCCGCCGGCTTTTTTTGCGACGATGATTCCGACAAAGATCATGATGACCGCAAAGGCAACGCCAATGATTGGCCCAAGTATCTGCATATCCGGCATATTCACCGCCTCCTGGCTCAGTTCGTGCAACTTGCATCCAGTATATCCCGTCCGGAGGCATTTTCAATCCCCGAAAGGCCGGACGGCAGGGTGATTGCATGCGGGGGCAGGCGCAAAATATTTGCAATATTGTTATCAATGGCCGATGAAAACCGGGAATTGGAGCGTGTTGACACAGGGATGCCTTCGGGGTCATACTCCTTGTGAGGGAAACAAGAGCGCAAGGGGGGATACATGAAAGGAATCATTCGGTGGGGCTGTCTTGTCTGCAGCATCGTTCTTACGGCTTTTACCCTGGCCGGCTACGATCAGAAACAGTACAACGAAGTCAAGGCTGGAAACGAGAACAAAACCTACAATTTTTTTGATCTCTCGGGCGCCGATCTCTCAGGCATGAATCTCGAGATGGCTTGTTTCCGTGAAGCCAATCTGATCAGGGCCAATCTCGCAAAGGCCAACCTCAGCTACGCCAATCTCAAAGGCGCCTTTCTCAACGGTGCAAATCTTAAAGATGCCAATCTGGCGTATGCGGATATGCGGGGCGCCAATTTTTTGGAAGCCGACTTGAGCGGCGCCATCATCGCCGGAGCCCAAGTCCGCGGGGCACGATTTTTGGCCGCCAAGCTCTCCGAAGCCCAAAAAAAATACATCGAGGAGAACGGGGGCGAGTTTTAACCGGTTCCCCGGTCCCGTATTCCTCGCATCGTTTCGATTCGGCTGTTTCAGCCGACACGCCGGTTAGCGGCTGTACTGCTCCACTCGTGTGCTTTTCCTCATGTCAAGCAGGCGCAGCAGGTGTTTTTTTTCCATGGTGATCAGTATCTGGAGTTCTGTGTGACATTCCTCGCCGGGGCAGAGCGTCCAGATCTCGGTAAACAGGAGGAGGGCATCTTTTTCGAACTGGATGGCAAGATCGAGCGCAGCGTCCCGGTCAGCGAGCCTTGTTTGACTGGCATGCTCCCTGAAGTATTCCATGGAAAGAAGACCGTCCAGTGTTTCTTTATTTGCCTCAGGTGTTCCGGTTCCATGCCGGTCTATGCAGGTCTTGATTCCGGCCAGGATTTCACGTTCTTCCTCGACAAGGTCGGTGATTGAGAGGGCGACATCCGGATCGGCATGGTTGCCCAGTGCAAGAAAAACGTCAAGCGCGTGTTTCTTGAACTCCAGCAATGTCCTCAAGGCGCCAGATAGTTTCATGATATCCCCTCCGGTGGGCCGGAACTGGTCCTGCTTTGAGTATACTCCCGGTCAGGGATTTGTCATGGGTGGGCGGTAAAACGGGCAGCACCGAAAAACCGTTCACGGATCAGGCGTTTGACAAATTCGGGCGGACTGTTGTCGCTGAATTGGCAGGATCCGGCGGCCATGCTCCGGTGTCCCCCTCCGCTCCCGATCCCGGTGGTGATCTGTTGCACAATCCGGTCGGCCGCATGGGATGGGCTTTCACTGCGCATCGAGAGGAGGACGCGTCCTCCTGACTGGGCAAGTGTCAACATGACGTTGATCTCGCGAGCGGTCAGCAGAAAATCACAGATGATGGCCAAAAGTGCCGGGTTGTCCATCTCGCCCAGGTCGGTCATTCCGAAACGGTCCTGCACTTCGAGATTGGCGATGGCCTTGCTGAACCAGGCGAAGTCGGCCCGCTCGATATTGTTGTTGAGGACGTATTGGAGGTATTCACGGTCGGCATGCCGGAAGAGCCAGGCATAGATCTCGATGTCTTCGCCCGTGACCCCCCGCAGGAGCCGCTGGGTATCCGTGTTCAACCCGATGGCGAGTGCTGTTGCCACCTCACGGGGGATGGGAAGTCCAAGATCGCGCCAGTATTCTCCGACTATGGAAGAGGTTGACCCGTAATGGGGGCGGACGTCGTGCCAGGAATCACCGTCAGGGTCGATTTCGCCCGGATGATGATCGATTTCACCGATGTACTTGCCGGGAAATTTGGTCACATTGTCGTTCCGGATCCGGCCATCGACGACAATGATCGAGTTTTCCCGGCCCGGGGCAAGGACCGCCGGCAGGATGGGAATCTGGAGGATGCTGATCATTTCCTGGGTAATGGCCCGGGTGATCGCGCCCGTATGACAAATCACGGCAGACCCGCCCAGCGTGCTGATCAGGACGGACAAGCCGTAGGCCGCCGCGATGGCGTCCGGATCGGGATAGTCGTGCGTCTGGAGCACAACATCCTGGTGACGTTCCATAAACATCTTGAAACCGACAGCAGGCACTTGGCCGGACATGGATACACTCCGATCCCGTTTGATCTGCCTAAATCTAGCCAAATTTCGGCGTACAAGCCTTGCGAAGTCCTCGTCATTCCGGGATTGCTCCCGGAGTCTTCCCGGGGTAGAATGGTGTATATGCACTACGTTCAAGGAGGGATTGCACAATTATGGAAGACCTGCAAAAACGTTTCCTCGAAGCTCTGCAGTTGGCCGCTTCGGGAAAATCCACCCAAGCCGAAAAAGCTTTTACCGCTGTCTTTGACAGTGATCCCCAGGGGAATCTGGCCGATGATGCATTATGCAATATCGCGATCCTGGCGCTCAATCAAAACGCCATCGCCCAGGCCGAGTCCATCTTTACCCGCCTGCTCCAGGATTATCCCACAGCCACCATCGCTGAGTATCAGGGATGCAGCGAACACGGACGGACCGGGGCCAAGGCCCTGCTTGGTCTGGTCAACTGCTCGCTTGCCCGGGGAAATGCCGCGCTGGCCGCCGAGCAGATTGCCAAGCTCAAGGACTACAGCGACTCCTGGGTGGACACAGCCTCAGGGAAAAAAACCTATGGCGAACTGGCTGCCGAGCTCCTCAAGACCTGGGAGCAGGCCAACAAGGAATATCAGGAGCAGATGAAATAATGGATACACGATTTACGGAGTTCGGGATGTGGCGCCTTCCGGAGCGCGTCGAGAAACTCGAATCGACACCGGAAAACCGGGAGACACTGTCTCTGGAGGCGGCCTTTTGTCCCAAGGGACACAACCTGCTTGACAGGGATGGAAACCTCGCCGGCGGGCCCGGGATCGTGCTCTCGTTCAGGCGTCCCAATGGAGAGACGGGAAAGGTTCTCATCTCGCCGAGACTCGAGGATCTGGCTAAAAAAGTCATCGAGGGAGACCTGGTGCGGGGTGAACGGGTTGCTCTGACCTGCCCGGTCTGCGGCACACCACTCCCTGTCCTCGCCCAGTGCGATCGCTGTCACACCGGGGATATGTGCGTACTCTATTGTAGCAGCGCGCTCTCCATCGATGATTCTGTGGCCTTTTGCAATGTTGTCGGCTGTCCCAACGCCATGCTGATCAGATCCGACCGGGTCATCCGGGCGCTCGAGCGCGACATGTTGTAAGGATTTTTTGGTGAACAGGATGCTGCCCCTGGCATGGCCGGCTCGGCGGCGAATGTGCGTACAACAGGAACCGTGGGAGGTGGGGGGGGAAACAGCTCTAGATCGTGAGTTGTTCACGTACTCGAAGAGATTACAAAAACCGTCACAAATCATTGAATTTTTTTCTGGCTCTGTAGTACAATGCGTTGTCAGTATAACCATCATCTGGTGGTTATATAAATCACACAAGGAAGGCTGTACAATGGAAAGCAACAAAGTCGACATGTTCATGATGACCTATGGTTCATATTTTCCACCAGAATCCATCACAACGATCCAAGACAAACTCAAAGCGATGGACGACAGTAAAATGACCATGCTTCATATGCAAAATTTCAGAAACCCGACGACCATGCTCCTTATCTCCCTTTTTGCCGGTGGTCTTGGCATCGATCGCTTCATGCTCGGTCAGACAGGAGCCGGAATCGGAAAACTCCTGACCTGCGGCGGTCTCGGGATTTGGACTATTGTTGACTGGTTTACCATTTCAAACATGACCAAAAAGTACAACTTTTTGCGATTCATGATGGTTGCAGGTTAATCATGATTCAAGTGATACGTCGGTGATGCTTCCGTGCTATTCCAAAGATCTTTTCATGGTTTATGAAGTTCATCCCATGGATTATGCCTTGGGAGATGCATCACTTGAGATTTCACATGAGTCTGTTCCGACTAATTTTAAAAACCATGTTATAATATCAAGATTTAATTGACATTGTAAAAACAATTCTCTATAATCGGGAATTGTAACTATATTAAAGGTGAGGTACATGATATGCAACAGTTTGGAGTTTCCTCTTCAGAAAACAAAGTAGATGTTCTCGGATTGATTGGTTCGATCCTCTTGATCGCGTCACTGTTTCTCGTGGTTCTTGGTGGACTATTCTTCGGCCAGATCACGCTCAACCTTGGAGTCTTGTTATCAGGTATCCTCGGGATCGTTGCCTTGATCATGAACGTAACAAAACAGGGTCAGGTCGCTTCAATTCTTTCGCTTATTGCCGGAATTCTCGTTGTCATATTTGGCGTGATCTTGGGAACAATCGGCATTTTTGCAAAAGGAATCTCAATCGGATTTGGCCTCAATGTTGTTCTTGGCTCATTGGAGGTTATTGGTAATTATTTCCATTTGACCTTTGTCTTTTTCATCCTGAGCGCCCTCGCCTACCTGACTGGCGGGATTCTCTGCCTGGTAGCCGGCATCAAGGGTCTGTCATCTCCCAAAAAATCGATGTTTTAAGGTCGTTTCCCCTCCACAAGAAGGGTGCGAAATACACAAAAAGGATTTTCATTCTATGGACAGCAGTAAAGTAGACATGTTTATGATGACCTACGGCTCGTACTTCCCCCCGGAGTCCATTCCGACTCTCCAGGACAAGCTTCGTGCCATGGATGACAGCAAGATGACCATGCTCCAGATGCAGAATTTCAAAAATCCAACGACCATTCTCATTGTATCGTTGTTTTTAGGTGGGTGGGGAGTTGATCGCTTTATGATCGGGCAAACTGGTGCAGGTGTTGGAAAACTCCTGACCTGCGGTGGTCTCGGGATTTGGACAATTATCGACTGGTTTACCATCTCTGGACTTACCCGAAAGGCCAACTTCATGAAATTCATGATGGTTGCTGGCTGATCGTTCCTATGAGCTGGAAAACAAAAAGCCTCTTGATCATCTTTACTATGATCGGGGGGTTTTTTATCGTTTTTGCCATGGATCAACAAGGCTCCAAGACCACGCTCTGTCTTTTTAAAAACATTACGGGGATACCCTGCCCCGGGTGCGGGATGTCCCGGGCAACAATGGCCCTTATCCATCTTGATGCTGAGCATTATTTTCAAAATAACATTTTGGCATTGCCCTTCCTGCTTGCAGGAAGTGTTGTGATCGGCGGTCTCGGATTAGGTCTCTGGCGACGGGATTCCAGATTCTTGAGTTGGCTTACTCGCCCTTGGCCAAAGCCGGTTTTTATCGTCATTATCCTGATCATCCTGGCAAACTGGATCCGGAATATTGCCATCGGCTTATAGCTTGCAATTGGCGAAAACCAAAAAAACACTTGCCGGGCCGCATGGCATGAGTATCTTTGTAGCGTTGGTATTTGCGGGTGTAATTCAATGGTAGAATGTGAGCTTCCCAAGCTTAAAACGTGGGTTCGATTCCCATCACCCGCTCAGTCAAAAAACAGCCCGCACAGGCTGTTTTTTTATCTTCTCTCCTCTTTCTTACTTATATTTCAACTAATATTATTTCTCATAAGGAGATTTTGCCATGGAAGAGGCATTTCTTGCGCTTGCAATACTGACAAATTTTACGGCAATCGCTACAGGTATCATGTTTATCCTCATCCTGATCAATTCCAACGACGCTCTCAAACGCTGTAAACCCGAAAACAGAACCATGTCCCCTGGCCTTGTTTTTTTAAACTTCATTCCTGTCTTCAATTTGGTATGGGGATTCATCACTGTTGTCAAGGTTGTCCAGTCTCTGACTAAGGAGTACGCGTCCTTTGGAGAAACCCCGTCAAATGGCCTCAGTTCGCTCGGCATCATCACGGAAATCATCTTTATCCTGACTTCCATTGTAGCCATACCTTTATACATCCTCTCCGAACAAGCTGGTGATTATGTCTCATCGGATGAAGTCGCGATCCTTCTTGTTTTGACTGTCTTTACCTTTTTATTCACTGTGGCTAATCTCGTTGTTGGCTTCACCTATAATGCAAAACTTTCCAAATCACACAAATACCTTCTTGCCCGTCTCTTTACCAATGCAAAATAAAACTACGTTGCTGCACTCCTGTCTCCTTGTAAAACAATGAGTTTTTGTATACTCCCAATCTATTTCGTACAAAAAACGGCCATGTCTCGCTAAATGTTGAAAATGGGTAGCTCCCCTTCTATCTGGCATCGGCTCGGGCGGACCGAATGAAGACTCGGGAGCGTTGTGCAATCCCGGCTTGCCTCCGGAATGGACGGCGTGGTATCATCGGTCAAGACCGGAACAGCGCGGAGCGGAGCATGAAACCAATTCTGGCATTGTCGGAGAATCCAGCCTATACCAAGGCCCTCGAACGGGCTCTGACGCAGTTTGAAGACCTCTACCAGATTCTTGACGAAAAACACTTCAAAGAATTGGTTCTCGATCCCGGGTTTTCCGAACAGGCCAGCCTGGTCCTCTTTGATCCGGCTTCCGGTCCGGTCCCTTGGGAAATGGTCAGGAAGTTGAAAGCATCGCA
>DAIREN010000002.1:0-48354 GCA_036795535.1 Spirochaetota bacterium
CGAGGCAGCGAGACATTCAGGAGCCTGTCGAGAAATTCATACATTCTGTTGCCACGAAGGGTCACCTTGGCACCGATGGCCATACCCTCACGGATTTTGAAATTGGAAATGGATTTGCGTGCATAGGTCTTGATCACACGCTGACCTGTCAGAGCTGTCAGATCGTTTGCGGCTGACTCTACTTCATTCTTATTTTCGACTGCCTCACCGACACCCATGTTGATGGTGATTTTGAGAAGCTTCGGGACAGCCATGACGGAGGAGCATCCCAAATCCTTCATGAGAGAGGGAACGATTTCGTTCTTGTACTTTGTCTTGTAGCGCGGTTCCATTATTTACAATACCCTTTCGTCAAACAACCTTGCCACTTTTTTTGGCAAAGCGCACTTTCTTTCCATCTTCAATGCGCATTCCAACACGGGTAGGTTTGTTTGTCTTTGTATCAAGAAGCATCACGTTCGAGATGTGGATTGGGGCCTCGATTTCGATGATGCCACCTTTCTGGTTCTCCTGTGTTGCTCGCTTGGTCTTTTTCACAAGATTGAGTTTCTCGACAATGACACGACCCTTGTCGAGATCGATATGAATAATCTTGCCGGATTTGCCCTTCTCTCGTCCACTGATGACCTGGACAATATCGCCCTTTTTCAGCCGTGTTTTGACACGAGACGTATCATTGCTCGTCATCTCTCTTCTCCTCTTCAGATCACTTCAGGAGCCAGGGAGATGATCTTCATAAAATCCCTGTCTCTCAGCTCACGGGCAACCGGTCCAAAGATGCGTGTTCCCCGGGGGTTCTTTTGGTTATCAATGATAACCGCTGAATTGCAATCAAAACCGATCGTTGATCCATCCGCACGACGGTACTCTTTTTTTGTCCGAACAACAACTGCAAGGACAACATCTCCCTTTTTGACTGTTCCGTTGGGAAGTGCGTCTTTGACGGCGGCTTTGATAAGATCACCGACATAAGCATATTTGCGTTTGCTCCCGCCAAGAACCTTGATGCACTGTATCTTGCGAGCTCCGGTATTGTCGGCTACATCAAGGAATGTCTCTGTTTGAATCATGGCTTAGCCTTTCTCTTGTACTTGTCAGAAGTGTCACTTATTTAGCGCGTTCAACAACTTCAAGCAAACGCCAGCACTTCTCCTTGGAAAGAGGCCGACACTCGATGACACGGACGGTATCGTTGACATGGCAGTCATTTTTCTCGTCATGAGCTTTGACCTTTTTGCTCCTGCGGACAATCTTTCCGTAGAGCGGATGCCGTGAAAGCTCTTCCACTTTGACAACAATGGTCTTGTCCATTTTTTCACTGACGACAACACCAGTCAGGATTTTTTTGTGGGATATGGTATTCTGTTCCATCTTCAACCCTCGTTCGGCTTTCTTTTGCCGACACTGTACTCTTGGAGGAGTGTTTTGGCCCGTGCTATCGACCGTCTCAGTGTCCGCTTCTTTACCGGGTTATTGAGTTCGCCAACAACCTCGCGAAAACGCAGATCCCGAAGTTCCTGGATAAGATCATCATGAACCTTTTCCAGTTCACTGACCTTGAGATTACTGAAATCGTTTTTCATCTGTTATGGCTCCTGCATCAAATCGCGAGATCGCGACTGACAAACTTCGTCCTGACCGGGAGTTTATGGGACGCGAGTCTCATAGCCTCACGGGCAAGCTCTTCTTCTACACCTGAGAGTTCGAACATGATCCTCCCGGGTTTGACGGGCGCAACCCAGCCTTCTACACCGCCCTTACCCTTACCCTGGCGTGTTTCCGCAGGTTTCTTGGTATATGGCTTGTCGGGAAAGATATTGATCCAGACCTTCCCCTTGCGCTTGATATGACGCATGATGGCAACACGAGCGGCTTCAATCTGCCTTGCTGTAATCCATGCTGTATCAAGAGTCGAAAGGCCATAGTCTCCGAAATGAAGATCAGTTCCGCGCTTGGCAGCGCCCTTCATGACGTTGCGCATTTGCTTTCTGAATTTTGTCCGCTTGGGCATCAACATACAACAGCTCCGCCTTTCTTCCGCCTGTTAATTCTTGTTCTTTTTGACAAGGAGTGATCCGGAATCAAGAGCAGGGCCTCGTTCGTAAATATCACCCTTATACACCCAAACCTTGATTCCAATAACACCGTAGGTCGTGACGACGTCCTCGTGGGCATAATCGATATCCGCACGAAGTGTGTGAAGAGGAACACGCCCTTCCTTGTAAAGCTCAGTGCGCTTCATTTCGGCTCCACCCAGGCGTCCCGAGCACATGATCTTGACGCCCTGGGCCCCGCTCCCCGACTCCATGGCACGTTGAATGGCCCTCTTCATGGCATTCTTGTACGAACGTCTGCCGATGATCTGGCGACCGATGTTCAGGGCAATGACACGGGCATTGATATCAGGATTTGTGATCTCCTTGATACTGATGTGTACCGTTTTGTCAGAGAACTTCTTGATCTGATTCTCGATTACCTCGATATTCGACCCTTTTGAACCGATAAGCACACCCGGCCGAGCTGTATAGATATTGACGGAAACCTTGCCAGGATAGCGGATGATCTCGACCCGCGAGATATCGGCATCACTGATGGATTTACCATCTTTATCCTTCAATCCTTTGAAAATATATTCCCGAATCTTCAAATCCTCATGAAGGGTATTGGCATACTCTCGCTTGGATGCAAACCACTTGGAATCCCAAGTTTTATGCACACCAAGACGCAGTCCTGTAGGATTGACTTTCTGTCCCATGATTGTCTCCGTTTCAGCCTTTCTTCTTCATCTCGTCAGAGAGGACGACCGTAATATGCGATGTTCTCTTGAGCACACGATCTGCGCGTCCTCGAACCCTTGGTCGAACCCTTTTCAAGACTGGACCCGGATCAACAAAAACTTCCTTGATGAAGAGGTCATCCGTACTGACGTCGGGATTCTTGACTGAAGCATTTGCGCTGGCCGACAGAATGACTCTGCGCAAATTACCTGCACCCATGTTCGGAAGATGCTCAAGGTATGCCACTGCATCTGAAACAATCATGCTTCGGACTTCATTGGCGATAAAGCGGATCTTCTTGGGCGAGCGGCGGATATACCGGGCAATTGCCTTACTTTCCATTTTCGGGACTCCTACTTTTTCTTGGCCTTCTTGTCACCGGCATGGCCACGGAAGGTTCTCGTAAGCGAAAATTCGCCCAGCTTGTGCCCGACAAGGTTTTCTGTAACGTAAACAGGAATAAAGGTTTTCCCATTGTGAACATTGATGGTATGACCAACCATCTCAGGGAAAATTGTGGAGCATCTTGACCAGGTTTTGAGTGGCTTCTTCTGCCCCGATGTATTCATCTCAACAATCCGCTCATAGAGTTTTTTGCTGACAAAGGGTCCTTTTTTCAGTGATCTCGACATATATCCCTATCCTCTTGATTTACTTCTTGCTATGGCGCGACTTGACAATGAAACGCCCGCTCGGCTTCTTTTTGCTTCTCGTACGATAACCCTTTGTCGGGATACCCCAAGGCGTAACAGGATGACGACCTCCCGAAGTCTTTCCTTCACCACCACCATGCGGATGGTCATGAGGATTCATGACAACGCCTCTGACTTTCGGGCGCCGCCCCAACCATCGTGATCGACCAGCCTTACCAAGGTCAACATTCATATGATCAAGATTGCCGACCTGACCGATTGTGGCCATGCAATCATGATGAATCAAGCGAACTTCTCCCGATGGAAGCCGGAGCGTGCAATAATCTCCATCCCTTGCAAGAAGCTGTGCACCCGTTCCTGCTGATCGGACGATCTGGCCGCCACGACCTTTGGTCATTTCAATATTATGAACAGTGGTTCCAATCGGAATACTCTTGAGAGGAAGCGCATTTCCCACAGAAATGCGGGCAGCATCACCGGACATAACCTCGGCTCCGACCTGGAGACCGTCAGCCCAGAGGATGTATCGTTTGTCTCCGTCACGGTATGAAACCAGTGCGATACGTGCAGAGCGGTTCGGGTCATACTCGATGGTGACAATCGTCCCGGGAACTCCGTGTTTGTCGCGCCTGAAATCGATTTCACGATACCGTCTCTTATGCCCACCACCACGTCGGCGCATGGTCACGCGCCCATACGTATTGCGCCCTGAGATCCGTTTCTTGCCTTTTACGAGTGGCTTATGTGGCCTGTCGCTTGTAATCTCCTCAAACGTGGAGACACTCATTCCGCGCTGGCCGGGTGTAGTCGGTTTAAGAATCCTGATGCCCACGACTCATGCCTTCCTTTTCGTGAATCAGACACCCTCGAAGAAGGGGAACTTCTGACCCTTCTTGAGTGTGACGATTGCTTTTTTGTATGCGGGTGTAAATCCTTGATGGTATCGGACCCGCTTTTTCTTTCCGCGAACATTGATGACATTGCATTTCAGGATCTCGACTTCAGGATAAAGATCCGAAAGAGCAGCGACAATCTGTGTCTTGTTCGCCTTGACACTCACTTCAAACACAAACTTCGAATCATCCTTGAGATCTGTTGCCTTTTCGGTAACAACCGGACGGACGATCAGATTTTGCAGATCAGTCTTGTTCATGATCATTCACCCTTCACAGCGCCAGCATAATGTGACTCGATATCAGCGACCGCTGACTTTGTGACAAGGATTTCCTTTGCATAAAAAAGATCCTTGTAGACAAGGCGAGCACTATCATAGCATCGCACCCACGGAATATTGCGGATTGCACGCTTCGTTTTGTCCCCGAGCTTGTTGGCAATAATGACAACCCGCCGGGATTTTGTCAGGCCGGTAAGCATGAGATTCATGTCTTTTGTCTTGCCGGTTTCACTCTCAAAATCTTCGATAACCCGGACAAGGCCCTGGGAAACCTTGAGCGAAAGAAGGGAGACCATTGCTGCCTGACGAACCTTCTTTGAAAGGCGGATCCTATAATCACGAGGCCGAGGTCCGAAAGCAACACCCCCCCCGACTCTTGTCGGTGACTGGGAATACCCGGCACGGGCACGACCAGTCCCTTTTTGCCGATAGAGCTTGCTTCGACTTCCGCTGACTTCAGAGCGGGCCTTCGCCATCGCAGTGCCCTGGCGAGCATTTGCCAGTTCGGCCCGGACAGCCTCATAGACAAGATGATCGTTCACGTTCGAACCGAAAATTCCGTCGCTGACTTCAACACTTCCTGCCGATGAGCCGTTTTTAAGGGAATAACATTCAAGTTTCATTTCTTCGCCGCCCCCTTCTTCACGGATTTTTTGATGAGGAGAAGGGAATTCTTGCTGCCGGGAACAGATCCTTTAACAAGAATCAGATTTTTTTCAAGATCAATGTTTACAACCTTGAGGTTTTGCATTGTCACGCGCTCATCACCCATATGCCCAGGCATCTTCTTGCCCTTGAAAACCTTGGCAGGATAGCTGTTCATACCAATCGAACCGGGAGCGCGGACAGAGTTCGATCCGTGGGATTTGGGGCCGGCAGAGAAATGATGTCTCTTGATCACACCCTGGAAACCATGCCCCTTTGAAATACCGGTTATATCGACATATCCGGCATCCTGGAAGAAGTCTACCCGGAGAACACTTCCGGTTTCAGCCGTTTCGCCATCAGCGAGACGAAACTCACGCATCACCTTCTGCGGCTTGCTTCCATCCCGAGCCAGACCCTGCTCAGGCTTGCTGACATTTTTTGTCTTGTCACCGAAGCCGAGTTTCGCAGCATCGTAACCCTCGGTCCTACGAACCTTGACCTCAAGCACAGTTCCGTTTTTGAGTTTGACCTTTTTGACACGATCAGTCAACTCAGACGTCTTGCGCTGCACAACCGGACATGGGCCCGCCTGGATGACAGTCACGGGCACGACGAGTCCATTCTCATCGAAGATCTGCGTCATGCCAACCTTCTTGCCAATCAATCCTAGTGCCATCACTGTATACCTTTTTCTAAAGTAAAGAGACCCGTCCGGGAAACGGCCAGGTCGCCCTTTTTTTTGCAAAACCTGTTTACATGCTTGCCATCAGGATTCAGTCCAGCGTTGCTTGCTGCCGGACAGGTACCCGTTGTAGTCAGGCTGACGAAATATACTCAATCCTGAGAAAAATTCAAATTTTTTCGCCTGACTTGAGCCCTTTTTAGCCGATTTTGAGATCGACTTCAACACCTGCGGGAAGTTCAAGCTTCTCGAGGGCCTCTATGGTGTCTTTTGAGGGCTCGCTGATATCAATGAGCCTCTTATGAATGCGCATCTCGAACTGTTCGCGAGATTTCTTGTTGACGTGCGGCGACCGCAAGACCGTGTACTTGCGAATTCGCGTGGGCAGTGGAACCGGACCGCAGATGACTGCACCGGTGCGTTTTACTGAATTAACGATCGACTCTGCCGACTGATCAATCAGCTTGCTGTCGAACGAGCGCAGGCGCACCCGAATCTTCGACTTGGCCATACTTGCTTCCTTTCATGGATACACAAAACACAGAGATAAAAAATGCCGGGCAGACCGGCCGTCTGGTCGGCCCACCCGGCTCAAGAGTCAAACCTTACTCGATAATCTTCGTAACCGATCCGGCACCAACAGTGCGCCCACCCTCACGTATGGCAAAGCGAAGTCCGTCTTCCATGGCGATCGTGGTGATCAGCTCGACATCCATCTCGATATGGTCACCGGGCATGCACATCTCGGTTCCAGCGGGAAGCTGGATAACGCCGGTCACGTCAGTCGTGCGGAAATAGAACTGGGGACGGTAGTTTCCGAAGAAAGGCGTATGCCGTCCACCCTCAGCCTTGGTCAGAACATAGACCTGGGCCTTGAACTTTTTGTGGGGGGTGATCGACTTCGGAGCAGCAAGAACCTGTCCGCGCTCGACGGCTTCCTTGTCGATACCACGGAGAAGACAACCGACATTGTCTCCAGCGCGACCCTCATCAAGCAGCTTGCGGAACATCTCGACACCGGTAACAGTTGTGTCTTTTGTATCGCTGATTCCAACGATCTCGGCCTTGTCACCGACTTTGATGATACCGCGCTCGATACGACCGGTCACAACGGTTCCGCGTCCTGTGATCGAGAAGACATCTTCGATCGGCATCAGGAAGGGCTTGTCAACAGCACGCTCGGGAACCGGAAAATAGGTATCCATGATATCGAGGAGCTCAAGAATGCACTTCTGTGCTGCTGCATCGGAGGGATTCTCCATCGCTGCACGGGCAGAACCACGAACAAAGGGAGTCGTGTCTCCGGGGAATTCATATTTGGAGAGAAGATCGCGGACTTCCATCTCGGCGATGTCAATCAGCTCTGCGTCATCAACAAGGTCGCACTTGTTGAGGAACACAACGATCTTCGGAACTCCAACCTGACGGGCGAGCAGAACGTGCTCACGTGTCTGGGGCATAAGCCCGTCGGCTGCAGACACAACCAGAACGGCTCCGTCCATCTGCGCAGCACCGGTGATCATGTTCTTGACATAGTCAGCGTGGCCGGGGCAATCAACGTGAGCATAATGTCGCTCTTTTGACTCATACTCGACGTGCGAGGTATTGATTGTGATACCACGCGCCTTCTCTTCGGGAGCATTGTCGATCTCGTCAAACTTGCGAGCACTTTTGGTAAGACCGACAGCGTTGCTCACGAGCGTGATTGCCGCCGTCAATGTGGTCTTGCCATGGTCAATATGCCCGATGGTACCCACGTTGATATGGGGCTTTGTTCGCTCAAACTTTTCTTTTGCCATCTTTTTCCTCCTGTCCTTTTGCCTGGCAATTAGACGGTTTTTATAAGATAACTACCTTATAGCATGAAATGCTATTTATTTACCGCCTGACACTTTCGCGATGATCTCGTCAGAAATATTTTTTGGAACCTCGCTATAGTGGTCAAACTGCATCGTGTAACTGGCGCGCCCCTGAGTCTTCGAGCGAAGATCTGTCGCATACCCGAACATATCGCTCATGGGGACATGGGCTGTAATCGCCTTTGCACCATTCTGGTCTTCCATACCGATGATCCGCCCGCGCCGGGAGTTGAGGTCCCCCATGACATCACCCATATAGTCCTCAGGTGTGACAACCTCAATCTTCGCAATCGGCTCAAGCAAGGCCGGATTGGCTTTGTTGGCACCTTCTTTGAGTGCCTGAGAAGCGCAGATCTTGAAAGCCATTTCGGACGAATCGACATCGTGATACGAGCCGAAGGTCAGTGTCACCTTGACATCAACAAGGGGATAGCCGGCCAAGGGGCCACTGTCGACCGCCTCACGAACACCCTTTTCAATGGCCGGAATGAACTCTTTGGGGATGACACCGCCAACAATCTTGTTGACGAACTCGAACCCCTTGCCCGTCTCGTTTGGCTCGACAGTCATCACAACGTGACCGTACTGCCCATGACCACCGGTCTGTCTGACGTACTTGTTTTCGATCTCGACCGACTTCCTGATCGTTTCACGATAGGAAACAAGGGGCTTTCCGATATTGGCTTCAACTTTGAACTCACGCAACAGACGGTCGACGATGATTTCCAAGTGCAGCTCACCCATACCCGCGATGATCGTCTGTGCTGTTTCCGGATCGACACGAACCCTGAACGTCGGGTCTTCTTCGGCAAGCTTCGAAAGAGCCACACCAATCTTGTCTTGATCGCTCTTTGTCTTGGGCTCGATCGCGATATTGATAACCGGCTCGGGGAAGACCATCGATTCAAGAATGATCGGGTTGGCATCATCGCAGAGAGTATCGCCGGTTGTGACATTTTTGAGCCCGACAGCGGCCATGATATCGCCCGCCCAGGCCTCATCCCGCTCCTCACGCTTGTTGGAGTGCATCTGAAGCAGACGACCGATGCGCTCCTTGCTCCCCTTGGTGGAGTTAAGCACCTGGGTGCCGGATGTGATTTTTCCGGAATAGACCCTGAAATAACAGAGTTTTCCGACATAAGGATCGGTCTGGATCTTGAAGGCCAGAGCCGCAAACGGAGCATCATCCGAGGAGGGCCGGGTATCTTCGGCATCCGTCTTGGGGTTGATCCCCTCGGCTGGAGCAATATCGATTGGAGAAGGAAGATACTCGACAACAGCATCAAGCAATTGCTGAACACCCTTGTTCTTGAAAGCCGTTCCGCACACGACGGGAAATATCCGCATTCCGATCGTCGCGCGCCTGATGCCTTCCATAAGTTCCTCGTTGGTAACCTCAATTCCCTCGAGATACTTTTCGATAAGCACATCATCCGCTTCACAGACACATTCAATCATGTGCTCACGTGCAAGGACAGCATCCTCGTGCAGATCAGCCGGAATCTCGATCTCCTCGAATTTGGCTCCATTTTCTTCACCATGCCAGATAAACGCCTTCATCTTGAGCAGGTCAATAACGCCTTTGAACTTATCTTCCTGCCCGACGGGAATCTGTAATGGAACCGGTGTCGCCTTGAGGCGCTCACGGATCATCTTGACAACACGGTTGAAGTCGGCACCCACTCGGTCCATCTTGTTGACAAAAACCATACGCGGAACGCGATACTTGTTTGCCTGACGCCAGACCGTTTCGCTCTGGGGTTGGACACCGCCAACGGCACAAAAAACCGCAACAGCCGAATCAAGCACACGAAGAGAACGTTCGACTTCAACTGTGAAGTCCACGTGGCCGGGGGTATCGATGATATTGATCCGGCAATCACGCCAGGCGCATGTCGTAGCCGCACTGGTAATTGTAATACCACGTTCCTTCTCCTGAACCATCCAGTCCATCGTGGCTGCACCATCGTGGACTTCGCCGATCTTGTGCTCTTTGCCGGTATAATACAAGATACGTTCAGTCGTTGTCGTCTTACCGGCGTCAATATGGGCCATAATCCCGATATTGCGCATCTTTTTCAATTCAATCTCTCTAGCCAAACCAATCCTCCAGAATCTTCAAGCCAAAAAACATCCGTACATGCGTACACAAAACACTGCACCCATTGCCATTGCATGGATGCAGTGCCGGCGAAATCTCCAAACCCAGGCAAGCGCCAGAAACAAAAAACAGCCTACCACCTGAAGTGAGAGAACGCCTTATTGGCCTCTGCCATACGATGCGTTTCTTCCTTCTTTTTGATCGTAGCACCTGTGCTCTTTGAGGCATCTATGATCTCGTTGGCAAGACGAACATGCATGCCCTTTTCACCGCGCGCACGCGAGAAATTAATGATCCAACGGAATGCGAGAGCATCCCGCCTTTCAGGGCGAATCTCGACAGGAACCTGGTAGTTGGCACCACCAACACGCCTTGACTTGACTTCAACGGTCGGCTTGGCGTTTTCAAAAGCCTTCATGAAGACCTCGAGGGGTTCCTCCCCCGTCTTCTCTTTGACAAGATCCATTGCCGAATAAAAAATTGCTTCGGCAACACTTTTCTTGCCATCGAACATCAGTTTATTGATGAATTTGGCTACCTGCAGCGAGTTGAATCGCGAATCGGGCTGCAGCCAATCATGCTTTTTATACGACTTTCTGGGCACGGTATCTACTCCTTGCTCTTTCTCAGGCTTTTGGCTTTTTGGCGCCGTACTTCGAACGACCCTGGCAGCGGTTTTTCACGCCGTGGGTATCGAGAGTACCGCGGACAATGTGATAACGGACACCGGGAAGGTCCTTGACACGACCACCACGGATCAGCACAACGGAGTGTTCCTGGAGGTTGTGATCGATACCCGGGATGTAGGCTGTCACTTCAATTCCGTTTGTCAAGCGGACACGGGCTACTTTTCTCACGGCCGAGTTCGGCTTTTTCGGGGTGACTGTCATCACCCTTGTGCAAACGCCACGACGCTGCGGGCATGATTGCAGAGCCGGCGATTTGGTCTTGGAATGCAGGGACTTTCGGCCCTTGCGAACAAGCTGGTTTACTGTAGGCATTTCCTGATCCTTGTGCGTTCTCTTTTACAAGTTATGTGAATTTACGTACTGGAGAAAGAAAGGTCAAGAAACAACCCTCCGTTTCTCCGCACTTTTCTTACTCGTCCTGGTTTTCCTCGTCGATATCGTCGTCAATCTCGTCGATTTCATCATCGATATCGTCGTCGTCATCGTCGTCATCGTCCTCAAAATCGTCGGCCGCTCCGCCCGGGCCATCCTCGATCGTATAGCCCCGACTTGCAAATTCGGCTTCCTGCTCCTGATAGACTCCGATCTCCCGGCTAAGGACATACTCATCGGACTGACGTGCCTCGTGGACAACATAGGCCTCCTCCTGTGGCCATTCCATCTCGAGCTCGTCGTAGATATCCATGCCGGTACCGGCCGGAATCTTGTGCCCGATAATGACGTTTTCCTTGAGTCCGCGAAGGCAATCCGACCTTCCCTGAATTGCCGCGTTTGTCAGCACCTTTGTCGTTTCCTGGAAGGAAGCAGCCGAAAGGAAGCTTTCGATCGAGATGGATGCCTTGGTCAAACCAAGGAGAATCGGTTTGGCCTGTGCAGGTTGTCCGCCCCGGGCGATCGTCTCTTCGTTTTTACGCCTGAAAATATTCCGGTTGACCTTCTGTTCGATGATGAAGTCCGTATCACCGACATCCGTGATCTCGACCTTGCGCAACATCTGACGAATAATGACACCGATGTGCTTGTCATGAATCTTCACACCCTGGAGGCGATACACCTCCTGAACCTCATTCATGAGATAACGCATCAACTCCTGCTCGCCCTTGACCTCGAGAATGTCATGGGGATCAATGGCGCCATCACAGAGCTGATCGCCCGCCTTAACATCGTCTCCGTTGCGAACGAGGAGGTGTTTTCCGACAGGAATCGGGTATTTGTGATAGACGTCATCGGGAATGTTCCCGTTTTCATCCCGGTCCCCGTCATCAACAAGAACGATACGCTTGTTCTTGGAAATCTGGCTCTCGATGCTGATCGTTCCGTCAATTTTGGCAATGATGGCCGGATCCTTCGGTCTCCGTGCCTCAAAGAGCTCGGCAACGCGTGGCAGACCTCCGGTGATGTCCTTTGTCTTGGTCTGTTCGCGCGGAGTACGGGCAATGGTGTCACCAAGACTGATCTGGCTGCCATCTTCAACAACGAGGATGGCCCCACCAGGCATCATGTACTCGCGCTCCTCGGACTTGCCGGAGATGCGGATCTTGAGCTGTTCCTCATTCTTTTTGCGTGCTTCCAGGGCGACCAACTGTTTGCGTCCCGTCTTCTCGTCGATCGTCTCTTTGACGTTCTGCCCCAGCTTCATATTCTCGTAGACAACCTTGCCGGTTACCTCGGCAATGATGGGCTCGGAGTATGGATCGAACTTGGCAATCGGAGAACCGGCCTTGACCTCTTCCGCTTCTTCCACAAACAGCATGGAACCAACCTTGACCGGCAGAACGTTGTCGGCCACGCTCGTCAACAGCAGCCGGACCCTCTTGTCCACGGAAACATTGGCATGCTGGGGAGCACGGACTTCTTTTCCGTCCTCATCAATCCCGACCGGATCTCCTGCGATGACCATGTCACCATCTTTGACCTTTATGCTTTGCCATTTTGCAATAGCATAGGAACCGACGATTTTTTGAACAACCATCTCACCCTTGCGGGGCGTGATCCCGCGCAAACGCTTGTTGAGGGGATTCTCGAGGGGAATCCTATTCTCGGGCAGGGTTTTGATAATCGCATCGTACTTGAGTGTGAGCGTGTCATCCTTGATCTGACCGGCCGCAATACCTCCAACGTGGAAGGTACGCATCGTCAACTGGGTTCCCGGCTGACCGATGGACTGGGCCGCAATCGTTCCGACGGCCTCGCCTAGCTCAATCTGGCAGTTCGTCGCGAGATTCCGACCGTAGCATTTGCCACAAATACCATGAATCGATTCACAGGTCAAGACTGTCCTGATCCTGACAGCGTCAATACCGCACTTTTCGATGAACTCGGCCTGCTCATCAGTGATCTCGTCGTTTGCCTTGACGATCACTTCGCCCGACTTCGGATGGAGCACATCATCAGTGGCGGTCCGGCCAACAATCCTCTCGGCCAGCGTCTCGATGACGGTATCGCCTTCTTCGATGGCCCGCATCTCCATGCCGTTGATGGTCCCACAATCCATCTCGCTGATCATGACATCCTGTGCAATATCCACGAGACGACGCGTCAGATACCCGGCATCGGCTGTTTTGAGGGCTGTATCGGCAAGACCCTTGCGGGCACCGTGTGTCGAGATGAAGTACTCGAGAACATTGAGCCCTTCCTTGAAGTTGGAGACGATCGGATACTCGATGATCTCACCGGAAGGTTTGGCCATCAAGCCGCGCATGCCTGTCAACTGCTTGATCTGTTGCTGGCTGCCACGAGCTCCGGAGTCGGCCATAATATAGATGGAGTTGAATCCGTTTTTATCTTCCTTCATCCGCCGGAAGAGCACATCCGAAATCTTGTTATTGGCCTGGGTCCATTCGTTGATGATCATGTTGTATCGCTCAGCATTGGTCAAATGGCCGCTGCGATACATTTCGTGAACGTTCTCGACCTTTTTCCGGGCTTCATCAAGAATGGTGAATTTTTCGTCCGGAACAAGAAGGTCGTCCACGCCAATCGTCACTCCAAAGAGCGTCGCATAGCGAAAACCGAGATTCTTGATACTGTCAAGAATATCCACCAGGCTGGATGCGCCATACTTCTTGAATACATCCGCAATCAAGGAAGAAATCTCTTTTTTGCGAAGTTCATAATTGACAAAAGGATAGTCTTCGGGCAGCACCCGGTTGAAAATGATCCGACCCGGGGTAGTCACGATATTGGCACCCTTGAAGCGTACCTTGATCGGCTCCTGAAGGTGGATCTCCCTGAACTCGAGCGCCATCATCACTTCATGAAAATCCGAGAAGAGAAGCTTGCGGGTCTTGCTGCGCAATCGCGAGTCTTCTTTTGTCAGGTAACAGATACCAAGCACCATGTCCTGCGTCGGTCCCACGATCGGCTGTCCGTTGGCCGGATTGAGCAGATTCTTGGATGAGAGCATCAGGAACCAGCACTCGATCTGCGCTTCAGGTGAAAGCGGAACGTGGACAGCCATCTGGTCGCCGTCAAAGTCCGCGTTGAAGGCATGACAGACCAGCGGATGCAACTTGATGGCTTTGGAATCGACAAGAACCGGCTCGAACGCCTGGATACCGAGTCTGTGCAGGGTCGGTGCGCGGTTGAGAAGAACTGGATGCTCGCGGACAACTTCTTCCAGGACCGCCCAAACCTCTTCGGACTCCCGTTCGACCATTTTTTTGGCACTTTTGATATTGTAGACATGGCCCTTGTCGTTGAGCTTTTTCATGATGAACGGCTTGAAGAGCTCAAGTGCCATTTTCTTCGGGAGACCGCACTGATGCAGTTTGAGTTCAGGCCCGACCACAATCACGGAGCGGCCTGAATAATCGACACGCTTCCCGAGCAGGTTCTGTCTGAAACGCCCCTGCTTTCCCTTGAGCATGTCCGAGAGTGACTTGAGCGGGCGATTGCCCGGCCCCTTCACCATTCTCTTGCGCTTGGAATTGTCGAAGAGCGCATCGACGGCTTCCTGCAACATCCGCTTTTCGTTGCGGATGATGATTTCGGGAGCAAAGAGTTCCTGCAATCTTTTGAGCCGGTTGTTCCGGTTGATGACTCGTCGGTAGAGGTCGTTCAGGTCGGATGTCGCAAACCGGCCGCCATCCAGCTGCACCATCGGGCGCAACTCCGGAGGAATGACCGGAATCCGGGTCAGAATCATCCACTCCGGCTTGTTCTGCGAATTCAAGAAATCATCAACAATCTGCAAGCGCTTGAGCGTTCTCGGGTCCGTCTTGGCACCCTTCTCGATCATTCTTTCATGAAGCTCGGCGCGAAGGGTTTTCAGATCGATGGCCGCAAGGAGTTTGAGGACAACATCGGCACCGATCCCGGCTTCGAAGTTGTTCCCGTGTTTTTCCTTCATCTCGAGGTACTCTTCCTCGGAGATGAGTTGATTCGGCTCGAGGCTCGATTCACCTGGATCCGTCACAATGTATTTTTCGAAATAAATCACGGACCGGAGGTCATTCATGGACATATCGAGGAGCAGTCCGATCCGGCTGGGAACGGACTTGTAATACCAGATATGGGAAACGGGGCTGGCCAGGTCAATGTGGCCCATCCGCTCGCGACGAACCTTGAAATGCGAAACCTCGACACCGCACCGATCGCAAATCACACCCTTGTAGCGGATGGATTTAAATTTGCCGCAGTAACACTCCCACTCCTTGGTAGTGCCAAAGATCTTTTCACAAAAAAGACCATCCCGCTCTGGCCTGAGAGAGCGATAGTTGATGGTCTCGGGCTTTTTCACCTCGCCATACGACCATTCGAGAATGCGCTCCGGTGAGGCCAGCTGTATCATGATCCTGTCAAAATCACGAATATTTTTCATCAATTACTCCTTGTCCCAATTCCGCATGGTCAGTTGGCGCCTACAGCCTTCTCGCCCTTTTTGGCCTCGATGATCTTCTCATCCTTCTCGGTCAGGGCAATCTCCAACCCCTCGCGATCATAGATCCGCATGTCAAGTCCAAGTCCCCGCAATTCCTGTACGAGCACATTGAAGGACTCGGGGATGCTGGGTGCGGCCTGATAGTCACCCTTGACAATGGCTTCGTAAATCCTGGCCCTTCCCATCATGTCATCGCTCTTGACCGTCAGGAGTTCCTGGAGCGTATTGGCAGCTCCATAGGCCTCAAGTGCCCAAACTTCCATTTCTCCGAGGCGCTGGCCTCCGAACTGGGCCTTTCCTCCAAGAGGCTGCTGGGTGACCAACGAGTATGGACCAGTCGAACGTGCGTGCATCTTGTCGTCGACAAGGTGCGAGAGCTTCAGCATGTACAGGATCCCGCAGGTGACTTCATTCTCGAACGGTTCGCCGGTCTGCCCGTCATGGAGCCGGACACGACCGTATTCCGGAAGGCCGGCATCTTTCATCGAATTCCTGATATCATCGAAAGTGGCACCCTCGAACACAGGAGTCGCAACTGTTTCATTGCGAGTCTGCGCTGCCCAACCGAGGAGAGTCTCGAAAATCTGGCCGAGGTTCATACGGGAAGGCACACCGAGGGGGTTAAGGACAATATCGACAGGTGTCCCGTCGGCCAGAAACGGCATATCCTCCACGGGAAGAATGCGGGCCACAACACCCTTGTTTCCATGACGCCCGGCCATCTTGTCGCCTTCGGTCAACTTGCGCTTGGTGGCAACATAGACTTTGACACATTCCTCGACACCTGGAGAGAGTTCGTCATTATTGTCCCGCGAGAAAACACGGACATCAATGACGGTACCGCTGCAGCCATGGGACATGTAGAGGGATGTATCACGGACATCCCGCGATTTTTCTCCGAATATCGAATGGAGGAGCTTGAACTCGGGAGTCAGCTCGGTCTCCCCTTTCGGGGTGACCCTGCCGACAAGCATGTCACCGGGCTTGACCTTGGCGCCGATCCGGACAATGCCGTTTTCGTCAAGATTCCGGAACATCTCTTCCCCAACGTTGGGAATATCACGGGTGATCTCTTCTTTGCCCAGTTTTGTTTCTCTGGCATCGATGGAGAATTCGGTGATATGGATGGAACTGAAGACATCATACTTGACGATATTCTCGGAAAGCAGAATCGCGTCTTCGTAGTTGTAGCCGTTCCATGTGGTAAAAGCCACAAGCACGTTCCGTCCCAGCGCCAGTTCGCCCTGATCACAGGCCGGCCCGTCAGCGAGAACATCGCCCTCCTTGACCTCCTGGCCCTTGTAGGCGATGATCTTCTGGTTGATGCATGTATCCTGGTTCGAACGGCGATACTTGATCAGTTTGTAGGTATCAAGGTCATTCTTGTTTTTCTGGTTCTTGGGTTCGATGACAATCTCGGTCGATGAGATTTTGACAACGGTCCCTTCCCTTTTGGCCTGGACACAGACTCGTGAATCCTTGGCGACCCTGCCCTCAAGTCCTGTCCCGACAGCCGGAGCCTGGGGGAACATCAGCGGAACAGCCTGGCGCTGCATGTTGGAACCCATCAAGGCACGGTTGGCGTCATCATGCTCGAGGAAGGGAATCAGAGCTGTCGAAACCGAAATCAACTGCTTGGGCGAAACGTCCATATAGTCGACATCGGTTGCCGAGATCAGGGGATACTCGCCGCGATGACGGACTGTCACAAACTCGCTGGTAAACTTGCCCTTGGCGTCGATAGCCTCGTTGGCCTGGGCGATCTTGTAATGCTCCTCACGGATCGCATCGAGATACTCGATCTGGTCCGTGGCCCGGCCATTCTCGCACTTGCGGTACGGTGTCTCGAGGAAACCGTACGAATTGACCTTGGCATAGCAGGAGAGGGACATGATCAGACCGATGTTCGGTCCTTCAGGAGTTTCGATCGGGCACATTCTCCCATAATGCGTATGGTGAACGTCACGAACCTCGAAACCGGCGCGGTCGCGGGTCAAGCCACCCGGCCCGAGAGCATTGAGACGCCGCTTGTGCGTCAGCTCGGAAAGGGGATTGGTCTGATCCATGAACTGGGAGAGCTGTGATGATCCGAAGAATTCCTTGATGATCGCTGTCAAGGGCTTGATCGAGATGATCTTCTGCGGCTTCAAGTCCTCACGGTCATCACTGGACATTCTTTCCTTGATGGACCGTTCCATCCGCATGAAGCCCAGCTTGAGCTGGTTCATGAGGAGTTCACCGATCGAACGGATACGGCGCGTTCCCAAGTGGTCAATATCGTCAATGCTTCCGATTCCGCGATAGACCTTGATCAGGTAACGGACAGTCTCGATGATGTCTTCTTTAGTAAAAACGTTTTCGACGCTGCGGGTTTTGTCGTTATAGAGTTTGAGATTGAATTTGTAGCGGCCAACCTCGCCAAGATCGTAGCGCTTAGGATCGAAAAAGAGCTTGTTGATTTCCTTGTCGGCATTCTCAATTGTCGAAGGCTCACCAGGCTTGATGACGTTGTGGACCCTGGAGATAGCTTCCTCCCGGGTGTGTGCTTCTTCTTTGGTCTTGGCAAGAGTGTTCAAAAGACACTCGTCTTCCTTGAGTTTGGTCAAATCAAGAACCGGGATGGCCTTGATCCCCAATTCCTGCATTTTTTCGATGTCTTTTCCGAAGAGTTTTGATCCGGCCGGGAACAACACCTCCCCCGGATTGGCCGGGTCAACCACCTCACGCGCAAGCCGTTTTCCGTTGAATTGTTCACGCTCTTCCGGACTGAGACCGGCAATCTTTTTTTCTTCGACATCGTAGAAGAGAGCCATGATCTCGTCTTCGCGCGTGTACCCGAGGGCCATCAGGAAGGTCGTGAAGAGGATCTTCCTCTTCCTGTCAATCCTGACATGGATCAGTTCCTTCTTGAAATCCAGCTCGAACTCGAGCCAGGCACCCTTTTCAGGAATGATCTTGGCCTCATAGACAGCCATCCGGTCATTCCGGGAGAAGATCACGCCCGGAGACTTGTGGATCTGGGAGACGACCACCCGTTCAGCACCATTTATGATGAAGGTGCCCCGCTCAGTCATGAGGGGGATATCACCCATGTAGATTTCTTTTTCTTGGATTTCGCCAGTATCCTTGAGAACCAGCTGAAGCGTTGCCTTGAGGGGAATGGCATAGGTCTGCCCCTTCTCCCGTGCTTGCGCCTCATCATATTTGACATCACCGAATGTGTAATCCCTGTACTGAAGAATCACATTCCCGTCATTGCTTTCGATTGGAAAAATCTGCGTGAAGACGGCCTGAAGGCCTTGCTCAGCCTTCTTTTTGGCATGTCGCTGTAAAAACCACTCGTACGAATCAAGCTGGATGTCAATGAGGTTCGGTACCTCAAGAACTTCCTTGAGCTTCCCGTAGCTTCTGCGCACTCTGCCGACAGTCTTGGTCACCTTTGCCATCTTGTACCCCGGGAAAAAGTTTCTGTCGTTTCAACGACAGCGTAGTGAAATACTGCAAAAAATATACCAATAAATAGCAAAGAAAAGCCGGAAGACCTGTGAGGCTTGACTGAACAAACCCCACAGAAGCCTTCGGCTCATCCCTGCATCCGGATCCGGATAAAAGCCTTACTTGAGGACAACGACTGAACCCGCTTCTTCAAGCTGCTTCTTCATTGCTTCGGCCTCGGCCTTTGCAATGCTCTCCTTGATCGGCTTCGAGTTATCCTCAACAAGATCTTTCGCTTCCTTGAGGCCAAGACCGGTGATCTCGCGGACGACCTTGATCACGTTGATCTTGTTTGAAACCTCTTTGAGGAACACGGAGAACTCTGTCTGCTCTTCAGCAGCAGGAGCCCCACCGGCAGCCGGGCCAGCCATGACGGCAACCGGAGCAGCCGAAGCAGCCGTAACGTCAAACTTCTCCTCGAATGCCTTGCGAAGCTCGTTGAGCTCGAGCACTGTCATGCCCGCGATCGCGTCCAGGATTTCCTCTGATGTCAGCTTTGCCATATTATCTTCTCCTTATTTTTCAGCCGGTACCCATTGCAGGCAAGTATTTCGAAGACAATGGGTATTTCGGCAATTTGTACTGTGATACCTGCACTTCTCAACCGTTTGCGGCTCTCTTGTCCTCGAGCGCCTTGATGGAAAGTGCAAATGTCGAAAGAATGCTCTGCATGTCCCCGGCAAAGGTCGAAAGAACGGAAACCATTCCTCCGGCAATCTGGGAGAGCAACTGGCTTCTTCCGGGAAGCTTGGAAAGCTCCTTTGTCTCTTCGGGACCGAAGAACTGTCCGCCGACATAGGCTGCCCTGAGTGCCAGCTTTGTCTTGGTCTGGAAATCAAGAAGCGTTTTTGCCGCCGAAGGAGCCTCGGCGCCGACGAACGCGACAGAGGTCGGACCGCTGAAATACTTCTCGGCCCCGGAAACTCCATTCGCCCGGAGGGCAATCAGCGCAAGATTGTTTTTGACAACCTTGAAGGTAACTCCAATCTCGCGGAGCTTCCGACGAAGATCGGAAATTTGCTCTACCGTCAGACCTCGGTATTCAACGACGATAAAATCTCCGCTTTCGGCAAAACGGGCCTTGAGATCATCTACCTGTTCTATCTTTTCGGGTTTGGCCATGGTTTATTCCTTTCAGGAGAGCGTCTTCCAGTCAACCCTCACACCGGGCCCCATTGTCGAGGTCAATGTGACGTTGCGGATGTAGTCGCCCTTGAGATCAGTCGGCCGGCGGCGAAGAATCTCGCCAAAGAGAGTCCTGGCGTTCTCAAGGAGCTTGTCTGCATCGAGGGATGTCCGACCCAGACTCAGGTTGACAACACCCTTCTTGTCTGCACGGAACTCGGTCCGCCCTTTTTTGAACTCAGCGACCGCCTTGGGGATATCCGTGGTGACCGTTCCCGTCTTCGGGTTCGGCATCAGACCGCGTTTTCCGAGATAGGGTCCGAGTTTCGCCAGATCCTTCATCATATCGGGCGTCGCGATGGCAACATCGAAATCGTACCAGCCACCCTTGATCTTCTCGATAAGGTCTTCGGAACCGACATAATCGGCACCGGCTGTCTGGGCCGCACTGGCCATATCGCCCTTGGCGAAAACCAGGACGCGCTTCGACTTGCCGCTCTGATGGGGAAGGACAAAGGTATCGCGGATGGTGTGCTTGGCCAGAATGTTCAATGTGATCGAGATATCAAAACTCTCGTCAAACTTCGCCTTCGCATTGGCCTTGACAATCTCGACTGCTTCGGGGGCAGTGTAGAGACGGGCCCGCTCAACCTTGGAAGATGCTTCTGTGTATCGTTTGCTGTGCTTCATGCAGGTCTCTCCTCTCAGTCCACGACTTCGATGCCCATACTGCGGGCTGTTCCTGCAATGATCTTGCAGGCTGCGTCGACATCGTTGGCATTGAGATCGGGCATCTTGAGCTCGGCAATCTCACGCACTTTTGACATGGGAATCTTTGCGACCTTCTCCTTGGCCGAAGAGCTCGATCCCTTTGGGATGCCGCAGGCCTTGCGCAGCAGGACTGCTGCCGGAGGCGTTTTGGTCACAAAGGTGAACGAGCGGTCTTCATAAACCGTGATCACAGCGGGGATAACCAGATCCTTGTCCATGCCGGCAGTCTTTGCATTGAATGCCTTGCAGAACTCCATGATGTTCAAACCATGGGGACCCAGCGCAGAACCGACCGGCGGTGCCGGGGTTGCTGCTCCCGCAGCGATCTGGAGTTTGACTACTGCTTTGACTTTTTTTGCCATGACTCCATCCTTGTTTTAAAAAATCTTGTATCAGTCAGTACCCGGCGGTTCGGGTACATGCTGTCCGTGATGCAGGCTAGATTCTTTCAGCCTGTGTAAAACTGAGCTCGACCGGGGTTGCCCGTCCAAAAATCTCGACCTTGACCCTGATCGTCCCTTTTTCCTGATTGATCTCTTCCACAACACCCTTGAAGTCCTTGAAGGGACCTTCGACAACCGTCACCTGGTCGCCCATCGAGAAGTTGATCCGGACCGTCGGCTTGACCTCGGCGGACTTGATCTCTCCCATCTTGGCGAGCACGTGATAGACATCCTCGGTGGCCACAGGAGAAGGCCTGGTCGTTCTCGTTGAACCGAGAAAACCGGTCACACCGGTGATTCCGCGAATCTTCTGGTACGCGGCTTTCCACATCTGCTCGTCTTCGGGAATATCCATCTCGACAAGAATGTATCCGGGGAAGAACTTCTTTTTGGTTTCCCGTTTTTTTCCGGAGCGCATCTCGATCACGCTCTCCACGGGGATCTTTACATCGTGTACGACGTCGGCCAGCTCAAGGCGAGTCAAACGATCAATACCCTGCTTGACCTTGTTCTCATACCCGGAATAGGTATGGAGGATGTACCAATGCCGCGCCATATCATTCACCAATCAGCTTGATCAAAAACGTCATCAGGGCATCCATGCCGCCAAGGCCGAGCGAGACGACAACGAGAGAGACAAGAACAACGACTGTCGAATTGACCACTTCCTGCTTCTCGGGCCACTCGACTTTTTTCAGCTCTGCCTTGGACTCCCGAAAAAATTCGAACATGCGTTTCACGGTTATCACCTTCCATGATGGTACTGCACCAACCAGGTCGACTGCTTCGACAAGAACACAACCCCCGGACTGGAGACTGTTCCTCAATAAGCTACTCACAAGGAAACAGATATGCCCATAAAAAAAGAAACGGGACAGGGAGGACTCGAACCCCCAGCCTAGTGATTTGGAGTCACCCGCTCTACCATTGGAGCTACTGTCCCAGACACCCGGCCACAAAAGTGTCCGGGATTATTTCACTTCTTTGTGCACCGTGTGTTTGCGATCCCACGGGCAAAACTTGGAGAGCTCAAGTTTTTCGGAATGCAACTTCTTGTTCTTTGTGAGAGAGTAATTCCGCCGCTTGCATTCCTGACAGGCAAGCTGGATTTTCTCGCGTACTGACTTTGCCATTGGATACCTTCCCTGAATCTTTGACCGCCAGAAAACCGGAGACGGTCACGATACTCAAAAAAATGAGCCCTCGACCAGAATTGAACTGGTGACCACTTGCTTACCATGCAAGTGCTCTACCGACTGAGCTACGAGGGCATGCGCAGGTAACGCTGCAAAAATATAGTCAAGCCCGGGCGATACGGCAAATTTTTCAAACTTTTTTCTTCCCTCAGAACCGGATCTGCATCTTGAGCCCAACCTCAAACCCGAACGAGAGCCCGAAATCATCCTCGTTCAGTGCAAAACCGTCCGAAGACGGCAGGACAAGCCGCCAGCGCTCGAAAACAAAGGCCAGGTGCAAGACCCCATTCCAGTTACTGGTAAAGTCATAATCGATCGAGTGCTTGAGACGCAGATAGAATGTCCGTTCAAAAATTTCGCTGAAGTTGTACCGCCCCTCCCGGTTCCGGTCATACTCGCTCGTCGAGAACCGGATCAGGACCTCGTTCATGTGCTTCCATTCGGTATCAATCGGAATCTTGAGGCGGAAAATCTCCAGTGTTCCGGAGTGCTTTGTCTGGAACCCGATATCGAAGCGGATCCCGTGATCCCACTTGGTCAGACCGGGAACCTCGGTGATGGCCGGGGCCTTCCCGCCCGCCAGTTCTTCGAGATCACCGAAGGAATCCCCCCGCCCGTCCCCGCTGTCGGCTCCAAGGCCCATATACTCGTAGCCGGCATCACCCGCCACCAGAAACTGCTCCGTCCTGCTCCGCGTCACTTCCCACGCGAGGGCCATCGTGGTGGACCTGTTCCAGTTGACATTGAACCCAAGCGATGCCGCGAGTGTGTCACTGACCTGCTTTGTGTTGTAATCCCATGACCGGCCGATCTGCATCTTGAGCGCAAGGTCCTGAACGCTCTTTCCAGGAGAGGATGCTTCATCAAACAGCCAGAATCCGAGTTTTTTCAACGGAAAGTTCTTGTTGAACGAGAGGGAGCGTTGCCTGTTTTGCACATAACTCATCAGGTTGCGGGCCGTATTCTGCGTCTCCGTCAACTGCCAGTCGGCAGGCAGAAAATCGGCGAAGAGCGTCTCCCCATAATCGAGTCGCAGGGAAAGCGCAATCCGATGGGAAATCGAGAGATACGAGTTTCCCTCGTCTTTCAGTCGCGAAACATCGTCCAGCGCCGCATGCCGGCTCCCCAACCCGAGGACATCGCTTCCGGAAAATGGCTGGCTCATGAAGACACCATCCAGTTCGCGCCAGATCTGCGATTCTCCCATCTGCCCGGCGGTCTGGGAATACGAGAGATCCCGGGAAAGATCCAGGGAGAGACTCCGCAAGGGAAACTCCGGAAACGCGAGGACAAGCCCGTACTGGCTCTTGGCCGTTGTCGTGTCGTTGTTGGCATGGACATAATTTGTCTGCCCGGCCGGCAAGAGCATCCGGACAAAATTGGCATCCCGGGCGCTCCGTGAAAAAGATGCCGTCAGCGAGAGGAATCCGAGATTCCTGAAGGCTGCCGTATAATTCATCCCTTCCCCGATCGCCCCGATATTGGTACCCCCGACGCTATCCCCGATCCGGCCCATTCCGGAGAGCAGGGAGGCCGTTCTCTCTGCCCAGGCTTCCATCGGTCCCATCATGTCATAGGTACGGATCAGGTCCCGCATCCCGTCCCGCGAACGGGTCGAATCATAGCGCTCCCGCTCGGCAAAGGTCGTGAGCGAGACCTGGGCCTGGGAACGATTGATCCCGAGAAAATTGTCGGCACCCCAGATCAGGCTGAGACTCTCCTTTCGGTTCCAGGTGGCCGTCGCAGTCGTGGCGGCATTGGTATACCATGACCCGGCCACCCCGTTTGTCTGCCGTGACGAATCCGAGATAAAGAGGGAATCACTGGCCAACCACTTCCATGTGAACCCGGCCGGAAGTCTCCCGCCAAGCGTGACGCCGGCACTCTCGCTGTACTGTTTTTTGAGAACATCGGCCAGCGTCTCGACAAGATTGGTTGTACTGTCGATCACGTGTGTGACATTCCGCTGCACGGACCGGGTGTAGGTGTGTTCGAGCGAGGGAAAGTATCCTTTTGGAACACTCCACCCGATGGTGTGCCGCCATGTCCTGTTGGTCGTTGCATGCTGGAGCGTGAGCGGTGTTCTGGCCTCGTCGGTATCCGAACGTCTGGTTTCGTCGGAATACTGGAGCGACATGTCCAGTCCCCCGAGGATGGAAAACCGGGCACTAGTATTGGCCATCCGCGACGCCAGATCCTCGCCCTGCTGGCCGATGGAACGGAAACCGGAGGTGACGGCATCCAGGTCAAACCGGGCCGAGACAGGTCCCACGAGGGGGATCCCCCAGATTTCCACCAAGGGCTTGTCCGGACTGACAATATCGCCCCGCAGGCTGAATGCCGTTCCGCTCTTGGTCACGTCATCCGCCAGATGTCCTTCATTGACCCAAAGCTCACCCCTGTTGTCCGGCAGGAGGCTCCCGGTAGTATCGACGCCGACGGTGGCCCGTGTCACCTCGCGCAGATTGGGCTTTTTGGGACTGGTCGTTGCCCGTGCCAGGATCACCCCGTCTTTCCGGACAACAAACCTGTCCCCGGTTGTTCCCGGATCCAGGTCGAATTCGAGCTTGTGCCATTTTTTGCGGCCAGCACTGACGGCCTCGCCCGCTTTTTCCAGCGATGTGAGCGGAATACGCCATTGGTAATAGCGGTCATCGCTGTTCCCCAGGCGGAAGACAAAAGCCTCATTGGTATCACCGGCCTTTTCTTTGACAAACATGTAGAGGACCATCTTCCGGTAGAACGAAAAATCAAGGGTCGTATTGTAGACCCGGGTCACAGAACCGAAACTCCCCGTTCCACCGGAATCCCGGGGCATGTTGGAGAGGTTCCACTGGAGCTGGAGAGCCTTCTCGTTGAATTCGCTCTCCTCGGTATTGGACATCGTTCCGTGCAGGTCTTCAAAATCATCCCGATACTCGCGGAAGATTCTGTTGTCACGGTACTCGCTGTTTTCCCGTGTCGAAATCACGCTCGCTGAAAAGGCCGGAAGTGTCCGGTCCGGCACAACGGTATCGTCAATTCTCAGCACATCCCAGGTGGAACCCTTGAACCAGGCCCTGTCGATCAGGAGTCTTCCCCGTTCGCCGCCGGCACCGGTGATCGTGATCCTGACCGCATTGGCCCGTGAGAGGATGGCCAGGTTGGATTGCGAGAGGTTTTCGATCCTGAAGGTCAGTTCCTGCCAGCCGCCACCCTGGGGAATGCTGGCCAGCGCAGGTTCCGTAAAACCGGCCGCCGGAAAGAGAACCGTCTCCTCGGTTGTCGACAACACCCCGTCCCCGTCCAGATCCTCGCCGTCGATGACGCCATTTCCGGCATTCTTCCTTCCTCCACCGGGCCAGGTTGATTCCGCCCCGGCCGGAGTGAAGGCCCATCCGCCACTCCCGGCTGTTTCCTCACGGTCAAAAACGCCATCGCCATCGGCATCCTCATCCAGTCGGCCGATCTCGAAATGGATGGTGACCGGCGAGCCTGTCACATCCCCGTAGAGCGGATTCCCGTTCCCGTCAAATCCGCGCACACCCTGGTGCCGCAAGGAGAGCAAGAGCTGACTGATCCGGCTCAAGTCAAGCCCGCCGGCGCCGGCAATCGAACAAACAGCGTTCACCCAGGTACGCCCGCCGGAGAGGTCGTACTCCATCACAAGGGAATTCTCGCTGATTTCCGAAGTGCTCTCGTTCCGCCCACCGCCGGCCGTATACGGGCCTGGCTTGCGGGCATATCCATAGATCTGTGACGACGGAAGATTCCAGTTATAGCTCTCGAGGGAGTAGTCACCCGAAAGTCCATAGTCCCGATAATCCCGGTACAGCAGCCGGCCCCGCCCGGCCTGGGTCAAACCGCCGTTGACCGCCCGGGAGGGGGAGCCGGGCCACCACTTCTCCTCGGAACGGGTGATGGCGTAGCCCGTCACATCGGCTTCCATATCGGCAAAGATGGCCCGGTCAACCGTGTTCCGGTCATGAACGGAATATGCCGCCTCGGCCTCGATCCGGACCCGCCACTCCGGCCGCTTGACACCGAACAATTTCATCAGATCGATCCTCGCATCCTGTGCAAGAATCATCTGCGAGTCGGGAGTGGCCACCGGCTGTGGCGCTCCGGTGGGCTTCTGCCCCCCCGAATAGAACAGGGATGTCCCAAATTCGAGGCCGTCCACAGGCCGGATATCGGCCCTGGTCCCGAAGAGCGTCCGCTGGAGGGAATTGCCGTAGGGTTTGTACTCGTAACTGACCCGGATCGTATCACTCTCACCCAGAGCAACGAGAAAGACGAGTTCGCCTGTCGTGTAATCGATGCGATACTCCCTGTCCCGTGTCTGGATCGCTCCGTTGAGATAGACCCGCTCACTCCCCAGCATGACATTGTAGCGCAACTGGAAGGAATCCACTCGGTGCAAAAATGCCATCGAAATGGAATAGACCGAATCGCTCGCCTCGGGATCGTTCTGTGAATGATAGAGTATCTCCGGAACTCCGGGCTTCCCGTCAAAAGGCTCGAGGGCCTGGAACTCGAGCATCCCGTTTTCCGGGTTGAGCCGCCAGGCATCCGACTGAAACTGGACCTCACTGCTCCGCACTCCGTCGGCGGTTGTCACCACCGCCAATTCGAATCCCCGCGAGAGTTCGATATTCCTGTACCCGGTCAGATAGATGCCCTTTCGCTCGAACCGGGAGTAATACCCGACGCGCTTGAGGTAGACAAAACTCCGTCCGAGATCCTGGACCCGTTCGTGCGCAGCCCAGGGAGGAGCCGGATGGGAGAGTCCCGGAGTGTCGCTCCCGCCCACCGTCCAGAGCGCAAGAAGGTTCTGGTCACGGGTGACCGGTTTGGCCAGATCGAGCTGCCCGCTCGACTGGTTGAATATATAATCTTTGCCCTCGACAAGAACCGTATACAGACCGCCAGCAATCAGGAGGCTGCCGTTGGTGACGGTTGTTGTCAGGTAGAGCCGGAAGGAATTTTTGTCCAGCCCCGTATCCGGAATCCGGAAATAGCGATGCTTGACCCAGGAGGTATCGCGGAGCAGGACCTTCTGTTCGCTGCGCTGGCCCCTGAACTCCCTGGTCTCGCTGACACCCTTGGTCAGAGAGAGAACAGCCTGCATCCTGAAAAAATCGTTTTCCAGAGCGGCCTTGACCCCGAAGGCGGCTTTGGAGCCACCGGAGTACACGACGTATTTGCTTCCCGGCAGCGAGACATCGATCGTGCCGGCCGCGATTTCCTTGAGTATTTCTTCCTTGGCACCTGTGTAGCGGATATCATAGTCGTTTTCACGGCGCATGGTATTGTGGTTGATATTGACACTGATGCGCGGCCCGATCGAACCCACCAGGTTGATGTCAAGATTCTGTGCCAGCCTGAAATCCCGCGCAACCTCAACCCGTTTGACATATTTCCCCTCCTGGAGGTTCTGGTCGACACTGTCGAATCCCCAGAGGGCCGTTATCTCCTGCTGTCCCCTGAGAACCAGGCGGACATCACTGCTGATATCCCAGCGCCAACCACCGGCGCGTCCGCCGGTCCTGTCGTCGATAAGCTTCTGGTCCGCATCCCTGGCATTCTCGCGGGCGAGACGCCAACCCTGGAAAAGATCATCACGATAGCCGTTTCCGAGATCCCCGAACGGGTCCTCGAGCCGGTCCAGAATCCTCCCGCGCAGGACCCGGATCCGCATGCCTTCATCCAGCTCCGCCAGCAGGGAATCCGGACCAAGAAACGAAAACAACCGTGGCGGAGCATCGAGGCTCAAACCCGGGTTGGAGAGTCTCCGTTTGAGGATCTCAATGAGCCGCTCCTCACGTGACAGGATCCGGGTTGCCTCGGCTGTCAATCCATCCAGATCGGCTGGAAGTAAAAAGTCGTACCCTGAATCGGGCAGGATCCCTGCTTCGAGCGGCACGAAACAAAGGCACAGCAAAAGAACCGCAGCCAAAAAGCCGCGTCCGGAAATGCCAGGTCTTTCCGGGTACACGAACATGCCGTCAGAAATCCTCCCTGCTGCCCGCGTGAACCGGTGTCCCTCGCTGACGAATTTACACCCACTTCTTCCCGCCGGTAAGCTGGGCATAGATCGTTTTCGAGAGGCCGAAATCACCGTTGCGGCTCATGCTGTCCGCATATTGATCATACAGCATGTCGGTAAAGATCTCCTCCGCATTGCCTCCATCGATGAAGCCGCTCTTCTCGATGGATTTTCGCATCACGGTAATCATCTGTTTGACCAGGAGTCCTTCCATCTGTTGACAACTCTGTTTGAGTTTGGCATCCTGGGAGGGATCGTTGGCCAGCATCCGGGCAAACGTACTCTCCCCGGATTTTCCCTGTCCCGCAAGCTGTCCCGCCCTTTCAAGCGTCGACGCATTCCGGGCACCTGACACGGCAAGCTGCGTTTTGGCCGAGATGTCGATCATGCTCCCCCCCCTTACATCACGATGAGGCGCGCCTTCAAGGCGCCCGATTTTTCGATGGCCTGCAGGATATTGATGATGTCCGTGGCCCGCGCTCCGATCTGGTTCAGTCCATCCACGAGACTCTTGACGTCAGCCGACGAGAGCATGAAGGAATTCCCGATCTTCGCATCGCTGTAATTTCCTACGGTGATGCGGATCCCGTTGTACGAAACGGCCACAGTCCCGATCCGGACATTCTCCCCCATGACAACCGTGCCCGACTTCCCGTCAACCACCACCCGGGCCGGAGTATCGCACTCGATCTCGATCGTCTCGAGCGTGGCGATGAATCCGACGGGATTGTCTTTATAGCTGTCGGGAATCGTGACCGAGATACTGGTCGGATCCTCGACACGGTAGACAAGTCCCGAGAATTTTTTTGCCAGAGCCTTGCCTATATTGTCCATGGTCGAAAAATCGCGGTCATGGATGCTCAGTCTGACGGTGTTGTTTTCGTAGAAGGTGGCCGGAACACTGCGCTCCACGAGCGCTCCTTTGGGAATCCCGCCGGAGGCGGTCGTCGTCTCCGAACTCCCCCCGACCAAGACCTGCCCTTGGGCTACGGCATAGACCGCACCATTGGCCGCTTTGAGGGGTGTCTGGAGGAGAATCCCTCCCGTCAAGGAGCGTGCATCAGCGAGACTGGCTACCGTCACATCGATCCTGTCTCCCTCACGCGAGAAGGGATTGATTGTGGCGGTCACTATCACCACGGCACTGTTGGCAGCCTGGAGTTCCTGGTCACCGAAACTGACCCCGAGATTCCCCAAAAGTGTCCGGATCGTTTGTCTGGTCAGGGCTGAGCGGGCGGAATCACCCTTTCCGCCGAGACCAACGACCAGCCCGTATCCGATCAACTGGTTGTCACGCATCCCGCGAACGGTAGCGATATCCTTGATCCGGGCAGAGACGGCCCCGGCCAGACTGGCAACCGGAAGCAGGAGGGCGAGCAAACCTGTCACAAGACGCTTACCCATCAGCGTACACCTTTCCCCGTTCTGCACGGATCACCGCCCTGAACTCACGGGCCGTATGCGGGTTGCGCAGCCGGATCACATCCCCGACCCGACCATCCTCGAGGGCTTCGGAGGGGACCTCGATCCGCACCCCGTTTCCCGTCCAGACGACATCCAGGCGCATGCCCCGTCTCACAACCAAAGGTTTTTCGAGATGATCCGGGGTAATCCGCGCACCCTCCTGAATGTCGGTCAAAAGTCGTCGTCCCTTGACATCAACCAGGTGTACCTGGCTGGCCGGATCGCCCACATCATCCACCGGCTGCAAGCGGACATCCTCGGGCCTGAGGACTGTTCCCCGAAAACAAGCCGTGGCGGCAACAAGCACCCGTCCCGGGATCCTGATACGCCCATGGAGTGCCAGCGAAGCGAGTTCATGCCCGTCACGGGAAAACACCAGGCGCCCCTTCCAGGGACCGCTCTGGAGGACAGACTCAAAGCCCATGACCTCCATGTGGACTGGGGGACCGGGGAATTCCCGGGTCGCCGGAAGCAGGCCCGGATCGAGATCCAGGACAGCCTCCGGATTTTTGGCCTGTAGACCTGTCCGGATCCGGGCCAGCATCGCCTCGCGACCGATGCTCACACTGATACGGTTGATCCGGACGCTGGAACCGACCAGATAGAGCGGTCCGGCGTGCACACCACGAACCACGTCCAGAATTTCGGCATACTGCAGGACCCGTGTCAGCTCATGCTCCGCAAGCCGGACCACGACCAGACCGCGCAGGCCTTCGCCACCCTCCCCATCGAGACTGGCGATCTCTCCGAGGGTCACCTCCGCCCCACTCACTCGGGCGGACTCCAAGAGGCGCACCTCGAGCCCGGAAAGTCCCCGGCTGCCAATACACAGGAAGAGAATCAGGAGGAGGCCGCGCCGCATGGTCTTACCGCTTGAGGGAGGTCGCTGTTCCAAGCATCGAATCCGATGTCTGGATCGCTTTGGAGTTCATCTCATAGGCACGCTGGGCGACGATCATGTTGACCATCTCCTCGACGACCTTGACGTTGGACATTTCCAGAAAGCCCTGCTGGAGCTTGCCCATCCCCCGGTATCCCGGTCGCCCGGCAATGGCCGGCCCGGACGCTTCCGTTTCCTTGACGAGGTTCTCACCGATATTCTTGAGCCCGGCCGCATTGACAAAACGGTACAACTCGATGCCGCGACCGACGGGGATGTCTGTGTCACTCCCGCCAACCTTACAGGTGACCTGTCCATCCTGGGTGATGCTGATCGACTCAGGAAGGAAGCCCGTGGGGAAGATCAGGGGCGGTTCGAGGCGATACCCGTTGTGCGTGACGACCTGCCCGTTTGAATCGACCTTGAAAGCGCCATCTCGGGTGTATCCGATACTCCCGTCATAGAGCTGGATCCTGAAAAAGCCCTCGCCCTCGAGCGCGATATCGAGCTTGTTCCCGGTATTCTGCAGGGAGCCCTGGCTGTACATCTTTTGGGTAGCGGCCACCTTGACGCCGTGTCCGACCTGGATCCCGGTCGGGACCTGGGTGTCGAGGGAGGACGGCGTTCCGGCCAGACGCTCCTTTTGGTAGAGGAGGTCCTCAAAATCAGCACGTCCCTTTTTGAACCCGGTCGTGTTGACGTTGGAAAGGTTGTGGGAAATCGTGTCGATGTTGAACTGCTGCGCATGCATCCCGGATGCAGCCGTCCAGAGTGAACGCATCATAAGCGTCTCCTTGTGTTGGGCACATGGCCCGGCATCTCGCGGGCTCCCGGCGTCCCCGGGAATCCCCCTCTTGCGCGGCCTCCCCGGTCAAGGAGTCCAGCCGCAAAACCTGTTCACTGCCTGTTACAGACGCGCCACATCATTCACCAGTCTCTGCAGGAGCTGATCATGCGACTGGATCGATTTGTGACTGGCCTCGTACGAACGCTGGACCTCGATCATGCGGACCATCTCAGCCACGGCATTCACGTTAGAGGCTTCAAGAAACCCCTGCTGGATCTTCGGCCGGCCGTCCGCCACCTCGACCGCCGGTCCCGAATACTTGGTCTCTCGATAGAACGAATCGCCCTGCTTTTCGAGATAGCGCAGATTTTCGAAATTCACGACCCTGAGGCGATCCAGTTTTTCCGTCCGCTTCCACTCGTTCTGGTCATCATTGGTCAGACGGGTCCGCTCATCCTGCTCGTCCATGTTGACGATCACGTTCCCGTCCTGGTCGATCTGGAAGTTGAACTCCTTGAGCATCAGAGGTCCCTTTTCACCGAGAACCTTGTACCCGTCCTTGGTGACCAGAAATCCCTCGCGATCGATGAGAAACGAACCGTTGCGTGTGTAGCGCTCGCCGGCCGGGGTATCAATCACAAAAAAACCGTTTCCGTCGAGGGCCAGATCGAACTTGTTGCCCGTCTGCTTGAGTGCGCCCTGTTCATGCCGGGTATAGGCTTCGTTCATCTCGACACCGGTCCCGATCTTGCCCACAATCGGCGCCACATCGTACGAACCGATCGGGAGTTTGACCACGCCGTCATCGTTCATCCGGCTGATAAGCATCTCCGGGAAAGCCTTGAAGATCGCCGTATCGTACTTGTACCCGGTTTTGTCGACATTCGCCAGGTTGTTCGAGACGGTGTCCATGCGGTGCATCTCGGCAATCATTCCGGCAGCACCGGTATAGATTCCTCGTACCATGCCATTCTTTCCTTTCCGGCTGAACACCCTCAGCCCTTGTCATGCCCGTCCCCTCTCCGGAGACGGGAATCGTTCACGATTGGTCCTTGACCCTGGTGATTCGTGCTCCGAGCGCCATCAATTTCTCTTCCAGCTTCTCGTAGCCCCTGTCAACGTGGTAGATCCGTCGCACCAGACTGGTCCCCTCGGCCGCCAGGGCCGCGACCACAAGGGCCGCACCGGCCCTGAGGTCGGACGCCATCACCGGGGCGCCTTCCAGTTTCGGAACGCCACGCACCACGGCCGTCTGGCCCTCAAGCCGGATATCGGCACCCATCCGGTTGAGCTCCGCCACGTGGATGAACCGTTCGGGGTAGATCTTCTCGGTGATGACCGAGGTTCCTTCGGCATGCGCCAGCACAGCCATCATCTGGGCCTGCATATCGGTCGGATAGCCCGGGTAGGGCAGGGTTTCAAAATCCACCGGATGGATCTTCGATCCGGCACGCAGCCGGATTCCGGCCTGATCCGCCACGATATCCATCCCCGCCCGCCGGAAGGTCTCCAGGACGATCCCCAGGTGCGCAGGATCGGCCCCGCGGACAAGGACATCCCCGCCGGTGCAGGCGGCCGCAGCCAGGAGGGTCCCGGCCTCGATCCGGTCCGGAATGATCCGGTAGCGGCAACCATGCAACCGGGGAACGCCGGTTATGGTCAAGGTGGTCGTTCCGATCCCTTCTATTCTTGCGCCCATGGCCACCAAAAAATGACAGGCATCCACGACCTCGGGTTCAATCGCGGCCGACTGGATGACGGTCACTCCGTCCGCCAGGGCGGCCGCCATCATCACGTTGTCCGTGGCCAGCACCGAAGAGCCGGCCGAACCGGCCAGGTACATCGTGGCGCCCTTGAGCTTGGGAGAGCAGGCATGCACATATCCATGGGTGATCTCGATCTCCGCCCCCAGGGCTTCAAGACCCTTGAGGTGGAGGTCGATCGGACGGGCGCCGATGGCACATCCGCCGGGGAAGGAAACCCGGGCCTCGCCTTCTTTGGCGAGAAGTGGTCCCAGGACCGAGATGGAAGCGCGCATGGTGCTGACGAGCTCGTACGGGGCTTCGGTGGAGGTCACCCGCCCGGCGTGGACGATGACATCGCCCCCCCTGCGTTCGACCTTGCGCCCAAGCATCTCGAGCAACCGGAGCATGGTCCGGACGTCCCTCAGATCGGGGACGTTTTCGATGATGCACTCGTCATCCGTCAGGAGACAGCCTGCAAGAATGGGCAATGATGAATTTTTCGAACCGGCTGCGGCTGTTTCACCCGCAATCCGAACCGGTCCCTCGATGCTGAATGCGTCCATGGTTCCCGTCGTACCCCGTTTGTCTGAGTCTGCCCTGTTAGCATCGGCGCTCCGGAAAAAAACTTGATTGCCGGGCGGGGGGAATCGCAGTGATGATCCTGCAGGGAGAGTGCAGGTTTTCGGAATTTGTATGCGACACCCCACCTCCTGCTCCGGTCGATGGTGCCATCAGAAGAGTCGTCTCCCTTCACTCCTTCAAAATGGGCGCCAACCAGACAGACTTTTCCGTACCGCACGCATCCTGCCGGGAACATCGCTCTTGCCTGGTACTGTCCGCCGGGTGTATGGTTTTTCTGCCGCAGTCTAACTGCGCCAGATCCAAGGGAGGTTGCAGTCCTATGAGCAATGCCACACCGATAACCGATGCCACATTCCAATCGGAAGTCATCAATTCTTCCATTCCCGTTCTTGTCGATTTCTGGGCCCCCTGGTGCGGGCCCTGCCGTGCGATCGGTCCGGTCATTGACGAGATTGCAGCCGAGCGGGCCGGAAAACTCAAAGTCTGCAAGATGAATGTGGACGAAGAACAGGAAACCGCCGGACAATTCCAGGTCATGAGCATCCCCACCCTGATCCTCTTCAAGGACGGGAACGTCGCTGCCAAGATCGTCGGAGCACAGGCCAAGGACAAGCTCCTCTCCCAGATTGACCCTCTCTTGTAGAGCAAAATTCGGGTTTCAAGCGGTCCAAAATCGCCTCCGGGGTGTCGATGATAGGGATACAGCCGGAGGTGTTTCATGTCACGTCTTGTTCTTCTTGTTTCCGTCCTCGTCACGCTTGCAACCTCTGTGCAGGCAGCCACCAATGCGCAAGCCGGCTCGTCACAGTCACAAGCAACCACAAGTACCCAGGCCAGCTCGTCACAGTCACAAACAGCCACCAGTACCCAGGCCACCAACCAGTCCGGCGTTGTTTCCAGCGCCACCAACCGCCCCCCGCAGGACCTGAAGACTGTTCCCAAAAAAGAAGATCTTGAATACTGGCAGGAAACTATGCTCTACGGGACCGAGCAGCAGAAGGATTCCGTCCTCAAAACCATGCAGTCCGTCCAGGCCAAACAGGTAGATGACATCCTTCTGGCGGCTCTCGCCAACGAGTCCGAGGGCCCGATCCAGCTCAAGCTGGTCCAGATCCTCTACGACCGGAGGATCACCGGAGCCCTCGGACCCCTGGTTCGGACCCTGACCAATGCCCGAGAGGCGGACACGATCGGCCCGGCCATCGCTGCCCTGGCCCGTTTCAAGGATCCCGGCGTCCTGCCCTACATCCTCCAGCATCTGACCAATGAGACCCTCTCCGTCCAGCAGGCCGCGGTCCGAGCGCTCGGAGAGATCGGCGATCCCGCACCGGGCAAGCGGCTCCTCGAGATGCTGGACAGCCTGCCGGCCGCAAGCGAGCTGCGCTACGATCTGGTCAATGCCCTCGGACAGATGAAATACGGACCGGCCTACGAGAGTCTGCGCACCATCGCCATCAACAGCGGGAATCCGCGCTACCTCCGGGCCTTTGCCATCACCGCACTCGGCTCGATCGGAAACCGGAAGATCGTTCCCGACTTCATCAAACTCCTCTCCGAAGAAAAAATCCCGGACATCAAGGTCCGGATCATCGCCGCCCTGGGGGAGATGCCCGGAAGCGAATCCGTCCAGGCGATCCGGATTGCCATGAATGACGGGGATGAACGGATCCGGGCCAGTGCCATCCAGGCAGCGGCCAAGTCAAAAGACGAAGCCTATCTTCGCCCCCTGCTCTATAAATTCCGCTACGACAATGAGGCCCGTGTCATGCTGGCCGCTGCCGAAGCCCTTGTGGAGTTGAAATACCCCGAACTGCCGGCCCTGATTCTCGCAAAATTCGAATCAACCCGGGATGTCCACGTCATGTCCCGCTTTGTCACCATCCTCAAAAAACTCCCTCCGCAAAAACAGGCCATTCCAATGCTCCGGCGCAAACAAAAGGAAAATTCCTTCGCCAAGGTCAAGGACGAGATCGAAGCCCTCTTGACCCTCTGGGGCGAGAAAGCCGCAAGCGACAAATCTCCCAAGCTGGACGAGACCAAAAAAGCGGCCACTCCTGAAAAAAAAGCCGAGGACACGAAGTCGGGACAGTGGGGAGACCGGATCTACCTCAAGGAATGATACCTCAGTCCGGCAGGCGGATCCAGTCAGGCTGTCCGGCCAGCGGACTCTTGACAAACCAGGGTGTCGGATCGACACAGCGGTTCCCGATCCGCAATTCGTAATGCAAATGGGGACCGGTCGAAAGCCCGGTCGTTCCGACCAGGCCCACGGGACTTCCGGTCCCGACCCTGGCATTCGAGCTGGCGATCACCCGGGAGAGATGCATGAAGGTGGAGAACACGCCGTCCCCATGATCGAGAATCACCAGACCCCCATGGACCGCTGTCTCATGGGCAAAGGCGACACGTCCCTCCATCGGCGCGACAACGTCCACGCCCTCGGGAGAAGCGAAATCGATCCCGCGATGCGCTTTTCCGTTGGTCGATGTCAGGTAGCGGACAACCCCGAACGGAGAACTGACCCTGTCATAGCGGGCAATCGGAATCCTGAGCTTCACAGGCCACTCGCCCCGCTGCTCCCCCGACGCCCGGTAGATCTTCTGCAAGCGCCAGTACTCCCGCTCCGGCTTCCCTCCGGAGAGAATCGACTCTTTTTTATGCAGCCAGCGCTGCCACCAGTCGGCCGGTGCCGGGGGATAGGCCGATCCGGGGAAGGGTCTGGCCTGCCGCGCAAGAAACCGCAGGCCATCGCGGTCCTCACGGAATTTCTCCACAGGCATCTGCCACGCGCGCATGTACCAGGCACCATCCCGGCCATGGACCCAGACAGCCAACCGGAGGATGCCAGCCGGCGACATGCAGTCCAGGCCGGCCAAGGCCGAATACTCCCGTCCGCCCGGACGGGGAACGAGGATAAGGGAAGCATCGGCCAGCATCCCGCCCACCCGGGAGACCGTGTTTGTGGAACCAAGCCGGAGTGCCAGCCGCAGGAGCCCACCGGCCCGAAGATTGGTCGTGTCGACATCGAGGCTGAAGCGGAGATCGTGACACTGGTCCCCGTCCTCGCGCGACGCAGGCACCAGCCAGGCCCGACCCTCATCAAGCCGCCACCAGTCCTCCCGGAGCTTGAACAGCCGGATGTCGGCGGACGGGACGGACTGTGTCGCCGTCGTCACGGAGGGTCCCTCGACCACAAGACGGCCCCGCTCGAGAACGGAGAGGACGAGACGGGCTCCGGGTTCGAGAAGCACCCGCACATCTCCGTCATGCGTCTTCCCCGGCTCCGGTCTGAGGTCAAAGGCCTGACCGGTTTCGGGGTTGCGCCCGACCCAACGCACCCCTCCCTCGACGGACTCGACTTCGAGAAAATCCGTCTGTCGAAGGAGGAGCCAGAGGACACAAACCACCGCCCCGAGTACCACCAGGGCTCCGGCGAAAAAGACCGCCCGGGTCCGTCCCCGGGCAGATGCTTCACTGATCGGTTTCATGCATCCCTTACTTGCTGGCGACCCCGTGCTTCTTGCAGATCTTCTCGTAATAATCGATCACGCCACGGACATAGTTCCGCTTCTGGACATAGCTCCCGGGGAAGAAGCTGCGCTTGAACCCGTAGACGATGATGTTGCGCAAGGTCCCCGGAGCAATGTCGAAGTTCTTGATAGCCAGCTCGATCTCGTCGCTGACGGTCGTCTGCGAAACAAGCCGGTTGTCCGTGCAGAGGGTAACCGAGAGATTATGCTTGAGCATGTCCCGCAGGGAGTGCTTGCTGATATCCACCAGGCCCGGATTGGTCTGCCGGTTGGAGGTCAGGCAGACCTCGATCGTGATGCGCCGGTCGGCGATGTACTCCGAGAGCTTTTTGAGATAGGCTTCCTTGTCGGTGATCTCCGGATTGGTCAGAGCTTCCTTGCTGAAGAGGAGGTAGCCATGCCCGATCCGGTCCGCGTGGAGGGCCGTGATGGCCTGGAAGATGCTTTCCGCACCATAGGCTTCGCCGGCATGGACCGTCTTTTTCATGAAATTCCGGTGGGCATAGTGGAAGGCTTCCATGTGGTCAATCGCCGGATAGCCATGTTCGGCACCGGCCAGGTCAAAACCGACAACCGGGTATCCCTTGCGGTCCCGGATATCGATCGCAGCCCGGGCCAGCTGGAGTGAAGCCTGGGCAAAGATCTCCTTGCGGGGTGACCAGGAGAGGGCATCCATGATTTTTTTGTAGTAGGGTGAGGATTCGCCCATGAACATCCGCAGATTACAGACGATGATCCCGTATTCGAAATCGGGCATGTCCGGATCCGCCTTGGCCTTGTTGATGTCCTTTTTTGCCCGCTCCAGTCCGCGGTTGACACTGGAGATGACCGTCTCCATATCCATGTGGTCATTGACATGGAGCTGGGGCGCAAAGCGTACCTCGACGTAGAACACACCCTCGGCTGCGTTGTCCAGGGCAAACTCGTAGGCAATTCGCTCCAGACTGTCCGGATCCTGCATCACGGCGCAGGTATAGGCAAACCCCTGGAGATACTCGGGGAGGTCCTTGTAGGCCTTTTTGAAGACAGTCTCCATGAGCCCCTCGGGTGTATAGGCCGGAAGGGAAACATTCTGCTCCTTGGCCAGCTCGATCAGGGTGGTCAGTCTGAGGGAACCATCAAGATGGACGTGCAAGTCCGTCTTGGGAATCGCGCGTATGAACTCGCTGCTGAACACGGGAATACCTCTCTTTCACGTGGAACTCGTTTCTGTATTGCAGACAAGTGTAGCAGATTCCGACCCGTCAAGCAAGAACCGAGATTGCGCGCCGGGTCCAGCCTGGCGCCCCGCGCGAAATGGGCGATCCATCGCCATCACAATCCGTTGCCACAATCCGGTTCTGTTTTTGATGAACACCCTCAGTCCTGCAACGCGCGCCCTGGCGGCACGTGGATGGTGCCGGGATCCCGACACTCCCGGAGTCTTTGCACCATTCTGGACGTCCGGGATTCAGGACGTGTGACCACCAGTTTTCCTGGTCCGTACCCCTTTTCGTCGTCCTTCAATAACCCCCATCAACCGCAGAAGCAGGGCCCGGGGCAAGACCCGGGGGAACTGGGCAAAAAGCCAGTGCCGGAAGGCCGGGATCGCGACAGGGGCATTGCGGGAGAGGGCTGCCAGTCCGATCCGTGCCACCCGCTCCGGTGTCAAAAAGGGGTAGAGCCATCCCGGCACCCTCGGTTTGCCGTGCTTGAAAAAATTGGTATCCGTGATCCCGGGACAGATCGCGGTCACGGCAACCCCGGAGCGGAAGAGTTCGACATGCATCGCCTCCGAGAGGGAGAGGACAAAGGCCTTGGTCGCCCCATAGAGCGCAGCCCAGGGCATGGCCTGGAACGAGGCCGTCGAGGCCACATTCAGGATCCAGCCCCTCCCGTTTTTTGCCATATCCGCGGCACAAAGCGTTGCCAGCTCGAGGACGGCTGCGCAGTTCAATGCCAGGAGCGTGCGCACGTCGGCCAGATCCTGCCCATGCTGGGGGGCGGCCTTCAATCCGGCGCCGGCATTGTTGACGAGGATATCAATCCGGTAGCCCGCACGTTTCGCGGCCCGGTAGAGCTTCTCCCCCGCACCTGGCTGCGAGAGATCCTGGACAAGGATCCCGGTCTCGATCCCGTAGTCTCCGGACAAGACCCGGGCCAGTTCTGTCAGTCTCTTTCTGTTCCGGCCGGCAAGGACACAATGGACGCCGCGTGCGGCAAGTCCAAGCGCCACAGCCCGCCCGATACCCGAGGATGCCCCGGTGACGAGCGCACAGGATCCGCGCGGAATCTTCCAGTTCACTGGCAAGCCCCCGCTTCACTGAACGCGATCACAAACCGGGCACCACCCTCCGGCCCTTTGCGTTCAATCGTGAGGCTTCCCTCGATCTGGCGGACAAGGATGTCAACCAGACGAAGACCGAAGCCTCCTGTCCGTCCGGGCGAAAAACCCTCCGGCAATCCTCTGCCATTGTCGGCAACAACCAGGACAGCCTGCTGGTTCTCCCGGTTCGCCGAAACGAGAATCTCGCCCTCCGTCCGGTCGACAAAGGCGTATTTGAGGCAATTCGTGATCAATTCATTGACAATAATCCCGACGGCAAAGAGTTTGCGGGTATCGATCACAAAAGATGCGATCTCCTTGTGGATCCGGACCGGAACCCGCAGGGAGAACATGCCGACAATGTCATCCACCAGCTGGCCAAGGTACTCATTGATCGGAACACTGACAAATCCTTCGGAACGATAGAGTCTGTCGTACAGCACAGCCATGCTCTGGACCCGGCTCTTGGCATCATGCAAGGCATCGATGGCCGCCTGTTCCTTGAGACTCCCGGCCTGGAGGGAGAGGAGATTGACAATCGTCCCCATATTGTTCTTGACCCGGTGGTGCACTTCCTTGAGGAGAATCTCTTTTTCGGCAAGCAGGCGCTGGATCTCCGATTGCGCCTTTTTTTGTTCATCCACATCGATCAGGGTTCCTTCGACAATCCCCCGTTTGGGATCAAGGCTCGCGCTGAACTGGACCCAAAACGCCCTGCCTGTCACGATGTTCCGCATGCGGACCACGTGATCGGTGACCGATCCCTCGTTCCTGAGGACTTCAAGGACCGTCTCGCGGTCGGCAGGTTCGACATAGTGATCGACCACAGTCCGACCCAAGGCCTTCTCGACACTCTCGAGCCCGAGGAGATCACAAAAGCGCTGGTTGCAGGCCACCAGACAACTGGTCATTGTGTCCGTCTCGAACAGTCCCACCTGGGCATAGTGGTAGAGATTCCGGTACTTTTGCCCGAGTTCACGGGCCTCCATGGTGGCATCAAAGAGTTTGTAGGCCATTTCGATCGAAGAGATCAGGACAAAGTCACCCGAATTCTTGATGACATACCCGTAACGGGTGATCTCGCTGACCTTTTCGACATATTCCTTGCGCGAATGGGCCGTCAAAAAAATGATCGGAATCTCGCGTCGGGCAAGGATTCTGCGGGCGGCCTCCGTCCCGTCAATATCGTTTTCACCCAGTTCGATATCCATTAAAACAAGGCTGATCCGGGGATCTTCGATGGCCAGCCGGACAGCCTCATTCCCGCTTCCTATACCGACGACATGATAGCCGGCATTCTCCAGGACCTTCATCCCGGCACGGAGCATCAGGTCCGAATCCTCGACATAGAGAATGGTCTTGCCTGGTGAAGAAGTCCCCTCACTCATCACCTGACCTCGCACCACTGCCGGCATCCATCGCATGGAGGACATTCGCCAAATCTTCAATCTCGACCGGCTTTCTGAGAAAGGCCAGCGGCTTGACACCTAACGCGGCATTCCTGGTAGCATCATCCGAATTGGCCGTCAAAAACACAATCCTTGTTTCGGGCTGACGCTCGGCCAGCACGGCCGCCAGAGCGATTCCGTCCCTCTCCCCGTTGATCTGGATGTCCATGAAGACCAGATCAGGCTTGTATTCGGCAATAGCCTGATCGGCCGTGTCGCTGTTGTCAAGGCAGGCAAGGACCGTACACCCCAAACGTTCAATCATCCGTGACAGCATCATGGCAATGATGCCCTCATCCTCTACCACAATCACTCGATATCCCATTGGTTCCGCCTCGTTGCCGGACACTGTATCACATCACGTTTTTTCTGTAAAGCGAGATATTGCGGATGCGTAAAATCGGTTTTCCCGTTTCCGTCTGCCGGATAATCACCACATCAGACCGGAGGAAAGCTCAGGATGAAGATCGTGCCCCGGCCGGGTTCACTGACAACACGCACTGTACCGGAATTCTGGTCAACAAGATCCCGGACCATGGCCAGGCCCAAGCCTGTTCCCTTGCCTTCCTCCTTGGTGGTAAAGAACGGCTCAAAAATCCTGTCAAGAATCCCGGGAGGGATCCCCTCCCCCTCATCCTGGATCCAGAGTTCAATTCTGGGGATCCCCTCTCCATCAACAGCCGACTCGGTCCGGAACGTCACCCGCCCGCCCGCCGGCATGGCATCCCTGGCATTGATGAAGAGATTCATGACAATCTGACCGAGTTGGACTCTGTCAAACAGGACGCGAGGCAAGAGTCTTCCACGCTCGCGCCTGATCTCCACATGCTCCCCTCCGATCCGTTCCAGGAGGGGCTGGATCCCGTCGATCACCTCATCGATCTGACCGGGTTCTCTCTTGCCCGGTTGTTGTCTTCCCCAGGAGAGAAGTTCTGCCACAAGCGCTCCGGCCCTCCGGCTCGCCGATTCGAGTTGGGCGATCAACTCCATGTCGGACGGCTCTCCCTGGCGGGAGAGTTTCAATAATTCTATGATCGAATACATGACCTGAAGAATGTTGTTGAAATCATGCGCCACCCCGCTCGACATCCGCCCGAGAGCGTCTATTTTTTGCATTTGCAGGAGCCCGCGTTCCAGTGCCAGTCTCTCGTCGGAAAGATGATGAATCCGTTCTGCCATCCGGGTCAAGGCATGGGCGATCTGCCGGATCTCCTGATACTGCCAAACCTGGGTCGACCATCTCTCCGGTGTCTCGAGAGTAATCCGTTCAAGACCGGCCAACATCCGGTCCATCTCGCGCTTGAATGTCCGTGTTCCAAGCCAGACAATCAGGGAAACAATGGCGCAGAGCGTCAGAAAGAGGATGCGCCCGCCCGTATTGACCGACCGAATCTCCGCCAGACGGTCCTCGTCCGGAACAAGCTGGACCAACAAAAACCCGTCCCGACTCAATCCGCTCCAGGAGTGCCAGGTTTTTCCGGAAATCTTCAATCCGTTCCGGATAATGGTCTTCCCAGCCTCGGGTTCGCCCACCAGGGAGGCCAGCCCGGTTTTTCTCCAATCGGACAGAATCGGAAGAGAGTGCTCTCCTCTTCCGGTACTCAGCAGGACCCGGCCCGAGGGCTGGTGAATCAGCCATGTCTCGACACCCTTGGCTGTCCCCAGACTTGTGATGAAATCGGCCATTCCGCGAACACCCCAGTCCGTCGAGGTGACACCGATATACCGTCCCTCCGCATCCTGGATCACGGCACTGGTCGTGATCAAGTAGCGTTCTTTTCCAACCCGGTCTTCATAGGGTGCACTCCACCAGACTCTGCCGTCACGGACCTGACCGCGATCCCATCCGATGGGCAGGGCTACGGTGTACCAGTCCCTCTGGTGATAATCATATTCGGGAGTATCGTACTCTTGGGTATAGACGAGTTCCCCGTCCTCATGATAGGCGTAGGGCCCGTACCAGCGCCGATCCGGGAAGAAAGCGTACGGCTCGAACCAAAGCCCGCCACCCAGTGCCTCGGGCAAGGAACGCATACTCTCCATGATAAACCGTTTGACAACGGCATGAGCCGTATCGGGTGACATCCCGCTCCGCGCAGCATGCAAGGCCGATCCACCCGCAGCGAGACGGAGTGCACTCTGTTTCATGAAGGTGGTTTGCCTGTCAAGCTGCTCAACGGAGTGCTTGAAGAGCGTTGCCATCTCGCCGTCCTTGACGGCAAGCACCATATCTCCCTTGGCTTCCTGGTAGATATAGAGCAAGGCAAAAAAAACGGCAGAAACCGTCATCAGGATAATGATGCGGCTTTTGATGGTATGCATCACTCCTCCTGTTCCAATCCCCGTAAACGAGTATACACGTTTGCGGGGATTGCACAAGAGTGAAAGGAAAATCACTATCTGATAATATTCATAATATCAAAAAACATGACAAAGATAAAAAGCGACATGAGGATGATGATCCCGGTCATTTGGATCCGCCGGAGAACCGCGAAAGAGAACCGCTTGCGCCGGATCATCTCGATCAAGGTCAGGACCACATGTCCACCGTCGGCCGCCGGAATCGGGAGAAGGTTGAAAAACCCGAGCGCTATGGAAATCATCGCCAGGAACATCAGATAGCCAGCGGTCGTGCTCTCCTTCATGACCTGCCCGGAAAAATGCACAATCCTCAAGGGTCCAGCCACGGCCTTGCCTGCATCAACTTCCTTGCGAAAGAGGAGGGCAATCCCGTCAACAATCCTGCCGATATTTTGCCCGAACAGGGAGAATGCTCCGGCCAACGACTCGCCAATGGAGAGACCGTCCAATGAGTACTCCTGCAGCACGGGTGGTGTGGGTGTGAACCCGAGGACCCATGCCCCGTCACGCTGGATGGCAGAGGCGCGTCCCTGGAGGATCTTCCCCTTGCGTTCCCAACGGATCTCGACCTCACGGGCACCGGTTTCGGCTATCCTGGCCTTGAGTTCATGCAGGGATTGGACAGGAAGGGAATTCCATGCAAGAATCCGGTCCCCGGGAAGCAGGCCCAGCTTCTTGGCCGGTGTGCCCGATTCGACACCACTGACAGTTGTTCCGTAATATGGAAGGATACCGATATATCCCATCCCGGTATCCTTGATGATGGAGTCGACAGCAATTTGTCCCGCATTTGTAGAACGGAGAATCTCCAACCGGATCGTCCGGTCCGGTCGGACGGCGATCTCCTCCTGCAACTTCCTGAAATCAGGAGTGGCAATACCATCAACGGATCGGATTTTATCCCCGGTCCTGAGACCGGCAGTTGCTGCAGGCCAGACACCCGCCTTGGGATCAATCGTCTGGTCGATCACCGTGATCCTGTTGTCCGGAGAGGTATAGCTGTACCCGGTCAATCCGAGGACAATGAAAATCAGGATCGCAAGAACGAAGTTGAAAACGACACCGGCGCTGACCGTGATCAGTCTGGCCCAGGCCGGGCGTTCGTAGAACTCGTCCGGTTCCCCTTTTTTGTCGTCACCAAGATCCTCGCCCTCACCTGCGAAACGGCAATAGCCGCCGATCGGTATCCAGCCGATCTTGTAGAGGGTACCACCCCGTTCAAAGGAAACGATCCCCCTCCCGAATCCGATGGAGAAGGCCGTCACCCGGATCCCGACGGCCTTACCCGCCAGAAAGTGGCCAAGCTCGTGTACAAAGACGAGTATCCCCAGCGTGATCAAACCATACACTATCGAAAGTACTGTATCCATCGCCCCATCCAATCCTCATCCCGCAAAGTACGCCAATGTGCTTCAACCCGCTCCGGCCAGGAGAATCGTGAGTCCCAACACAAGGGGAGAAACAACCATCTGGGCATCAAAAACATCCAGAAGACCACCATGACCGGGAACAAGACTCCCCGAATCCTTGGTTCCGAGCGAGCGTTTCAAAACACTCTCGGCCAAGTCACCGACCTGCCCTGCCATGCTGAAGACAAGGGCCAGAGCCAGAAACTCCGGCCAATGCATCATCACCCAGCCACTGTAGGCAGCCGGGAAAGCGAGCTTGAGAAGTGCTGCCGACAGAACTCCAAAAACGGCTCCCCCGATCGTTCCCTCGACAGTCTTGTTGGGACTGGCCGCAAGACCAAGACGGTGTCTCCCGAGAAGTTTCCCGATGAACAGCGCAAAGGAGTCCGTCACCCACACCACGACAAAGGCGAGCAAAACAAGCCATGGTCCCTTGCCGGGCAGGGCATGGAGAATCGCCAGGGAACCGAATCCAAAACCGATCCAGGGGATGGAGAGAAACCCAAGTCCGATCTCCCTGAAGGATCCATCAAAATTCTCGCGCCGGATCTGGACCAAAAAAAACGCCAACAAAAATCCGACGAGAAAAACAAGCACAACGGCAAAAACCTTGAGAGAGAGAATCATCGCCACCTGCCCGACAGCATTCCCGAGTTCGGAATCCGCTCCCGAGATGGCGGCGGCGGCACTTCGCAGTGACGCGCCCAGGACAAAGGAAAGAGAGACCGTCCCCGTTACGGCCAGCATCCCGATAAGACGGGTCCCCTGTGAACAGGCATCTCCAACCAGATCGAAATACTCATGGGCCGTCAACCAGGAACAGACAAGCAAGACCCCCAAAAAAACGATCCCGCCACTGAACGTTTCGAATATGGAAAAAACAACCAGCGGAATGAACAATACCGCCGAGAGAATCCGTTCAAGCATGGCATCCCCCCTCACCGGCTGCACCAAAGCGCCGTTCCCGTTTTTGAAATGCTTGAACAGCCTCTGCAAAATCCCGGTCCGCAAAATCGGGCCAGAAACGCTCCGTAAACCAGAGTTCTGCATAGGCTGACTGCCAGAGACAAAAATTGCTGATTCGCAACTCTCCACTGGTCCGGATCACCAGATCGACATCGGACAGCCAGGGGTGATCAAGTCCCTCGCGAAAATTCCCCTCATCAAGAATCTCCGGGGAATAGCCGCGCTCCATCAGCCGGCGACAGGCTCGGACAATCTCATCCCGGCCACTGTAGTTCATGGCCAGATTGAGGATCTTGCCCTGATTGGATGCCGTCTCCTCCGCCATGACACGGAAGATCTGGATGATGTCTTCCGGAAGTCCGCCGGTATCCCCGGAATGGAGGACACGGACCCGGCGTTTTTTAAGTGTCGGGAATTCGGATTTGTAAAACTGTCTGAGCAGATGGAAGAGCCCGTCCAGCTCCTCCTGCGACCGCTTCCAGTTCTCCCGAGAGAAACAAAAAAGCGTCACGGCCTTGACCGGTGTCTTTTGCACCAGCGTCAGGAATTTCTTGAGCGCCTGCATCCCGGCCCTGTGCCCCCGATTGCGGGAATACCCTCTGGCTTTTGCCCAGCGACCGTTCCCGTCCATGATGATCCCGACATGGTCGGGGAAACGCTCATCATCAAGCTCGATATCTGCTATCTTCATGACCCCGTCCCGGTTCGCGCATGCAACAGGCCGCTCTCAAACTTCCATGATCTCTTTTTCTTTGTTCTTCAGCAACTGATCAATGCTCTTGACGGCATCATCCGTCAATTTCTGGGTCTGATCAATCGCGCGCTTCTCGTCGTCCTCACTGATCTGGTGGTCCTTGAGCAGCTTTTTGAATCCGTCATTGGTATCCCGGCGGATGTTCCGCAGGGCGACCTTCCCCTCTTCAGCAAGCTTTTGCGCATACTTGACAAATTCCTTGCGTCGCTCCTCGGTCAACTCGGGAAAAGTCAGTCTGAGAATCTTCCCATCGAAATTGATCCCGAGTCCGAGATTGGCTTTCTGCAGGGCTTTGTCGATCGCCTGACCGGCACCGGCATCCCAGGGAGTGACAACGATCACCCTCGGTTCCGGAACCGAGAGCGTTGCCAACTGCGAGATGGACATCTGCTGCCCGTAATACTCGACCCGGACGTCATCCAGCACAGTGGCACTGGCGCGACCGGTTCTGATATGCGAAAATTCTTTGCGTACCGTGGCAATCGTCTTTTCGATGCGTGCACTCATATCCTTGATGGCTTCTGATGCTGGCATGAAATTCCTCCTCGATTAACTGACTGTTGTCCCGCAGGATTCGCCTCGCAAAGCCTTGCTGATGGCACCGTCCCCGATCATGGAAAAAACACAAATCGGAATCCTGTTTTCCATACAGAATGAAATGGCGGTCAGGTCCATCACGCCAAGGCGACGTTCAAGAACCTCGGGATAGGAAATGTGATCAAAGCGGACCGCATCCGGATCACGGACGGGATCGCTTGAATAGACACCATCCACCTTGGTCGCCTTGTAGAGCATGTCGGCCCCGATCTCGGCAGCCCTGAGGGCGGCTGCTGTATCCGTGGTGAAAAAAGGGCTCCCGGTTCCGGCTGCCAGGATGACAACCCGCCCCGCATCAAGCGCGGCATTGACCGCAGGGATGGAGATCTGTCCGGCAACACCACCGATGGCAACCGCCGAATGGACCTCAGCCCGGACACCGGCCGCGATCAACACATCCCGCATGGCCAAGGCATTCATGACCGTGGCCAGCATCCCCATCTGATCGGCAGTCGTTCGGGCCAACCCGAGCGAAGCTCCTCCGGCCAGGCCTCGAAAAATATTGCCGCCGCCTATGACGACGGCAACACGGACAGCTTCGGATGCAACAGCCTCGGCAATCTCCCGGGCGACCCGCAGGAGAATCTCCGGTGAAAACGGACCGTCTTCACCGGAGAGAGCTTCCCCACTGAGCTTCAGCAGAACCCGGCGTCGGGCAGGAGCCGGATCACTCAAGCTCTTCCCCGACCATGTAGCGGGTAAAGCCCTTGATGCTGATCTTCGATCCGACCTTGCCGGCAACTTCGTCGGTCAACTGCTGAATGGTGAACTTGTTGTCGCGAATGAAAGCCTGATCCACAAGGGTGATCTCCTTGAAGAACTTGGAGAGCTGCCCATCGAGCATCTTCTCGACGATCTCGGCGGGCTTGCCACTCTCGGCAGCCTGCTTGCGAAGAATATCTTTTTGCTCCTCGACAACCTTGGCCGGGACACTCGAACGATCAAGCGCGACCGGGTTCATCGAAGCGACCTGCATGGCCACATCGCGGGCATAGGACTTGAA
>DAIREN010000002.1:48454-51508 GCA_036795535.1 Spirochaetota bacterium
CGACCGGGTTCATCGAAGCGACCTGCATGGCCACATCGCGGGCATAGGACTTGAATTCCTCGTTCCCGGCAGCGCCTGCATTCTCGAGTCCGAAGGAAACGATGGCTGCAATTCTGCCACCATGGACATACCCTGCCACATACTCTCCCTCAAGCCGATTGCTGCGGCGGATCGTGATATTCTCGCCCAATTTGGCGATGGTCAGCTTGACGAGTTCGACCGTGGCAGGATCGAGATCCTCGATGGCGGCCACAGGTTTCCCGTTGGCGAGGACGGCCTCGGCGACTTTACCGGCAAACTCGGTAAAGACTTCGTTTTTCCCGACGAAGTCCGATTCACAATTGACCTCGACGATCACACCGGACTTGCCGTTTGTCACCGCGGCAATCGTCCCTTCCTTGGTGGCACGGGCAACGCGCTTGGCGGCATCGGCCAGTCCCTTTTCCTTGAGAAGAAGGAGCGCCTTGTCAAAATCCCCGTTGGTCTCGGTCAGGGCTTTTTTGCAATCCATCATGCCGGCAGCCGTCTTGTCACGAAGCTTCTTGACGAGCTCGGAAGAAACGCCACCAGCCGATTGGTCTGCAGCAGGCGCAGCCGGAGCAGCAGGCGCAGCCGGAGCAGCAGGCGCAGCCGGTGCCACAGGCGCAGCCTCGGCAGGCTTTGCCGTGCGGGCCGGCTCGACAGCCACTGGCTCGTAGTTGTCCGAACCGGCGCTGTAGAATCCCTGTCCCGACGTCGGTTCGCTGCCCAGCTCACGGCCACCCTCCTGGGCGCCCTCCGTGATCGTCAGGCTGAAGATGTTGGCAAAGAGCTTGATGGCACGGATGGCATCATCGTTCCCGGGAACGACATAGTCGATCAGGGTCGGATCACAATTGGTATCAACAATGGCGAAAATCGGAATCCCGAGGGAGCGGGCTTCATTGACAGCGATCGCTTCGCGCTTGGGATCGAAGATGATGATGGCGTCGGGAAGCTTCTGCATGCCCTTGATACCACCGACATTCTTCTCGAGCTTCTCTTTCTCCCGTGACTTTTCAAGCCGCTCTTTTTTGCTGATCAGGGCGTTTGTCCCGTCGGTCTCGGCTTTCTCGAGACGCTGGAGACGCTGAATCGTTTTTTGAATCGTTGTGAAATTGGTGAGCGTACCACCCAGCCAGCGGTTTGTAACATGGTACATGCCGCACTGTTCGGCAGCCTGGCGAACAGCAGCCTGTGCCTGCTTTTTTGTCCCGACAAACAGGACGTTGCCGCCCATCCGCACCAGATTGTGCAAGGCCTCGATGGCTTCGTTGATCTTTGCCAGGGTCTTTTGCAGGTCGATGATGTGAATGCCGTTGCGCTCGGTGAAGATGTACGGTGCCATCTTCGGGTTCCAGCGGCGTGTCTGGTGTCCAAAGTGGACGCCCGACTCGAGAAGCTCTTTCATTGTGACTTTAGCCAAAATTCGTTCCTCCTGAAACATCCGTCCCTCTGGAGACGGTATGACTCCCCGAGCGCTAAACCGCATTCACGTTACACAGCGTCCCGATACAACGCGGAACCGCCGGAGATTATCCATGCCGAATCCGGCACGGTGTTTTTACAAAACCGAAAACCCGAGAGCATGCACCCGGGCAGCGAAGAGTTCCAGCGGGAGTCCGACAACATTGGACCAGCTCCCATGAATCTCCCTGACGAGGACGGCACCCAGATCCTGAATCCTGTACGCACCGGCCACATCTGTCACGTCTTCCCGCTCAACATACGCACAAATCTCCTGGAGGTCAAGCTCTCTGAACCGGACCTCGGTCTCGGCGACGGAGATATCCAGCGTCCCGTCCGGAACACTCATCAGCGCCAGACCCGTCAAAACGTGATGCACCCGTCCCGACAAGCGCTCCAGCATGGAACATGCCATCCCGGGACTGTCCGGTTTCCCCAGGACCGCACCATCCAGGACCACCACGGTATCCGCCCCGAGCAGGAGTGCCGGATTGCCTTCGAGACCCGCTGTCTCGTTGAGCTTCCTGTGCGCCGGCGGGGCAGAGCCCCCATGTTTCAGCCCGTGTGCGAGCACAGCGGCCAGTTTCCCGTGCGCGAGCCGGCGCACGAGCTGATACGCATCCTCGCCGGCCTGGATCTGTTCATCAAAAAAAGCCGGCTGCACAAGCGGTTCTATTCCGATCGAACGGAGCAATGCCAGTCTGCGCGGCGAGCCTGATGCGAGGATGACCTGAGGGAGCCTGTTCAAAATTTTCTCCAGACAAGCAGGGCACCGACAATCCCGAGAATCGCGGCAATATTGAAGCGGATCCCCGCCTTGAGGACATGGATATCAAAGAAGAGATCGACGCCCGGGTCAAACACGGCCTGCAAGCCCGGGAGAAGCACGACCAGAAGCCGGCCGATAACCACACCCACAAGCGCACCCAAAAAACAGACCAATAGAATCATGGAAACACGCCGTTCGCCCGCCATCATCCTCCCCCTGTACGCACCCGCTCTTTCTCCCGAAAATCTACGGTTTTACCATGCGGCCGTCCCGATAATCCTTCGCCCGTCCCGGTGAATGTGCTATCCTTTATTCCGTCATGATACAGGTCCTCGGCACACACATTCTCCTCGAATTCTCGGGTTGCGCCTTTGCACTGCTCGACGACCTGTCCGGTATCGAAAAAGCCCTTCTGTCAGCCGCAGCCGCCGCAGAAACGACCGTTTTGGAATCCCATTTCCACCGCTTCGAGCCACAAGGGGTGACCGGAATCCTCCTCGTCAGCGAGTCCCACTTCAGCATCCATACCTGGCCTGAACTGGGGTATGCCGCCATCGATTTTTTCAGTTGCAGCCCCAAAACCCGTTTTGATGCGGCCCGGCATGTTCTGGAACAAGCCTTGGCCCCCCGGCGTGTCTCCCACCGGATTTTTGAGCGCGGCCCCGAAACGACGGACTGACGTTCGCGGCTTGCCGCGCCCTCCTGTGGCAAACTACTATATATCTGCGGGCCTTGTCGGCCGAGAACACTCGAGAATGGAACAATCGCATGGAAAACACAAGCATCCGTTTCGAAAACGG
>DAIREN010000003.1:0-43914 GCA_036795535.1 Spirochaetota bacterium
CCGGACGCCACCGCATATCGGGATGCTCCTGCAGGGTCTTGAGGGAGAGCTTGCGCACCTGTCCTGCCTTGCGATCCCCGGTATGATAGACCAGCATCGGTTCACCCGAGGAGTTTCCGAGCCAGACCATGACATGCATCGCCTCGTCCTGATCGCTCACCTCAAGGTCGTCCTGATGGAAAAACAGGAGATCTCCCGCCTCAAGCCCGGTCAAATCTTTTCCCAACGTGACACAATTATGATCCAGCAGCAACCTCGCCGTCACAAAGGGGGCAAAATCATCCAGCGAAAACGAAGTTCCGCCCTCCCCACCAGCCAATGCGGTCTTGGTACGAAACAGTTTCGTTCCCAAGAACGGGACATCAGGATAGTTCCATGCTTGGACATCCGGAATGCTCGTCCTCAGCAGGAGCTTGCCGGCCTTGGAAAGCCAACGCTCGTTGTGTACGACCAGCGCCTCACGCATGGCAAAACGGACGAGGCCGGCACAGTCTCTTTGCTCCGGAATCCAGCTATCCCAGATCCGGTAAAACTGACTCTCGGCAATGGCGCAGAACCAGGTTCGAAAACGGAGCCGGTCTGTCACACTCCTTAACTCTGCAGCATCCGGGATTCCGTCTCCGTCGAGATCGACCGGCACGGGAGAAAGTGTGATCCGAAACGTTTTTTCTCCACCGGGAAAGCCCGTAACGCGAATCGTCTCCTCACCCCCGGCATATCCGGCTACAAGAACGATCTCAATCCCGTCATCTCCGACTGTTCGCATCAGTGATACAACACGCACCAGCCCCCGTTCAGGCCGAACCAGAAGCTTCGAAGGATCAACGCCGTCCTCGTCTGGAATCAGAATCCGGGTTGTCGCCACACCATTGGCGGCAAGCGATGTATGCGACACACCCCAACTCCCACCACCCAGGCTGAGCATGATACCCACCACCGAGAGGACCAGGATTCCCGCTCCAATTGCCAGACCTGCGAAACGGCGTTCCCGGAATGTCATACGCTCCTCCAACAGACTTTCAGCCAGACACACCGCAGCGGGAACCGTTCTCCCGCTCCGGCTGCCTCCAGTGGGGTGGGCCTCCCTGTCTCTCGCAATCCTGCTAACGACTCACAAGACGGCCGTCTCCTCCAATGACAAACGAACCAACATTGACAACCTCACTCTGTCGGAATGATGTGATATTCCAGGTCCGCCGTTCCTCCCGATCCGTTCCCTCAAAGAGGATCATGTCAACCCGCATGGTAGTCAGTGGTGCGTTCCCGGGACTGTAATTCTGTACCTGAACCTGCCATGTCCCGGCTTGCGGGGTCTTGCAAGTGAATGTCTCCGGACCATACCCGGTGGTAATATCAATATCCAACTGGCCGCCAGCACGGCCGGTCTTGTTGGCATAAAAAACCTTTTCTCCGTCTGGGCCGGTAATCCACAAATCCATGTCCGTACCATTTGAGTCCCATACAAGAACGATCTTCATGGCTACCTTCTCGACGTTGGCATAAAAACTGACCCGGTCCCGTCCCACTCCGGATCCGTTCCGCGCCTGCACCTCGACCAAGGCATCCCCATGGGAGAGCACCATCTTGGCCGAAAAACTTCCGTTCTCGCCGATACCCACCCGCTGACTGATCCCGTTATAGATAAGAGTAGCAAATTTGTCCGTTGCGTTCTTGACGGTACCGCTGATCGTGACAATCGGCTCGGAGATATAGCCACCCCGGGGACTCTCGATGACGACCTCCGGGACGGCTGCCACAAGCGGTGTCACCATCAGGAAGGTGCACAGGCCAAGGAATATGCAAAGTGTTTTCATGGTCTCCTCCTTCCGCTCACGGCTTCTCGATCGTGATGACCGAACTCGCCCCTGTGGCAGAGTATTCCGGGTAATACATTGATCCAACCGCCGCTGGCAACACATGATAGGTTCCGTCGAGATACGGTCTCACGAGATACCAGACCGTCATTTCCGGCGCCAGAAGGTAGCGGTTGAAGAAGACCACTTTATCGGCAAGAACCTGATGCGAGAGCCAGTTGTTGAGCTTGACACCCTGGACAAAATTGGGATCACTCTCGCGGACAAACTCGCATCCGGCGGGAAGTGGATCTTCAAGCATGACGTAATCGACATTGCGATCGGTCCGGACATCAAGTCTCACAAGCACGAGTTTTCCTTTGGGGAGTTCCCCCTTCAACTCTTCGGAGATCACATAGAGTCCATCACGATTCTTCTCGATACCATACCAGGACCGGGTCACACTGATAGAATTACCCTGGGCTGCAAAACTCTCCTGCCGGGCGTGATACCGGACCCCGGCCGAATAATACAGGCCATCCTCACCCTTGATCTCGAGCGTGTTCTTCCCGGTTTTAAGCAAGCCCGGGGGAACGATGGCCTCGGCGCCCAACCCGCTCTTGACAAGCTCGAGTTTTCGTCCATTGAGGTGCACCACCGCATCCTCGCTATCAGCCCGATTCTGCCAAGTCTTGCTGTATTCGACAAAAGCGGTGAGAACGAATGCGGTATCCACCGTCGAACGCCATCCCGATTCCTGCCGTCTCTCAAGCAAGCCATTGATCAGCTTTTTACAGACATCCTGCTGTTGCCGGGTCTTGGCCAGCGCGCGGAGAAGAAGGGCATCCACAAGGTTATTATCCTGATGCCAACTCGATGCGTGCGGCCTGTCATCGGTATACAAAGACTCACCAACCTCGCCCTGCGTAATCTGTCGTGCCCTGAGCTGCTGGGCAACGATGTTTCTGGCCTCGTACTGGAGACTGGTCCCGATCACGGTGTTCGCGAGCAGGGCTCTCGCCAGACGATTGTCGGCCGGTGTTTCATTGAGAGCCGTACGAAGCATCGTCAGATACTCGTTGCTGTTCGGACGGTACTCACGCAATGCAAACAGGGCCAGTGCCCGCGACACCGGGTCAATCCGGTTCTCCCGGCGCAGATACCCGGAAAGGAAGTCCGCTCCGCGGGAGAGCATGAGGGTGACCTGCTCTCTGTATCCCAGATCGCGCGCCATGGACAGACTGTACACGGCATAGGCGGTCATGAAGATGTCGGACTTGTCTCCGGCAAACCAGCCCCAACTCCCGTCCTGATTCTGCATCGCTTGCAGCCGGTCGATGCCTGTTGTCGTCAGTTCAGGCATGATGGACTTGAGGTATTCATCCTTGAAGGGCATGTCTCCCTGCATTTTCATCACCAGGAGGTTGGGAACAAAGCTCGAAAGAGTCTGTTCAACACAGCCATACGGATATCCAACCAGATACTTGAGCGAATCTTCCACCAGGTTTATCAGGCTCGGAGAAACACGGATCCGGCCTGCGGCATCAGCCAGCCGTGCCCCCTGCGGCAAATCAAAATCCTCCGTGACCGTCTTGCTATCATTGAGTGGTCCGCTCCAGTGCTTGAACTGCGACCGGGCAAAAGCCTGGACACTGATCTTCTGGACCTCGGTATCCGCATCCGGCCCGGTCAATGAAAATTCCGTCTCGAGACTGCCGGTCTCCGGGGCGCGAACCTTCCAGGTCACGAGTTTTTCACCGTTGGCCGGAACGCTGACGGAGAGTGTTGCGTCACTCTCGATGGTCCCGTTCCGGACCCTGAGGGTCACGCTCCCCTGCTTCTCGACAGCGTGCAGGTTGTGTACGGTCGCGGCAAGAACGACGGCATCCCGTTCATAGAGGTACTGGGGAACGACCGGCCGCACAAAAAATTCCTTGCGGCTGATGAACTGTTGACGCGTGCTCCCGACACGTTCCCCTTCATCGACGGCAACCAGCTCCATAGTCCACTGGGTGATGTTGTCGGGGAGTTTGAAGCTGAACCGACCGATACCGTCACCATCCGTCTTGATCTCCGCATTCCAGTAGGCAACATCCCTGAAATCCGACCTCTTGGACTCGTCAAACGTGCGCTTCCCGGCCCCCTTGCTCATGTCCGCGAGGGTCATGTCACCCCGGAGATGGCGGGCAAGATGGAGCTTGTCTTCTTCGGCGTACCCGTAGAATCGCGTATGGAACGAAGAGGCTCCCAGGACATTGCTGCGATGCGGGTGATAGAAGAAACGCTCGATATCAGCGACCATCTTTGGCTGGAGGAAGTAGATCGCCTGGTCAACGACACCCAGAGAGAGGCTCGCTTCAACTCCGCGCCCGCGATGATCCTTGACCTTGATCGTTCCCGTCACCTGATCCCCGGGGCGATAGCGTTCCTTGACACCATCGAGAGTGATTGCAAGGAATTTTTCTTTCGGTGGAACAACGAGCTGCTGGCGGGCGGTATACACCCGGTCTTTGTACACGAAGTGCAACACCAGCCAGGCGTTGGGCATCATCCTGTCGGTGATCCGCTGCTTGCGGATCACCGAGTTTCCGGACATGTTCAAAACACCACTCTCGAGAATGGTGTCCCCCTCTATGGTATAGAGAACACGCATCCCCGGAACTGGCGAGAGCATCAGGAGTTCCGCTGTCTCGCCCATCCCGTAGATCTTTTTGTCGGCAACAATCCGCAGCCCTGTTTCCTGAACGATGAAATTGTTGGCATTGCCGGCGACCCAGACAAACTGGTGGGTTGTAATCGTATTGCCGGCGGAATCCTTGGCTGTCAGCTCGATCTGGTAATGGCCCGGCTCCTGGAACGTGTATGAGAACGACGCCTGGTCGGGGAGTTCGAGTCTCTTGTCAAAGCGCACGACTTTTTCGGCAGGCCTCGACATATAGGCCGAGTTCCAGCGGTAGTACAGGATCCGGGCCTGATAATCCGGTGTCACCGGTTTCCCGTCATAGCCGAATGCCGCGACGGCCATGGTCGCCTTTTCGCCGGGCGTAAAATACTCTTTGGACAATCCGAGCTGCAGCCAGAACTGGCCTTGGACGACATCGAAACTCTTCGAGCCGCGGACAAGACGGCGTGATCGGTCACTGATCCGGGCCTCGATCCGGTAGGTATAGGCCTCACCCTTGAGGTTCTTTGTATTGGCGTTGAATTCGAAAGCGCACACACCTTCGCGGTCAGTCTGGCCCTTCCCTTCGTACACCATCTCCTCGCGCGTATTGCGGTATTCGTTATCTTGGAGATACCAGCCAAAGGGAACCCCGACATGCCAGCTCCTGACCCGCTCGACCCGGTAGACGAAGTACTGGACGGTGGCATCACGTACCGCTTCGCCAAAGAAATAGCGGGCAGAAATCTTGCCCTTGACCTGCTCGCCAAAGGAGAACGAGGGTTTTTCGGTAGACACTGTCACCTCAAAGGGCGGCTTGACATAATGCTCTATCTTGAAGGGGGCCTCATGCCGGCGTCCCTCGTGGACAACAACCAGTTTCCAGATTCCCGGTTCGGCATTCTCCGGAATCTCCCAGTCGCCAGAGACAGTTCCCCATAAACCGGCTGTTCCTGAAGTCTTGCTGAACATCTTGCCGGACGGAGCCATAATCTCCACGGGTACACGGGTATTCTCCAGCGAGACTGTTTTATATCCTGCCTCGTACTCCCGGACAACGGCCTTGTACAGCACCTTCTGTCCGGGTTTATACATCGGTCTCTCGGTATAGATGTAACATTTCGTTGAACGGACGCCGAAGGATGAGGTCGGATAGTACGTCACATCGTGCAAGGCAACTCCGCCAGGTCCCTCGGCCAGCATCCAGCTCCGTCCATCCAGCCAGCGTTTTTCGCTGTGTCCGGCGAGACCATTGGCGTCGGCATTCACCCGCATCGAACCCTCGCCCTTGCGGAAGAGCGTGATCCGCGCAGCCTGGGGTTTGCCAGTCATCCGGTCTGTCACGAAAAAGACAGCCTTGTCATCAGCGTGCCGGGAAATGACCGCGAGATCGGACACCATGGCAACGCAGTACCCGGTCTCGTTTCCGACGACACCCTCGATGAGGTAGACACCTCTCTCAAAGACCGGCAACTTGATCAGGTGGTAGGACCAGCCTTCTTCCGCCATATCCAGATCCGTCTTGATCTCGCGGACGAGCTGGTAGTCCTTGAGGTATCCGCGGCTCTCGATGGTCCCCGTATATTCACGCACTTGCAGGAGCTTTTTGACATCCTTGCGCAATTTCTCGGGCAAAGCCTTGTGCGCGATTTTGGACTTGAGTGTCTCGGCGACATCACGCCGGACACCGGCCAGAAAAATCCCGGTGAGTTGCCGGATCCCGGGAACCCGTGTCCCCTCAGGCCTGACCTGGTAAGGATTGTCCTGCCCGGAAAAGAAGGCCAGTGGATCGGTGATGCGGTACACCCGCAACGAGATCTGATCGATTTCCCTGCCTTCAACGCGGACAACAGCATCCTCAGCGGAACTGAAAATGCGATCGGTCGCGAGATAGAAGGAAGGTTGCGCCGCCTGTGCGGCTCCTGCCAGAACAACGAGCCCGATCAGGGCATAGACGGTGGAACGGATTGTTGGCATACGCGTGCGCCTCATGTGGTATTTACTGCATATCCGGATATCCCGATTATGTATTCACTTGTCGCGAGAGTCAAGGACGGTTCTTCAACATGACAGAACGCCGGCTTTAATCCAGACAATCTTTTTCGCGTTTCGTTCGCTGATACTTGCCAAAAATGGTGTACTAGTCCCTTGTCGGGTACCAATTGCAGCCCTGCGAACTTCGTGCTATGCTCGAATCAGTCCGTCCGCGTCCATCTGGTCGCAGATACTTCCTTTTTTGAGGAACAACCCCATGAACAAAAAACGCTCCATTTTTCTCGTCTTGATTGCCCTGGCTTTTTTGGTTGGCTCTGTCTTTGTATACAGCGTGTACACCGAAACCCGCTTCACCATCCCGGCCCGTTTTGGCGACTTGACGAGTTTTGTCGACTCCTCGGCTCTGGCCTATGTCGAAGCGCCCTCCGCAGTGACCGCCGTCTCGGAGTTGCGCAAATCGAAAATCGGAAAAACCTTTCTTGACGGAGTCCTCGCCCGTGATCTTGTCATTGGACCCGTCACCGACCAGATCCGCTTTTTCTCCCGCCGGATTCAGGGATTGACAGGTCTGGATATCGGGGAAGAAGCCCTCAACCGGCTATTTTCCATGCCTGCCGCCGCTGTCCTCTATCAGGTTAATTCAACAAACCGTGCCGTTGTTTCCATTATTAAGGTCCGCACAAGCGACAGCATCGTCGCTTCCCTCGCGGGAAAACTCGGGGCAGCGGTTTCCGACGAGAGCGGCCTCTCGGAGACTAAGTGGAAAGAACGCTCCATCTTTTCCCTCGGAACCGGTCGGCAGGCGCTTCACTTTGCCTTGGTCAACGACGTGCTCGTGATCTCTCCCGTACAGGATCTTGTCAAGCTCTCAATCAAGAGTGCGAGTCTGGCGACAACCCGCGACCTGCCGCCGGACTGGAGTACCTTTATCAAACGGCATCCGACCGAGACCGGAATGCTGGCACGCGTCTGGCTCCGACGCGAATTCATCCGGAACGATCTCCCCATGCTGGGACTCTTCGCTCCCGGCGCTTTCCGGGCAGCAGCGGTCTCCTTGGCATTTCTTGTCACCCCCGCTCCGCGAATCGAGGCGAGCTGGTCCCCATATGACAACACCACCGACCCGGTTCTTGAAACGGCCATCCTGGGGCAACTCCCGTCTGACACACATCTTGTCCTTGGGGATTCAGGGTTTTGCGGTGGCGACACCTGGCGCCTCTCGCCCCTTCTCTCTGATCTCTTTCAGTCAATGCCTGAAGACAGCCGCAACGCTCTGGAAGCATTCCTTAAGGCACTCCCCGGGGGATTCGGTATTGTTTTTGACGGTTTTGCAGGAAACGCCAACGGGACATGGCCCAAGGCCCGGCTTGTCTGGAACGCAGGAGCACAAGCCCAAGATGCCATGCAAAAACTCGAGGCCTTTGTCGGATCGCTCCCCGAAGCCAAAATTGAAAACGGAAGTCACAAGGACGTTCCGTACCGGAAACTTGTCGGAGGCGCCACGCAACGCTTTGATCCCTGTTATGCCCGCATCGGCAACTTGATCGTGCTCTCACTCGACGAACCCTCCATGAAGAGCGCCATCGACCTGACCAAAGGTGCCCAAAAGGTCCTTGCTGACAGTTCGATTTTGACAAGCTCTCTCGGAAAACTGCGCCGAGAAAACATCACTCACTTCTCACATCTTGAAGCCATGAGACTCGTACAAAACCTCTACAAAGAAATGGGTGAACACGCCTTCCGCAGCAAGGATTTTTCACGACGTGAAGTATCCAGCGCCCTCGGCCCGCTCGCATCAGAAGGTCCCGGATTTTCCAGCCTGACCATTATTGCCGGCAGGGATCAGGGATACACCCGTGCAACGATCAGCATCCGCTGACAAAAACCGGATGAAGCACCCCGGCCGGATGCGGATGACGTCCCTCGTTTTGGGGCTCCTCTGCTGCATCCAGCCGGTGTCCATCCATGCGAATGGCGAATTCGCTGCCGGACTCTCGCCGGATCAAATCGCCCTCTGCCGCAGCGCAGTCGTTCTGGCCGAAGCCCGCATGGGGCAGATATTCCCTTGGCTCCATACCCACAGCCAGCCACTGGTCCGTTTTTTTCCGGCGGGCGCACCCGGCGGCAACGCCTCTCCCTGGGTTGGCGGCATCTACCACGCCACCGACCATCGCATCGACATCCAGCACGTTCCGGTCCTGGTCAGCCAGGGCCGCCTCGAATGGACAGTCCAGCATGAGTATGTCCATGCTGCCCTGGCTCTCACCGGCAATGCCCGCCTTCCGGTCTGGCTTGAGGAAGGCAGCGCCATCTATCTTTCCGCACAAGCTCTTGACGAAACAGACCATTCGATCAAGCCGGCGCGATCAATCGCCCGGCTTGAAGCCGGGTTTCGTACCTATGGTGCATCCCGCAATCAAGCCGCCTGGATCCATCTCAAGACCTATAACCGTCAGGCACGGTCTGTCGTCGCTGCCCTGGCAGAACGAAACGGCCTCGAGCACTTCACCGGCTTTCTTCGTACCCTGAAAAACGGAACACCCTTCTCCCAGGCACTCGCCTCATGGTACAGCCTCGCACCCGACGAGTTGAGCGCATGGCTCTGACCTCCTGTATCCTCGGACTTGTCTGTTTCTCCATCGCCACATCGGTCTCCGCATCAGGACTTACGCCGGACGACGAGACCGCCGTACGACGCGCAGTCCACCTGATGGATGACAGGCTCCCGCATCCCGAGCGTCGCATTTTTCTGGCCGTGAATATTCCAGCATCCCGGCTGATCGCCCATACCGGCGGGCAGAAGGCCTGGAGAAGCCGTTTTTCACCGGGCTCCCTAGCCAAGATCCCCCTCGTCTGGCATCTGATGACAGAGGGCCGGTTGTCACAGGACTATACCTGGCGCTGTACGGGGAAATTTTTTCCCGGGGGAGAGGACTCCGGATCAGACGAATTGATTCACGAAGACGTCGAAAACCCTGCCCGCGGCCAGTATTACAAATGCAGCCTGCTCAAAGGGCACGGTGTCGTCCCGTTGGACCAGGCCCTGAGTGTCTCCTGCAACCACGCCTTTCTCAATCTCCATGACCGGCTCTCCCCGGAAACATGGGACCGTTTTTGCCATGCAAGCGGTCTTTTGCGCCGGGATGCCCTGCTCGAACTGGATCCCCGGGCCGAACCGGGGCTGCTTGACACACCAATCTGTCCGCGGGACCGGTTTCTGCTCCCTGTCGGGTTCGGTCTCCATGTCACACCGGGCGCCATGGCCGTCTTTTATACGAGTCTTTTTTCCGGTGGAACTGTGCGCACCATGGTGCCTGCCCGAAGCGGTCGAACCGGATCCCCGATCGGCGCACTGCCGCTCCCGGCCGCAGTCCTGAACACCATCCGGAGCGGGATGAGCAAGGCTGCGCACCATGGTACAGCACGCGCACTGGCGATACCCGGTGCAAGCATCCTGGCCAAAACCGGCAGCGGCTTGATCGAGGGTGAAATCTTCCGAATGGACGGATGGTGTGTGGCCGCTCTTCCGGCGAACTCGCCCAAAATCCTGTTTGTTTCATGCGTTGCTGAAAGTTACGGGAGCGGCCCCCCGTTGGCGGCGATCAAACAAGTCCTGCAGATTCTCAGGACAGGCGGTTTCAGCTTGCAGGAACTCAGCGGGCAAGGTCACGATCGCACAAACCGGCCATAAGCCATCGGGGCTCAGGCAGGGCGCGAAACACGCTCGGGTGCTTCATCCGCCGAACTCTCACCGTACTGAGGACCGGCCCCGTTTGCAAGAAGCATCATCCGGACAACATCCATGCTGGACGGGCGTGTGCGATGGCGTTTGTCACGGAATGCCTGTTTTCTCAACACCTCGGCCAGGAGCATGTCTTTCATCTTTTCATCCATCTCGTCCCTCCTGAACCTGGGTGTTTCGTTCTTCCTATCATCGGAAAAACGCGACAAAGCTTGAACGTATGATCCTTCCCGAATGCCCGCAGATTCGACAATTTTCGATAATGGTGTATATTTCATTGCGGAGAGGCTATCTTGGCCCGCTCCGCACAGTCTTGAACGAAAGGACTTTCGCATGAAAAAAATTCTTGTCGCATTCTTGCTTTGCCTTGTCGTCGTACCTGCAGCCGCTTTTGACATCACACAGTATGCTTCCCAGGCCAACGGCTATTTCGAACCCCTGGTTGACATGTTCTCGACCGGCGTCAACTCCGGTCTCGCCGTGGCAACGATCAATGACGGCACGCTGAGCGTCGGCTTCCAGGCCAACCTCGCGGTCAACCCCGAAGACGGCGTCCTCGCCAATCCGGCGAACAAGGACAACTACTTCTTCCCGATCTTCTACGCCTCGCTCTGCATCGACGACTTCATCTTCTTCGGTCGCGGCCTGATGATCAACCAGAAGGACATCAAGTTCTCGTACTTCGGCGGCGGACTCGGTTACATCGTCGCTGCCCAGAAACCGATCTTCCCGCAGATCCGCATCCTCGGCGCCTATCACTACATGGACGCCCCGGACGCCTTCTTCAATCTCGCAACGCTGACCGCAAACGTGATCGCCGACTACAAGCTGCCAATCCCGCTGATCAACATCCACCTCCTCGCCAACCTCGGCTACGAGCGCAACATGCTGGTCACGTCCTGGCAGGAAGGCCTCTACGGCAAGAACAAGGACTTCGGCGTCAACCGTGTGCGCGCCTCGCTCGGCGGCGAAGCGACCGTGTTCGCCGTCATCAAGCTCGGTTACGAGTACACAATCCTCCCGAACCCGAACCACAACTTCAGCTTGAGCGCCCGCTTCTGATCTGCCGCACCTGACGTACAAACGCTGTCCTCCGTGCGGGGACAGCGTTTTTTTTGTGAACAGCCTCAGGCCCTCAGCGCGGCCGGCGGTTCCCGTCGGACCTGCGTGCAGCGGGATGCCGACTTGTCCGCGCAGCGCCCGGCGGGGTGCTGCGCGCCCCGTGCGCCGGTCGGGCACTTCCTCGCTGTCCCGGTTTCTGCCCGGGCTTCATGCCCCGCCCATACACGATCTCGGGCGCCTGGGCTTCCATCGTCCCGGCATAGCGCTCATGCTTCGGAACCGTCTGCCTGATCAGTTTTTCGATGTCCCGCAAAAAGGGGCGCTCTTCGTGCGTGCAAAACGAAACCGCTGTCCCGCTGGCACCCGCCCTGGCCGTCCGGCCAATCCGGTGGACATAGCTTTCGGGAATATTGGGCAGCTCGAAATTGATCACGTGGCTGATATCGTCAATGTCAATCCCGCGGGCTGCAATATCCGTCGCAACCAGCACACGCAGGCTCCCATCCCTGAACCCCTCAAGCGCCCGCTGACGGGCCGTCTGGGACTTGTTGCCATGGATGGCCGCCGCACCGATTCCGGCTTTCTCCAGTTTTTCGGCCAGCCGGTTGGCGCCGTGCTTGGTCCGGGTAAAAACCAGGGCGCGTGACACGTCGTTTTCAGCAATGTATCGCTCAAGGAGCACATATTTTTCTGCCGTCTCGGCAAAAATCACGCTCTGGTCGATGCGCTCGGCCGTGGTTCCGCTCTTGGCTACCGTGACATGGACGGGTTCGTGCAAAAGCCTGTTGGCCAGATCCACCACCTCATCCGGAAAGGTCGCCGAAAAAAACATCGAGTGCCGTACCCTGGGCAAAACGGCAATCACACGCTTGACGTCGTGGATAAAGCCCATATCCAGCATGCGGTCAGCCTCGTCGAGCACAAAGATCTCGAGCGTACCCAGGGTGAGGTGCCCCTGCCCCAGCAGGTCAAGCAGACGCCCCGGGGTGGCAACCAGGACATCAACTCCCCGGGAGAGGGCCTGTACCTGGGGATTTTGCCCCACACCACCGAAGATGCACGCCGTTGAGATCCGCATCCCTTTGGAAAAGGTGCGAAAATTTTCGTTGATCTGGATCGCCAGCTCGCGCGTGGGCGCAAGAACCAGTGCCCTGCACGATCGGGCCGCAGCCCGTTTGTGATTGGCAGACAGCCGTGCCAGGATCGGCAGGGCAAAAGCGGCCGTCTTGCCAGTGCCAGTCTCGGCCGCACCCAAAAGATCCCGGCCCTCAAGGAGGGGGGGAATGGAGGCTGCCTGGATGGGTGTCGGAGTGACAAAACCGATTGAATCGAGTGTTGAGAGGATCCCGGCCGGCAGGCCGAGACTGTGAAAATCATTGTGCTGCATGAAACCTTCTTTCTGGAACTGCAGTCGGGGTGCACATGGGCACCGGGACACATATATCAAAATCTACGCACGCGGGCTTCCGCAGGACACCCTTATCACGCGTCCTGCCGCCCATCCCTGACTGGACGCTGTTCATCAAAAGCAGTCTGCTACAGCCATGCATCAGCAATACGTCCGGTCTTGTTGCACGCTGCGCGCTGTACTGTGCGACATCTTTTGAAAAATCGGAAATTTTCCGATACACTGGGTGAAGCGACCCCCTCCCGGGACAAGGACTGTCAGCATGCGTACACTCACGATCGGCCGGAAAATACTTGTGACCGGCCTGACCCTGGTCATCATTCCCCTCGTTGCCTTGAGCATCGTGGCACTGGCTGGAACCAGCGCCATTCTCTCGTTCATCTCCGAAAACGGGGCTGTCTCTACAGCAAAATCCTACGCAGCATCCCTGCGCGACTACTACACGCAGGAACTGCGCCTTGTCTCGGCTCTCGCCGCCACATCACCCTTTGCCCGTTCGGCCGCCGCCATCGCCGGGGGAAAACCTGTCCCCGCAGAGACACTGGCCGAAATGCGCACGCTGCTGGCCGGACTTTCAACAAACTATCTTGCCATTGCTCTCGTCTCTCCGGGCGGTGAACTCGCCGCAGGAAGCCTGCGCAATGGAGCCAGCTTCAGTGATCCCGAGCGTGTATTGATCAGTCAGGAGATCATCAAAAGCATCACCGACAAAAAACAGCCGGCCGCAGCAGACACCGTCCTGTATGGAACCGGCAAACTCCCGGTCATCACCGTTTCCGCGCCGATCCTGCACAACAACGAGGTTGCCGCCGTCCTCAGTCTCACGGCCGATATCAATCAGCACATTGCCGCCTTTCAGGCAGCCTGGAAGGAACGCTACTTCCGCGTCACCATGTGCAATTCAAAAGGGATCGTCCTGATCAGCAGTCAACCCGACACGATTACCGTCCTGGACGTCTCAAAAGAGGAAGGCGTCAAGGAAACCTCCGGACCTGTCCTGCGTGGCGAAACCGGGTTTGGTTCGTATGTCTACAGAGGCTATACCATTCTTGGCGGATATGCCCCGGTCAATGTGATGGACTGGCGTGTCGCGGCCGGACAACCGGCTGCCGTGTACGAGACGGCCATCCGCAAGGTACGAACCCTGCTTCTGGCTGTCTCGGGAGGGATCCTCCTCCTCGCCATTCTGATCTTTGCCCTCGTCATCTCCCGCATCGTCCGCCCCCTGCGCTCCCTGGTCTGCTCGCTTGGTGCGAGCGTTCGGCAGGTCCGTCTGGCTGCCGCGCAGGTCAACAGCGCCAGCCAGGCCCTGGCAAGCGCCACTTCAGAACAGGCGGCTTCCCTTGAGGAAACCTCAGCCGCCCTTGAAGAGCTGACAGGGATGACCCGGCAAAACGCCGACAATGCCCTTTCTGCCAACAAGCTCATGCTGCGGGCAGACGAGCTGATGCGGCTGGCTGATGAAAAGATGGGCCAGCTTGTCGCCGCCATGAACGAAATCACCCATGCTTCGCAGGAAACAAAAAAGATCATCAAAACCATCGATGAAATCGCCTTCCAGACCAACCTGCTTTCACTCAACGCAGCCGTCGAGGCTGCCCGGGCCGGGGATGCCGGAGCCGGATTTGCTGTGGTCGCCGACGAGGTCCGCTCACTCTCGCAGCGCAGCGCCGAAGCCGCACGCAATACCACCGGGATGATCGAGACATCGGTCACGCGCATCAACGAAGGCGGAACGCTGATGCAGGAGACAAGCATCGCCTATGCCGAGGTCCAGTCCACCATCACCCAGGTCAAGCACCTGATCGCAGAGATCTCCGAGGCATCCAAGGAACAGGCCATCGGACTGGACAGCATCAGCCATGCCGTCCACCAGATGGACCTGGTTGTCCAGAACAACGCTGCCAGTTCTGAAGAAACGGCCGCATCGTCCAACGAAACCGCCCGGGAGACGGACAATATCGAACGGGACATCACAAGTCTGGACGCCATGGTCAACGGTTGAAAACCTGATGCAGACTGCCTTGTCCAGCTTTCTTGTATCGAGGATCTGTTTTCTGCCCATCGGGGTGAGGACCCGTCCTCAGCCCATCGGGGTGAGGACCCGTCCTCAGCCCATCGGGGTGAGGAAACACGAAAGGAGCCCCACACCATGACGCAGACATTTCCCTGGAACTGGGGCTGGACCAACAAACTTGAAACAATTTTTGATGAACACCGTCCAGCCGGACTGGTGCCCGGTCGTATCATCTTTCGCGGGGGCGACCGCTGGTTTGCCATGGCGGCCTCGGGCGAGTGCGAGGTCATCCGGGGGAGCCGGGCCGGCGGAGATGCCGTTGTCGGCGACTGGGTCGCCCTCGACCAGCAACCCGAGCGGACCGGGATCATCGCGATTCTCCCCCGCTCAAGCGAGCTGACCCGACGCGGAACCGGCCCCCGGGTTGGCCGCCAGACCCTCGCCTCCAACGTCGATGTGATCCTCCTGGCGTCAGCCCTGGATGGTGGCCGTTCGCTCAGTCGTCGCCGCCTTGAACGCATGCTCGCTCTGGCTTGGGAGAGCGGCGCCCGTCCGGTGATCGTGCTGACCAAGTCAGATCTCGCGGAAAACCACGAAGATGCGCTCACCATAGTTGCCCAGGCGGCGCCAGGGACAGAGATGCTTGTCACAAGTGCCCATACCGGCGAGGGGATCGAAGCCCTGCGGGCAATTGTTGCCGCCGCACCAACAGCGGCCCTGATCGGACTCTCCGGTTGCGGCAAGTCATCACTGGTCAATGCCCTCCTCGGCTATGCAAAGCAGACCACGGGAGATGTCCGCGAAGACGATCTCCGTGGTCGACATGTCACAACCTCGCGGGAACTGATGCCGCTCCCCGATGGCGGCCTGATCATGGACACACCCGGACTGCGCGAGTTTGCCGGTGGAGACAGCGAGAGTATCGATGCGGTTTTTTCCGAGATGGCCGAGCTTGCCTCGTCCTGCCGTTTCAACGACTGCACACACCGGCACGAACCAGGCTGCGCCATCCAGGCAGCCCTGGCGTCCGGCGAGCTGGATCAGGACCGCTACGCCCACTGGCTGGAGTTGCGCGATGAGCTTGAGAACGATGATCCACGCAAACGGCTCGAGCGGAAAAAGCGGGAAAAGGAAATCTCCAAGGCGGTCCGCAGGTACTTCAACGAGCATCATGAGAAGTGATTTCTTTCTTCCGATGCCTTTTCCCTTCACTCCGGAGCACCATGAACAAAATCACGCTCGTATGGTATTCCGGAATCATGTATTCCATGATTGACGAAGCCCGTCACCTGTGCCATGATTAAGAAACATTTATTATACGGAGAAACCCATGAAGAATCTGTACAGACTCGGCCTCGTCCTCACCCTGCTGGTGATGCTCTCGGCCTGTTCGAGCGTCAAGGCGGACAAGGAACTGGAGACCGCCATCAAGGATGCCGCCGCCAATGCCACCCTGGATATGCGCTACGCTTTTGTCCGTGGTCCGCAGGAGAAGGTCATTTCGGACATTATCCTGAAAAAAGGCGTTGTCGCTTCACTCCCGACCCTGAGCCTGGCGCTGATCAGCGAGGATCCCAAGATCCGTGTCGTCGCCAATCGCTACCTCTACCGCGAGATCAAGGACTATATCTCCGAGTTTGAAAAAAATCCCGAAGCGACGCCCAAGGCCGCGATCGAGAATCTGGTCAAGGGAATCGAAATGAGCACCAACTATGTCACGTTCTACGCCGTGGCATCCACAACCATGCTCGCAACAATGTATGGAATGGAGGACAGGCTGATCAAGGCCGTCAAAGCCCACCCTGAAAAAGCTCTCATGATCGAGATGGTCCAAAACATCCTGCGCTACGGCCGGCTGCGCACCTTCCCCGTCGTCAGAGATTGGGCCGCCAGTGGCGAGAAATACGCCCTGACGCACGCATTCTCTGCCCTGCGCAATATGTACCGCTGGACAGAAGAAGAAAAAAAGACGATCGGCGAATGGGCCAGGCAATACCTGACGGTTGAAGATCCCGAAACCAGGGTCCGTGTCATCTACGCCCTCTACCAGGCCGGCGGCGCCTATTATGACAGCGCCCTCGAAAAAGTCGAACGGGAAATCGAAGGAGGATCGGTTCCGAAACTCTTTATTGATTGGCTCAAAAACATGGCCGGAAACGAGACGGATGCCCAGAAAGTGCGCCGCCTCTCGATCATCACCAACGGGTCAAAAGTCGCGGCTGATCCAAAAAAATGACCGTTTGAAGAGCCGGGACCGGCCAGCATCTCCCGTCGGAACGAAGGGTGTTTTGACGGGAGGCCCGGTCCTTGCCGAAGGATTGTCAACGCCGGCCGAGCATCCCCTCAAGCCCGTTGATCCTGATCTCGAGAGCCAGGGCCATCAGGCCGCCCAGCTCGCCATCGGGAAAGCCTTTTTTTGAAAACCAGACTAGATAGTCTTCGGGCAGATCCATGATGGGTCTGCCCGCATATTTTCCGAACGGCATCTTCATCTCCAACAAGCGCCCGAGGATGGCTTCCCCATTCACCCTGTCTTCCATTCCCCTCTCCTTGTCAGCAGGCTGCCTTGTCCCGGACCGGCACATTCAGATCGCCAGCCAATTGCCTGCGCAACATCCAGGTTTTCATGATGAACATCCTCAGGCCAGTCTCGATCCGACGAGTCGCAAAAACGGACCGCACGATCCATGCCAGGCCGGCAAGGCTCCGGCAAACAAACTCCAGCGCGCACGATGCAACCTGATCAGGCCGGAGTGTGTTCATCAAAAAATACCGACACGTTCTGCTGCCCGTCCCGATAAAGGAATATACTCCGCGTCCTCCGGGTACTATGTTTTTTCGATGAAACAACAGATCTCTCTTCGACTTGACCGGATTCTCTCCAACCTCGGCTATGCCACCCGCAGTACCGCCCGTGCCCTTCTGTCCAGCGGCCGGGTCAGCATCCAGGGAAAACCTGCAACCAATGGCGCCTGCAAGGCCCGCCCCGAGGAAGTCCTGCTCGACGGACAGCCCCTCGATCATCCGGCGGGTATCTTCATCATGCTCCATAAACCGGCCGGGTACGTCTGCTCGCACGAGGCCGGCGAAGGCGCCCTGATCTACGATCTCCTGCCGGACCACTGGCGACGGCGCACACCCGTCCCAACCAGTATCGGCCGGCTGGACAAGGATACCACAGGGATCGTGCTGGTCACGGACATGATGCCGCTCGTCCATCAACTTGCTTCACCAAAACATGATATTGAAAAGCTCTATCATGTCAGCCTCGATCCGGTCGGACCGGCGCTCGAAGACAGGCTGGTTGAAAAATTCGCCGCCGGAACTCTGCGCCTTGACCCGAAAGACGAAAAGCCCTGTCTCCCGGCCCGGCTTGTCCTGACAGGCATCCATACGGCAGACCTGACCCTCTCCGAAGGACGATTCCACCAGGTCAAGCGGATGTTCGCCGCCTGTGGCTACACGGTCGTCGCACTCCACCGCTCCCGTTTTGGAGCATATGATTTGGGCGACATCCCCGAGGGCCAGTGGCGGGACTGTCCGCTCCCTGACGGGCGCATAACCTGATGCCCCTGCCACAGCTTCAGACAATCGCGCCTGTTTCTGCAACATCCGTACCCGGATTATCGGAGCTCCTGCCCTTCAAGAAGTGAGCCGATCCCGAAGCTGTGTCTGATTTTTTTCCTGTTCCATGGGACAACCTCCCGCGACAGCATCACCAGCAATACATAAATGCGTTTCTACATATATGTAGAGCATAAAAAACATACAACAGAATGCAAGCATCCGGATCTGCATGATGAAAACGGCCAGCGCATACTCATGGTGTTCCATGGAAGAACAACCCGGTGTCCATCTTCATCCAGAAAAAAAGAGGGACCATCCTTGACGGAGGGTCCCTCTGGAAGGCCGGATCAACGGAATGCTTCAGGCGTTCTTCACAATACCGAGCATCAACTTGATAAAACGGTCACGAACCTGGTTGGATGTCTCGATCACCTCTTCGTGATTGAGCGGCTGGTCAAGAACTCCGGCGGCCATGTTCGTCATGCAGGAAATTCCGAGAACCCGCATCCCGCAGTGGTTGGCGACAACAACCTCGGGAACAGTGGACATCCCGACGGCATCCCCGCCCAGGGTCCGCACCATGCGAACCTCGGCCGGTGTTTCATAACTCGGACCGGACATGGCCGCATAGACACCCTCTCGCAACTCGAAGCCCAATGAAAATGCCGTTTCCTTGGCAAGGCGGCCAAGCTCGCTGTCATAGGGTGTCGACATATCCGGAAAACGGGGCCCGAAGGAATCAAGATTATGCCCGATCAAGGCATTGGTTCCCTGGAAATTGATATGGTCCGTGATGAGAACAAGATCCCCGGGCGTATAGCCTTTGTTCACCGCACCGGCGGCGTTCGTCACAACAAGAATCTTGACACCGAGCCGCTTCATGACACGGACCGGGAAGGTCACCTCGGCCATGCTGTACCCTTCGTAAAAATGGAAACGGCCCTGCATGGCAACAACATCCTTGCCCTCAAGTTTCCCTACCACCAGTCGGCCGGCATGGCCTTCTACGGTTGAAACCGGGAACCCGGGAATGTCTTTGTAGGGGAAATATTCGGCGTGTTCGATGATATCCCCGACCGCACCCAGACCGGATCCAAGAATCAACCCGACAACGGGGGCATGCTTGGTCCGGGCCTTGATCCAAGACGAGGCTTCATCAATCTTTTTCTCAAGTTCATTCATAGTCTATCCAGTGCTCCTTGTGTGTTTCTCGTGCCGCCGTCCGCAGCACCCGGGCATGCCCGGAGCTTTTTACGCTTTTCGAATCTTCGACCAGAAGCTCTCTCCATGGGAAATGCTCTCTGCCCCGAGCATCTCGGAGATCGTCTGGCCAATATCGGCAAAACTCTGGCGTGTCCCGAGGTTGGTACCGGCCACCAAGCCCTTGCCCCAACCAAGGAGGGGGACATACTCGCGGGTATGATCGGTCCCGGGCACGGTTGGATCGCAGCCATGGTCAGCCGTAATAAAGAGGACATCCTGATCGGTCATGGCATCCAGGATCTCGGGAAGTCTCGCATCGAAGGACTCCAGTCCCTTGGCATAGGCCTCGAAGTCGTTCCGATGGCCCCACTTCATATCGAAATCCACCAGATTTGTAAAAATCAGACCTTTTTTCCCGGTCTTCATGTACTCGAGTGTGCGATCCATGCCGTCATCATTGCTTTTTGTATGAACGGACTCGGTCACACCCTTACCGTTGAAGATGTCGACGATCTTGCCGACACCCATCACGTTCAGGCCTTTTTTTGCCAGCTTATCGAGAACCGTGTCATACGGCGGCTCAACCGCGTAATCATGCCGGTTGGCAGTCCGGGCAAAGGATCCCGGCTTGCCGGTAAACGGACGGGCGATGACACGGGCCACCTTGTGCTCACCATCGAGAAGCTTGCGGGCGATTTCGCAGATCTCGTACTGGCGTTCGATCGGATAGAGGTCTTCGTGGGCCGCGATTTGAAAGACACTGTCCGCGGACGTGTACACGATCAAATGACCGGTGGCAAGATGCTCCGATCCGAGCTCGTCCAGAATGGTCGTCCCGGACGATGTCTTGTTCCCGAGAACCTTGGTCCCGACAGCCTCCTCGAAGGCCTCGATGACATCGGGCGGAAACCCGTTGGGGTAGGTTGGAAATGGGGTTTCCGTATAGATACCGGCCATCTCCCAATGCCCGGTGATCGTATCCTTCCCGTTGGACATCTCGGCCAATCTGGCGAACACACCCTCGGGTGCCTGCGAGATGGCAAGCCCCTGCATCCCTTCGATATTGCCCAGACCAAGCCGGACCATATTGGGAATAGCCAGACCACCCACTTTTTTCGAGATATTTCCTATAGTGTTACAGCCGACATCACCGTATTTGTCAGCATCAGGGAGCTCGCCCATGCCGACACTGTCAAGAACGATCCAGATAACCCGTTCGATCATGATGGACTTCCTTTATGGAATGAGATATGGCACCGGTTCAAAGGAAACGACACATGCAAAGGGTACCATATTTCCCGAGATACTGTCAACAACGGTGCGTGAAACGAAACCACATGCCGGACTCTCCAGAAGCACCATGGAAGACCGGTCAATTACCCCGACCATACAGGCGCGCCGATCAGCTGCGCCTCACATGAACAGCGGGAAATACCACAAACAAAAAAGCCTGAAGCGCACTCTGGTGCTCCAGGCCTCATCAAAAAACCCTGAATCTCAGGTCATTTCTTTTGAACCCAGACTTTCAATCCCTCAACAGCCAGTCCTCTCCCACGGAAACCACAATACTCACCGTTTTTGAAGGTCTGTGTATCCCCGACATTCGAGACATGGGCGGAATAGAACACGTCGTACTGGGCTGCATTCTCACCAGTCAGCTGGATGGAAAATCCTTCAATACTTTGCCTACCGGCATAACCAAAACCCTGCCCGTCAGCCTTGAAGGGGGTGTCTCCAACATTGGAGACATGGGCCATGTATCTGATACCCAAGCCCGGAACAGGTGTCCTGAACGCCAGGGTGAAGTCCTGAATCGGCAGTTTGCGCCCCGTTGTTCCGGCAAACTGGTTCGAGCCAAACTTGAGTGATCCCAAACCCCTGACATGGACCGAAACCGCCAGATCAAGCGAGACTGTCTTTTTGACGACCCAGACGGACAAGCCTTCAATGGCCAGAGACCGTCCCCTTGTGCCACAATACTCCCCGTTCTTCACCGTCTTGATGTCCCCGATATTGGCCACATGAGCTTCGTAATAGACCTCGTAGAGATACGCATCTGGACCTGTCAGTTCGATGGAAAACCCTTCAATATTCTGCTTTCCAGCATAGCCTAAGGGCTTGCCCTCGGCCACAAATTGGGTGTCCCCAACATTCGACATATGGGCTTTGTATCTGAGACTGAGCCTCGGGTTTTTGTTTTTGAACGCAATGGAGAAATCCTGGATCGGTCGGGCTTCGCCTTTTGTGCCGGCAAACACACCGGAATCAACCGTCACATTGCCCGTCCCTTTGCGGAAAACCGTCACGGAGACATTGACCGAGTCATCAACGGTCATCAGCCTCTCATAGGCCGCCTGGCGCATGGTCTTGTGCGCACCCCAGGTCTCATCGATCAACAATTGGTATTTCAGAACACCTTCGTCCTTGGACTTCGCCTTCGTGAAAAATTTCCGGACTTCATTGTCGCCACGGACGGAATTCCATTCACTGTCGATACTGTCACACAGTTTTTTCCATTCGTCTGCAAGCAAATCCTGGCGCAACTTCCTCGTTTCCTCTTCGGTATCACCCTCGACCTCGGTAATGTTTTCAAGCGCAAGACGATAGAATTCGTTGACAGCATCATTGGATCCGTCAAGAATGTCCCTGCGGACGCCACCAGCGTAATCAGGAACGCAGGTCCCCATACATTTGTTGTACGAATGCCCGGAATGCTTCATCCGTTTCCCGAGATTGACGGCAAAAGCCCGAACACGAGCCCCTGCCTTGACCGCCCACTGACGTGCAACATCCCCCGCCTTGACAAAAGCCTTCCCGACCTTGACAAAGGCCTCCTTGACTTCATGCTGGCAGAAATGAACGATCCGGTCGACAATCTCCTTGGCAAGGGCTTCGGGGTTGATGGAACCGGAGTAATTGAAGCTGAGATTCCGTCCAAAAATCATCATATCGCAGGCAATCCCGCCCCCAAGCTCCGAACGCTTGGCTTTGAAGCTGATGGCGATCCGACGGATATCGAGTGTGGATGTGAGTTTGCCAACAATGGCTTTGAGCACCTTCCTGTTTTTGAGCTCTTTAAGAATATGCTCCCGCAATGAGTTTTTCAGCTCGATCGTCAGATCAATCCCGTCCTCAAAATCGGCTGAAAACTGGATCGTCCCGGACAGGACCTGTCCGATATTGGCTTCACCACGAAGAATGAACCCCTGCGGAATCTGCAATTCCCCCACGCTGCCCCCGTTGGGGGAAAACAAAACCTGGACATTCCGCAACCCGAGGTCGCCCGGAATCAGGTTCGGCATTTTTTTCCCGAAACCCTTGGTGATGACGTTGGCCAGATCATTGAAACTCAACCTGTCCAGATGATATTTCAGGGCAATCTGGCCCTCTGTGGGTGCGATACTGACCACGGAGCCGAACCGCAACCCGAATACCTTCGCATGCTCTACGCCATATCCGATCTTTGTCGGCACCGGCGAGCCAGGAATCCAGCCGATCTCCATGGCGGCATTTTCAAAAACAAAAACTTCCCTGTTTTTGAAAATCAGGGACATTCCCAGCGGGTTGACCCAGCGGTCCATGATCGAACCGGCCAGTGTCATCTCCTGTGTGACCAAGTTGTACGAAAACTGCGTAACGGTTTTGAGAAGCGGATCCCACTTACTCGGCTGCAGGCGGGCTTCAGCCCTGACACTGATGACCGGAGCAATCTCCAGATCGATCGTTGTCATTTTTTGCACAAGAGGCGCATCCATGTCCGGCAGGCCGGTCCCGATGTCAAAAATCAGACTCAGGGAATCCAGTTCCAGCCGTGTCCCCAATCCGGGAATCAGGACAAGCCCGATCGACTTTCTCGAAAAATTCAGATCTCCCCGCAGGGAAAGCCCTGCCGGAGCGATCCGTGCGGAAATATCGATAAATGGCGCCTCAATCTTGAACAACTTTGCCATCCCGTTGAGGTTCCGTTTTGTGTCGACTCGTGCCGAAATGCCCAATCCTTCGGAAGAGATGGTAAGTTGTGCTTCCTGCAGCCCAAGTCGCTTGAGAACAGCCTTGCCCGGAAGCTTCTCGTAATCCGTTGCTACCAGATTCTTTTTCAGTTTGAGCGGCGAAATCGTCCCGGTGAATCTGTGGGTTCCCAACTTGCCGAGATCAGCGGTCCAGTTCTGCCCGCTCCCTGTAATCCTGATTTTCCCGAAACTCCGGACCTGAACATCCTCGGCCGAAGCCGCAAACGGCAGAAACAGCGCCAATAATACAAACAAACCTGACAACCATCGAAGTCCAAAACGCATCATTCTCCTCCAGCTTGTGCTATCCAGATTGTATGCCGCCTGATGATTCATCATATTCTGTTATCGTTGTGCAAGCGGCCAACAGGATACAACAGCACTCATCAGAAGAGCACATGAAGACAGTTACACTTGCATTCCGGAATACTCACGGAAACATGTCCCTTTTCGAAGAAAATTATTGCTCCTATACACATATATTTGTACGAAATTACGCTTCTACCTTCTTCTCCGGATTCCCCGCTGGACAGGTCTAGCCGTATATTATTCCCATCCCATCGTATCCAGGGAGGATGGCCATGATCATCATCGGAATCGCGGGCGGAACCGCATCGGGCAAAACAACAGTTGTTCGCAGCATCTACGAAAACCTGCCGTCAGACCGGGTTGCCTTGATCCCCCAGGACGCCTACTACAAGGACATGGAACACCTTCCAATGGAAGAACGCCTCAAGGTCAATTACGATCATCCCGAGGCTTTCGAGTTTGACCTCCTCCTGGAGCATATCTGCGCACTCAAAAACGGCATCCCCGTGGAAGTCCCGGTCTACGACTATGTTACTTGTACCAGAACAACCGAATCCCGGACCGTCAATCCCCAGGAAGTGATCATCATCGAAGGAATCATGATCATGACAGACCCGAAACTCCGGGACCAGATGGATATCAAGATATTCGTGGATGCCGACGCGGACGACCGCCTGATGCGCCGGATCAAACGTGATGTCCGGGAACGGGGCCGAACTGTCGAATCCGTCCTGGATGCCTATGAGACCCGTGTCAAACCGATGCACAACCTCTTTATTGAACCGTCAAAGCGCTATGCCGACATCATCGTTCCCCAAGGTGGCAGCAACCATGTTGCTATCGATGTCCTGACCTCGATGATCCATGCCAAGCTGATCGTCTCACCGGCAGTTCAAGGCACCAGCACCTTCTGATTTGTTTCCGTCATCGTGTGATATTTTTTGCTGAACAGCCTCAGGCCAGTCACTCGCGATTCGGATCCAGGCCAAGCTCCGCTGGCCGGAATACACGATTAATGCCTGAGCATCGTCAACGTAAAACGCGTCCCCTCGTTGGGTGTGCTTTTCACCTGGATATCCCCGCCATAATACTTGAGAAAAATTCGCACCATAAAGAGTCCAAGACCAGCACCGGCCGGATTGAGCTCCATGGAATTTTCAGTCCGTGCAAACTGTTCGAATATTCTTTCGAGATCCTTTGCATCAATCCCGACCCCGGTATCCGTTATCACAAAAACAAGCTGCTCACGGGTCCGCCGGCCCTGGATGGTGACCATCCCACTATTCGTGTTGTAGTAGATGGCATTGCTGATGACTTCATCAAAAATCGAACGCATGATGTGCCCGTTTGCCCGGTATCCGTTGCAGTTTTCCGAGATGGATACACGCACCCTGAGATTCCGCTCCTCCACCTTGTCAGCATGCCGGTCAAGAATCGTCCTGACAAGTTCGGAGAAATTGATCGAATCGGCAAAAATCTGGGCGGCCTCCTCCTCGAGCGCCTTCATGTCACACAACCTGCCCACAAGACGGACCGCGCGCGAGCTTGATTGCCGGATCCGGCCAAGCTCCTCCCGCATCGGAAACCGGGCCTCAAGATCGGCCAAAGCCTTGTCAACGGCAACAACTGGCCCCTGAATCTCCTCGGTGACACACTGCGCAAGGGTTTCCTTGAGATTGATCAGGCGCAACAGCTCGTCATTCCTCTTTCGAATAGTCTGGTACAGCCGTGCATTATGGAGAGCAACACTGGCATGCAGGGCGAATATCTCGACCATCTCGAGCTCACGGGGCCTGAGAGAGACAGACATCGTCCGGGCCGCATAGAGAACACCGAGAAGTTTCCCGTCATGAATCAACGGTACCGCCAAGGCATACCCCTCGAGGCAGCCGGCCTTTTCCCTGGCCGCCCGTTCGACAAGTGCACGCAGCCCTGATTCCTCGGGACTTGCAATCACATCCGCTCCAATCCCGATCATTTCAACCGGTCGGAGACGGTTTTCTGCCGTGTGACTGAAGATGACAACCCGCTCTGTCCCGAGCAGGGTCTCAAGGCCTTTGCCAATTCCCTGGAAAAGCCTTCGGGTGTCCAGAATGGCCGAGAGTCTGCGCCCAGTCTCGAGGATGGTCCGCAGCGCGAGATCGCGTTGCGCGATCTCGTCGGTAGACATCCGCGAGATCTCTTCATGCGCCTTGATCGTCTCATCCGCCTGCTGGATCTCGAGACGCGAGAGTGAATGCAACTGCTCATGTGCCTTGATGATCTCTTCCGCCGTCTGCTTCTCCATGGCAGAGAGTTCCACCACACTCTGCTGGGCCTTGATCAGGGCATCCGCATCCTGGCGTTCCTGCCGCAGCAATTGCTGGAGACTTTCCTGCGCCTCGATCGTCCGTTCGGCATCCACAAGCTCCCTGCGGGCGAGTTCTTCAAGACTGTCATGGGCCGCGACAAGCCTTTCGAGATATTGCACTTCTTCGTTTTTCTTCGCCAGCTCACCTTCGAGCTCACGGATACGTTTTTCGAGAACGGATTCCACTAACTTCCTCCGACCAGCCAGAGCTCCTTGGAAATCCGGATGCAACCGGGCATAAGAACAGATCAAGCCCGAAAGCATTCCCGGGGAGCCCCCGCGTCACCCTGTTACGGTATCATACCACGAAATCATGGTATGGCAAGAGAGACCGGATCTCCCCGGAACGCAGCCCCGGGGAAACGCGTCATTCGGCGTATTTGTCGCGAATGGCCCGGATGACCGCATAGATCGAAAGAAACGCATCCACAACGTCCGGATCAAACTGGGAGCCGGACTGGTTCTTGAGGTACTCGAGGACTTGATCCTCATCCCATGCGTCTTTATAGACGCGTTTGGATATCAGGGCATCATAGACATCTGCCAACGCCACGATCCGCCCACTGATGGGGATATCCTCACCGGCAAGCCCCTTGCTCAAGACGTGGTTCTCGCTCCAGACATCCTCGATATTTCCCGGATAACCCTGACCGTCCCATCGTTCATGATGCGTCAAAGCAACCTCGGCGGCCAACGCATCCCAATCAGAAGCCGCTTCGTCAAACAGACGTGCGCCACTTAGCGTATGTGTTTTCATGACAGCGTATTCGGCTTCCGTCAGCTTGCCCGGCTTTTTGAGAATCGTATCCGAAATGGCGACCTTGCCGACATCGTGCAGCATTGCTGAAATCCGCAAGGTATCCTTGACCTTCTTGATGACGGTCCTCTCGATCCCTTTGTTTTGCGCCCACTTCTCGTAAATCTCGATCGCATACGCGCTCACCCGATTGACGTGGTTTCCCGTTTCCTTGGGATCACGCAGCTCGGCCATCCGGATCATGCGCAAAATGATCTCGCGGGTCATCTTGGCGCGCTCGATAGCTACCGAGGCGTTATTGGCAAAAAAATTGACATACATCATGTCATTTCTGGAAAACGCCTTGATAACCCCGTTTTTATTCCGGGAATTGATGATCTGCATCACCCCGATCACATCCTGCCGGCTGGTGACAAGGGGGACTGTCAAAATGGATTTTGTCCGGTAGTTCGACTTTTCATCAAAACTCCGGTTGAATCGATACGGGACATCCTCGCCGAGATCATAGACATCACTGATGAGAAGCGGTCGCCCGGTCAGTGCAACATACCCGGAGATGGACGCATCATTGATGGTGATGGACTGGGTCGAGTAGAGGTGCTTGTTGGCGGCAGGATCCCGGCCGGCCAGAGTGTCATTCTGGACATAACTGAACCGGAGCTGATCTCCCTCGCGAAGATAGATGGACCCCGCATCGGCATTGGTGAACTGTCTGGCTTCATAAAGAATCTTGTCCAGAAGTGCATCAATATCCTTGACGTGATTGAGATCCTCGGTAATTTTGAGCAAATCACTGAGGCGTTTGCGATAGTTGCGGAACATCCCTTCGGGCATGACATACGCACCTTTACTGATCTCTTCTTTCCAGTATCGTCACCTGCGAAGGCAAAATCGAGAAAAACCCGCGCTGGTCCCCGGCGCAGCAGAGAAAGTGCGTAGGGGCTGGAGCTTACCGGGATTTTCCGCGCCGCCGCACAAGAACCAGGCCGACCACTCCGAGAAGAATCATGGTCAAACAGAGAAGGTGGGCGACATTCAGGGCATCAATCGAGATGGTCTTGTACCCGTATTCACCATAGTCCTTGAAAAATTCGATCACAAAGCGGAATGAGCCGTAGGCGATCAGAAAGGCCGACGTCAGAACCCCGGTGCGCGGCTTGAAGGAATGTATAAAGAAGAGAATGCCGAACGAAAACGCATTTTTGAAGGATTCATAGATCTGGGTCGGGTGACGGTAGCCTTCTGCACCATGGAAACGGACACCCCAGGCCACATCTGTGACGCCACCATAGAGTTCGCCATTGATGAAATTGGCCAAGCGCCCAAAGGCCAGCATGGCAAGCGCCGGAAGGACCAGCATGTCGGTCAGGGTAAAAAAGGATGGCCGCCCCTTTTTTCTGGAAAAAAGCCAGGTCACGAAGAGAACACCGGCCAAACCGCCATGAAACGAGAGCCCTCCCTTCCAGACCTCGAAGATTTCGAGCGGATTCGAGAAATAATGCCCGGGATTGTAGATCACGACCTCAAAGAGTCTGGCACCGACGACCACACCGGCAATCAGGAAGAGGACAAAACGCTCAAGCTCATCCTCATTGAGAACCAACGTCTTGTTGCGCGCCGCCCGTCTCAAGAGATAGAAGACAAGGAGGAACCCGACCATGTACACGAGCCCGTAATACCGGATCTGCAACGGTCCAAGCGATAGCAGGACCGGACTGATATCATGGATAAAAGGCCCATTCCCTGAAGCAATCAGGGCCACCACGGTGGCGAGCACCATGGTGCCGGCCAAAGGCAGAAGAGCCAGCCAGTTTTTTCGTTCCATCTCCAGAAACCTCCTTGTACGATCGACAGAGCCTGTCTGGACAGGCCTCTGAATACTAACCAAAAAACCATGGATATGCGCCGTTTCAAATCCTCTTCCGGGGGGGATATCCAGTCCGGTGTGATGGCCCAGGGAGATGTGGTATGGCATTTCCCCTGTTGGAGCAACCAGCCAGCGCCCCCTTGCCAGAGAGGACCAGACGGTCTATCATGTCCATCAGACAATATTCGATACAAAGAGAGGCATACAATGAAAGCACTGCCGATGTACACGGGTCTGATCTGGATAGTCGCAAGCCTGCTGGCCGGAGGTTGTTCATCAAAAAGCGGGACAGGCTACGACAACGCACCCTTGTTGAGCTACAGCCAACTCACAAACCGGTTGGCCTCGACAACGAATGCCATCCTTCTTGACATCCGCCGCGATGATGAGGTTGCCCGCGGAATGATTCCTGGAGCAAAACACATCCCGGTCGAGGAACTCCGGCAGCGAATCCACGAAATCCCGACCAACAGCACCGTCATTGTGTACTGCGCAAGCGGCAAACGCGTCCCGAAAGCACTTCAACTGCTCAAGGCTGCAGGATGCACATCCCTCTACAATTTTGTATCCGTCACGAACTGGAAGGGCAAGCTTGCAATGCCCCGCTGAACTCCTGGATGATCTGGCTGGTCTCTACCGTGACATCCCTGTTCTGACAAAAGAACTGCCGGGAGATGCGACACTATGGTGCATTGGAAAACGAAAAGCGGATATCATCCGACCGATCCAGGCCGTCAAACCGGATATCAGGCCTGTCCTCATCGGGAAAGAACGGAAAGAACTCTTTCTTGAGCGGGACAGACTGGCCGAGCTTCCCAGCATGGGATTTCTTCGGGATATCGAAACACCTGGATGGACTGTCGGACTCCCGTATCCGGTCCATGCCGTCAGTCTGGGTTTCAGGCTTTCTTCGTTGAATGATGACACCCGGAGAGAGTGCCTCAAGGATCTCTCGGATCTTCTGGTGATGGGTGGACTTGTCCTCTGGTCCGATTTTTTTCTTCCGCAAACGCTCGAAATCCATGCAACCTATCTGGATGAGTACACCCGGATCGCCTCCATTGACCCGCTCGATGCCGGCCGTTTCAGGGAAACATTCCTCGAGCACCATCCGAATCCGGTTCTTCTTGAAACCGCAGTCAATGAGGTCTACGCAGCCGGTTTCGCCAATGCGGAAATCGTCGCAAAACGGATGGGGATTGCGGTCCTCGTGGCCCGGAAATAATACCCGGCCAAACAATGCAGCCTATCAGGCCCCGCAAAACCCGAGAAATCGTTGTGCGGCCAAAGGTGTGCCATCGGTCCGCATCCGGGATTGACCGTCCTGGCGCTTCTTGTTCAAAGCATCCACCGCGGCCTGCAAAGCGCCTTCCCAATCGCCCTCTTCAAATTGCGTCATTGCCAATGATGCTCCACCAAGAGAATGCCGGATCAATTGTTCAAGCCAGGGCACTTCTGGAAAATCACCGCGGTCCGTATACACAATCGGCGTGTCACAGGTGATCGCATCAGTCACAATCCCGTACCCGGGTTTTGTCACAAGCACATCGGCGGCCAAACACAGGGAAGCAAAATCCGGCTCTCCTGCCGGAACAGAAATGCCGTTGGAAATCTCCAGTTGCATTGGGGCCGGTACCAAAAAAACAGTCTCCGGGATGGATTCAAGACGGGCACGGGCGGAAGCGGACAGGCTCAACCCGCTGAAAGCGATCAACACCACTCTCTGCGAATCCCCGAGCTTGAGCATCCTTCGCACTTCCGCTCTTTCAAGGCGCGGAGACCTGCAGGCCAGGGGAATCTCCTCCTGGAGGGGGAAGGCCGGGGCAGGCGGACTGAACGGGAGTTTGAGATACAAGCCTGCGGTTTGGTAGCACGCAGCAGCCAACTCCGCAGCATGGCCAAACGCAGGATGGACAGACCGGTAATACTCATAGACCCAGTCCCAGGAAAAATTCCCCAGACCAACAGCCGGGATTCCCTCCCGCCTTGCAGATTCGAAGGGAAGGAACGGGAGATCACACCAGACAGCGGCAATGTTTTCACGAACCAGAAACTCTCTCTCCCGTTCAATCAAGCTCCCGGCATCCGTAATCAAGGACTCAAGCCGTTCCGCTGTCTCTTGAAGTGAAAAAAAACGGGGGTCTTTTTGAACCAACCCGAAATCCGTGGCAACACTCCTCAGATGGACATTCTTTCGTTCACGGCAAACCTGTGCAAAGAGAAAACACGGGGCGCCCGTGATGACATGAACCCGTGCATCGGGACGACAACGGGCAATCTCGTCAATAATCGCGGCAGAGCGCACGGCATGTCCGTAGCCATGGGAGGAAAGATAACAGGCGATATGAGCCATGAGCTTTATCGGCCACCTGCCGGCAAAGCCGCCTGCTGGATGGTCTCGGCATACATCTGGAGCATAACAATCCCGTGTCGGAGCTCGTTTTCCATCATCTGCAGCTGAGGAACTTTGTTGGATGACTTTCCTGGAAGAAGAACAAACGCGCTGACAGCCTGCTGCAGGAGTTTCATATCCTCCCTGAGCACCTTGAGTTCGGCTACGGATCTTTTCTGCATGGCCGCTTCAAATTCACCACGCCACCTTCCCATGATGCGGTCATACGCTTTTTCAAAAGCATCAAAACCGGAAAAATCGGCATCCGTGAGAGAATACTTGGAAAAGAAATCCTTGGTAGACTCGGGATTGTCGCGGTGCGTCATCTCGACAAGACTCTTCAGCTGCTCGATCCGGGTGATATTCTCGAGATTCCTGTAGTACAACTCCTGCGCCATCTCATGCCCAGGACGCTTGTATACGATATACGAGGTTGTGACAGCGGTGAATTGCTTCATCGCTGCTTCGACCTCTCCGTATTTGGCAGTCTCGCCCTTCATGATGAAGCGGACAAGAGAAACCCTCCAGGTATCACTTTCATTTGTATATCGTATTCCAACCGCTTTGGCGTTGGTTTCCGATCCTGAAGCTGCCCCGGCCTGTGCCCATAAACCGATATTGAACAACAGCATGAACAGAACAAGCAGTATGCGAAACATTTCCACCTCCATGTATGCAAGGGTCATCCTCTCCTTCGCGATCCATGCTCCGGACATACACCAAGAAGACCTTTCTTTCTATCGGCCAACAGGGCGGAGAATTCAAATTTCTTTTGAGCGTATAAAAATAATGACGATAGGTATACATACAGGGAAAAACCAGGAGAGATCATCATGCCAACCCGCTCCGGAAACGACCAGACCAGTGCAGGAAGCGGTTCCTGGATAAACCTGCCTGTTCGCCTGTTTTTGACCGATCTCGGTGAAACAGCGATGCAGGACAAATCTCGCATCACCATAGTGCCGGATGCTGCCGGAAATGAACTTCCGTCCATCAATGGAGAAAGACTCCTGGCCAGCACATTGAAATCATTCATTATCAACAGTCGTGTCAACCAGATTGAACTCTCCCGGGCAGAACTCATCTCCAAGCGCCACGAAATCACCGACATCACCAAGCTCATTGTCTACTCCCTTCTCTACCGGCTCTTCCCGATCAACCTTGTCGAGGCTCTCGATGCACGGGGAATACACATCATGAGCGAGGATCCCGCCACTGACCGGATCTGGATGGAAAAAGAGCGGGAAAAGCAACGGGCTTTGCGGCTTGAAATTTTTGCGAAGTCCCGGGAAATACAATCACGGGAGCGGCTCTCCGCGGAAAAAGACCCCGTCTATCAAAAAAAATCGATCGCATCCATAACCGTCAAACTGATTGACATGATACCGATCCGTGTCTGGAGAGCCATCGCAGAAAGGGATGAGGATCGGAAAAAAATCATCGAGTGCATCCTCGTCCTTCTCGGAAACTATCTCAACAGAAGCAGAATCAGCGACCATCTCTCGGCAGCTTTTTTGGAATGGGTCCAGAATGCCGAAAAAATCAACCTGAAACACGCGTTCTCGCTCTGGAGCAAGGAGTATGAAGCCCGGGAAGGCCATCCCCACCATTTTTCAACCGTTGACCAAGCACTTCTGGAAGACAAACAATATCGTGATGTGCTGACCAAGCTCGCAGAACAGCATCACATCACACTCAAGATCAACTGGAAATTCGGCCGATCCCGCCATGGCCGCGGGACAGATCCTGCAAGCATCGCAGATTTGGCCGTCGTCAGAATCCGTCTTGTCAACAAAGGATTGATTGGAGACTGGGTCCGAAAGAATATTGAAATCAAAATCAACACCAGTACCCGGGAAAAACACCTTGGTGAATTCTGGCAGCCACCTCAGGACGACCGACAATTGGGATCCGGACTCGGACTGATTTACACTGCCTACCTGAAAAACGAGTGCCAGCGCCAGGGAATAGACGTTTTTGTCCAGACACGGGAAGAAACGCACTCCGAGGAAACCATCATGACACTCACACTGAAGATTAATCCGACAGGTCTCACACCCGGGTGAAACTTTTCACGCACCATAGTGCATGAACCAAGGGTAAAAAATTTTGAATTTTCAGGGAACCTGCGGCACCTCCCGGACCTCTCCTTACTGTGAGAGACACAAGGGAGGCCCGTATGGCGAAGTCCGCTTCTGTTCATGAACCTAAAGGCGAATCCGAGATTGTCCGCTTCCATTGTCGAATGGAACCATCGATTCGTGCCTGGTATTGCAGCTCCGATACCGGTATCAATAACACCTGTCATGAGGCGCTCATGCAATTCGCAAATGGCATCAAAGGTGGAACGATCCGGCTTGATGTCAAAAGCAGATTTTTGGAGCGGACGGACAAGAGCCAAAAAGTCGAATGCATTCTTCAGCTCTCGTGTTTTGAAAAGGACTGGCTCCAAAAAATGGCTTTCAAACTTCATACAAGTCAGACCGAGGTTCTCCGAATGGCTCTGGAATGGTGGATGGAAGCGAAAAATTCTGTTGGAGGCGGACCAGCAACCCGTAGAGCACGAAAAAAATGGCACCATGGTGTGATTACACTAAGACCTTACGCCGTCCGGTACAACCTCTGGGGCCAAGGAATAGTCACAATGAACAACTTCCCTACCCAACAAGATGCAGAAAAAGGGCTTCAAGCCATCTCAACTGCGTGATCTTCATCCCCCGAATCACATGCAAACACTCGGACGTTGACAAACCTCTGGTTCAAGTTTTCTGCAAAAAACTCTGCTCCGCTTCCCTGAGAAAATAAAAAATGGCGGCAAAGACAGCCGTGGCTTCTTTGCCGCCTTCTCCATAAAAGAATCATCCTAGAGTTTAAACAGCATATCCTCATACGAAGGAACAGGCCACAAATCCTTGGGCATAATCGCTTCCAGAGCGTCAATATCCATCCGCAAAGCAAAAAGCGCCACGACAACCTCATCCCGGCAGATCTCCGCCTTTCGGGTGACATCCATCTCTGCAGCAGCCTTGTCCAGGGCAGCTTCGAGATCCCGCACGTTGGAATCCGCAGAAGAGAGCTTTGCCAAAGCTTTTCCCAACAGGGCCTCGCTGATGCTTGCATCGTACGCCCCAGCCTGCTTTATTCTTGTCACAGTTTCAGCGAGTCCGTGTACAAATTCAAGAACGGCCGGAATGTATTGCTTGTGGCACATATTTACCGCAGTTCTTCCCTCGATATTGATCTGCTTTGCGTACTGTTCAACATAGATCTCATAGCGCGAATGCATCTCTTCCCGGGTCAAAACGCGATATTTCTCGAATAGCGTCAGGGACCGTTCGCTGACAAATGCCTTGAGCGCATCAACTGTATTCCTGATGTTCGGGAGACCGCGCTTCTCCGCTTCCAGCACCCATTCCCTGGAATACCCGTTCCCGTTGAAAATCACCCTATGGTGCTCATTCGCTATCTCGCGGATGATCGCCTGTGACTCGGCGGCCTTGTCAGCCGCCTTTTCGAGGCGGTTTGCAATTCCATCAAGAACTTCCGCGACTATGGTGTTTATGGCGACGTTTGGCCCAGCAATCGAAGCAGAAGACCCAACCATTCTGAACTCGAACTTGTTCCCCGTAAACGCAAAGGGAGAAGTCCTGTTCCGGTCGGAATTATCCTTGGGAAGTGAAGGAAGCGTATCCACGCCGACTTTCAGATAGGACTGTCCACGTGATTCATACTTAACTCCCTTTGCCAAAGCGGAGAACATCTCGCTCAGTTCCTCGCCGAGGAAGATCGAGATGATCGCCGGGGGGGCCTCATTCGCACCAAGCCTGTGGTCATTCCCGGTACTGGCCGCGGTTGCCCGCAGAATATCCGCATGCCGGTCAATGGCCCGGATCAACGCGCTCAAAAAAATCAAAAACTGCTGGTTTTCCGACGGAGTATGCCCGGGATCGAGAAGATTCATCCCGTCATCCGTCGCCAGCGACCAATTATTGTGCTTTCCGGAGCCATTGATCCCGGCAAACGGCTTTTCATGAAGGAGACAAACAAGGTTATGTCGAAGCGCAACCTTTTGCATAGTCTCCATGACCAACTGATTATGATCCGTCGCAATATTCGTCGTCGCAAAAATCGGTGCCATCTCATACTGGCCGGGTGCCACCTCGTTGTGCTTTGTCTTGGAGGTTATCCCCATTTTCCAGAGCTCGTTATCCAGGTCGACCATGAACTCGGAGATCCTGTCCTTGATCGATCCAAAATAGTGGTCCTCAAGCTCCTGCCCTTTCGGTGGTTGTGCCCCGAACAGTGTCCGCCCGGAGGTAATCAAATCAAGCCGCTGCAAGAAATACTCTCTGTCGATCAGGAAGTATTCCTGTTCGGGACCCACGGTCGGTACGACTTTCTTTGCTGTCTTGTTTCCCAGTGCCCTGAGCACGCGCATAGCCTGCTCCGACACGGCCCTCATGGACCGTAATAGTGGGGTTTTCTTGTCTAGCGCCTGGCCGTTATAGGAACAAAAAGCCGTCGGTATCGTCAAAGTCAGATTCCCTGCAGAATCCTCCTTCAGAAATGCCGGAGAGGTGATATCCCAAGCGGTATACCCTCTCGCTTCAAAGGTTGCCCTGAGCCCCCCTGACGGAAACGAGGACGCATCCGGCTCTCCCTGGGTCAACTGCTTTCCTGAAAATTCCATAATCACACCGCCGTCATCGGTCGGTGAAATAAAAGAATCATGCTTTTCCGCAGTCGTTCCGGTCAGGGGATGAAACCAGTGGGTGTAGTGTGTCGCACCCCGTTCGATAGCCCAGTCCTTCATCGCATTTGCGATGACATCAGCCAGCTCCGGCGACAGCGAAATCTCGCCAGCCAAGCATTTTCTCAGCTCCTTGAGCGTATCCTTTGGCAATCGCTCCCGCATCACCCTGTCATTGAACACATGTGACCCGAACACTTCCGTCATATCCGGTTTCGCATACGTTTTTTCAATCATTCTATCCTCCATAGTGCTGTGTCACCATACCTGGTTCACGAGAGCCACGCTTCAAATATATCTGCCGGCAACGAAACTGAATACGTCTCTCTCCGGGCAATCCACCCTCCAGGCATTGCATTGAACTAGATTGCATATGGTGTGCCATTGTTGATTGTTTTTTGAGGAACACCTTCTATCTTGCACTATGGTACGCAGATACACCGCATATTCCCGCTTCCGGGCTGGCGCATCCCATCCATGCACTCGCAATCTCCACCAATTTTCTGCTGAATTTTTCATCACCTGCTTATTTTTTAAGCAATGACTCCAAAGAGGTGCACCATGGAAAACGATTTCCCGTTCATCCAACGCTTTGTTACCCGTATGATGGAAATTGATACGGATGAGGAACTCCTCAATCTCGTCATCGACCAATGTATCGCCTACACCGGGGCCACGTCCGGCACCATGTCGATCATCTCGGACAACAACCATCTCGACATCAAGGTCGCCCGCGGCTTCACTGAAAACGTCAAACAGGACTGCCGGCTCATCGTCGGTGAAGGCATCACCGGTCATGTTGCAGCCACTGGCAAACCCTGGCTCTGTCCGGATACCGGTCTCGATCCCCATTATGTCAACATGAAGGATGGTATCCAAAGCGAAGTCGCCGTCCCGATTCGCATCCAGGGACAGACCATCGGCGTGATCAACCTCGACAGCCATATGAAAAACGCCTTCAACAAACACCATGTGGATGTTCTGATGATTCTCGCCGCAAACGCCGCCTTGATCTATAACAGACTGGCCGTCATTGACAATCTCAAGACAAAGATCCTGTACGGGAATATTCTTCTCGAATCCGCCGAAATTCTCAACAGCGATGGCAATCTCAGGCAGAAATTCGCCTCCATTATGGATATCCTCCATTCCCGTCTTGGCATGAGCCGTGGCACCATAGTGCTCCGCAAGGAAGCGGATCTCTACGCCATCCATACCGCCATCGGACTCAAAGACGACGAGATCCTGAAGGGGGTCTACAAACCCGGCGAGGGCATTACCGGTCGGATCATCCTCTCCGGCGAAGCCTATGCCGTTCGCAACATCTACGATGAACCGGCTTTTCTCAACCGGACCAGCGCCCGAAAACATGACCCCAAGGATCCCCGCCCGCTCTCGTTTATCGGCGTTCCGATCCGGATCATGGATGACACGGTTGGTGTTCTCTCCGTCGACAAGCCTTTCGATGGCCGAACCTTTGACGAAGACATCTCCATGCTCACTATCCTCTCATCCCTTCTCGGCCAGGCACTTCAGGTTGAGGATCTCACCCGGACCCGGAGTCAAAGGCTTTTTGAGGAAAACGAACAGCTCAAGGAAGTCGTTCAATCCCGGTACGCCTGTGAAAACATCATTGGCGTCTCCCCGCCCATGCTCGACATCTACAAAAAAATCGATCTTGTCTCAGCCTCCGAAACAACCGTTCTCATCACCGGCGAAAGCGGGACCGGCAAGGAGCTGGTTGCCGAGGCAATCCACAACAAGAGTGCCCGACACGCCGCACCGCTCGTCAAACTCAATTGCGCCGCCATCCCCGAGGGACTCCTCGAATCGGAACTCTTCGGCCATAAAAAGGGCGCCTTTACCGGGGCATCCCGCGACCGGACCGGCCGCATTACCCAAGCCCATGGCGGAACCCTCTTCCTCGACGAGATCGGCGACATGCCCATCAGCATGCAAACCAAGCTCCTCCGCGTCATCCAGAACCGCGAAGTAGATATCGTCGGAGGCAACACACCCCTCCCGGTTGATGTCCGCATCCTCGCCGCAACAAGCCGGAAACTCGAAACCCTGGTTCGCGATGGTTCCTTTCGCGAAGACCTTTTTTACAGGCTGAATGTATTCCGCATCCATATCCCCGCGCTTCGCGAACGCCGCGAGGATATCGGATTGATCGCCCGTGAATACCTGAAGAAGCTCTCCAATCGGGAACACTGTGCATTCCAGGGAATCAGTTACGAAGCGGTTGCGGCCATCACGGAACTCCGTCTAGAAGGCAATGTCCGCGAACTCCAGAACATCATCGAACAGGCCTTCCTGATCGCCGGAAAAGGCCGGATCGAACTGGAACACCTTGGACTCTCGCGCAGCCTGCGCCAAAACGCATCAGAGGATGCCTCAAGGGGAGGACTGCTTGATGTTGCCAGCATCGCAGGCGGTCTTGCCAGCCAGACCGGAGACATCTTCCGCTCCGTCATCGGGGAGGTCGAACACCGTTTGGTCCAGTGGGCGCTGGAGCGGACAGGAGGCAACCGCTCGGAAGCGGCACGGCTCCTCGGTATCAACCGGAACACCCTCAATTCCAAGATTCTCTAGCCAGCCTCCGGAGGGCACCATACCAAAACAGGGCACCGCGACCTGCGATGCCCTGCTCTCACATATACAGTCCGGAGACTGTTCCCCAAACAAAGACTCAGAACGTTTCCGAATAGACTTCGAAGAATTTTTTACCGTTTTTACAGGCTGGACAAGTCACGGGCGGCTCGTTTCCTTCATGGATATATCCGCACACCCCGCACTTCCAGAGAACCTTGTCGGCTTTCTTGAACACGGTCCCGCCTTCAACATTGGCCAGCAGGGTCCGATACCGCTTTTCATGCCAAGCCTCGACCTTGGCGATCTCCTCGAACTGCTGGGCGATCTCGTCAAAGCCTTCCTCAAGCGCAATCCTTGCCATCTCGGGATAAATCCCCACGTACTCCTCATGCTCGCCATCGGCCGCCGCCCTGAGGTTTTCCGCAGTACTTCCAATCACCCCGGCAGGATACGTTGCGGTTATCTCAACCATTCCGCCTTCAAGGTACTTGAAAAAACGTTTTGCATGCTCCCGCTCATTGTCCGCAGTCTCCAGAAAAAGATTGGCAATCTGCTCATACCCTTCGCGTCGCGCAACATCCGCCGCAAAGGTATACCTGTTCCGCGCCTGGGACTCTCCCGCAAACGCAGCGAGCAGGTTTTTTTCTGTTTTTGATCCCTTGAGTTGCATAGGTCTTCTCCCCGCCATTCCTCGTTCTCATTAACCGAGTTTGCTGAACATATCCTTGGTTGCACCACACTCCGGGCAGACATAGTCATCCGGGAGCTTCTCGAAGGCAACTCCATTATTCTCGGCCGGATCGTAGATATATCCGCAGACTGTGCACTCCCACTTGTCCATGACGCACTCTCCTGAAATTTTCTTTTTACACCCGCATCCCCCGGACACGGCACTCCTACAGGATACAACAGCTCCGCCCGAAGTCCAAAACTTTTCTGTCCGCAACCGGCTCATCCGCCGGATCACTCATAGCGCACCCGGGCAGCAATCGGCATCCTCCGACCGGATCCAAAGGCCTTTCCCGTCACCCGCAGCACCGGGGGGGCCTGGCGCCTCTTGTATTCATTCCGTTCCACCAGACTCAAGATCCGTTTCACCAGATCTCCATCCAGCCCACAGGCCATGATCTCGGCCCCATCCATCTGTTCTTCGAGATACATCGAGAGCACCCTGTCGAGCAGGTCATATTCCGGCAGGCTGTCGCTGTCCTTCTGATCGGGTCTCAGCTCGGCTGAAGGCGGTTTGGTGATCGTCTCTTCGGGAATCACGATCCGCTCCCTGTTGATCCATCGAGAAAGTTCATACACCCGGGTCTTCAATACGTCTCCCAAGACTGAGAGTCCGCCATTCATGTCACCATAGAGTGTGCAATACCCTGTCGAGAGTTCGCTCTTGTTTCCCGTCGTCAGAAGCAGCCATCCAAACTTGTTCGAAAGGGACATCAGGAGGGTCCCGCGAATCCGCGCTTGCACATTCTCTTCCGCCAAGCCCGGGCTGGTCCCTGCAAAAACATCTTTCAGCGACTCTCCAAATGCCCCCACCAGACCCTCGATCGGTATGGTCTCGATCCGGATTCCGAGATTTTTGGCAAGCGCGTACGAGTCATCCAGACTCCCCTGCGATGAATACCGGGATGGCATTGTCACCCCGATCACGTTTTCAGCCCCAAGGGCATGCACCGCGATCACGGCTGTCAAAGCGGAATCGATCCCGCCCGACAATCCGAGAACTGCCTGGCGAAAACCGCATTTCTTCGCGTAGTCCCGCACTCCAAGCACCAGGGCATCGTGCAAATCATCCATGTCGCTCCTGATCCGGAGGACGGTCTTTTCTTCAGTGCCGTCAATCGCACCGGCCTCCCGGTTCTCCGTATCGACCAGCACCAGGTCCTCTCCAAAACTCCGGCACGACTCAACCGACCCGTCCGGCCAGGCAGCAATGCTGCACCCGTCAAAAACCAGCTCGTCATTTCCGCCAACCTGATTCACCAGGAGAAACGGGACTCCATGTCTGCGGGCATGCCAGAGGGCAATCCGTTCACGAACCGCCCGTTTGTTCTGCTGGAACGGTGAAGCCGAAAGATTGAGGAAGAGGGTTGCGCCCTGATGCGCAAGATCAGCAACCGGGTCATGCTGATACGGTCTCTCGGGCAAACCCGGCATCCGCCAGGCGTCCTCGCACACCATGATTCCCAGCTTTTCACCACGATATATCCAGGGACTGACAGACCTTCCCGGGGAAAAATACCTGGTCTCGTCAAAGACATCATAATATGGCAATAACTGTTTCCTTGCGAGATGGACAATCCTGCCCCCCAGACAGACCACAGCGCAGTTCGAAAGAACCCCATCCTGCAGGACAGGCGCTCCCACGATCACCGCGAGATCTTCCGGCACATCCCCTGCCAGACGGTCAAGCGCGACCGCCACGCCCTGAATGAACGCCGGCCTGTCCAGCAGATCCCGGGGCGGATAGCCCGTGATGGAGAGTTCCGGGAACGCCACCAGCCCGGCCCCCGCCCTGGCCGCTTGCCGGGCAATCTCGAGTATCATCCGGCAATTCCCGGTCACATCTCCGACCACCGGGTTAATCTGCGCAAGCGCAATCTTCATGGGAAACTCTTTTTCATTTTCCGGAAAGAAACGTTTTCAGCGTTCACCGGTCTTGCGAATGATATGATATCCGAACTGGGTCTGCACTAGACCGCTCGTCCCGCCGTTTGCCAGGTTCTTCACGGCATCCTCAAAGGGTTTGACCATCTTTCCCGCACCGAACCAGCCCAAATCACCGCCGGAAGCCTTGCTGGGACACGTGGAAAACTCCTTGGCCAGAGCGGAAAACGATGCACCCGCCCGGGCCCGCTTCAAGACTTCCTGGGCAAGTTCCTTGTCCTTGACCAGAATATGACTGGCACGCCACTCCATCTGCTTGTTCCTCCGTATATTCCCGTCGTTTTGTATTGAATATACGAAGACTCCCGACAGGGGGTCATCAGCTCTCCAGGGCAATCACGTTGAACGGAACCTGCAATCCTTCCCGAAATTCCTCGGCCGACTCATGGGCCATTTCATTGTCCACATCGTAGTACCAGTTGACCGTCACCAATGCCCCGCCCCGGCTTGCCTCATCCAGTCTGTCCAAAAGGTTCATCAGGCATTTTGAACTGCTTGTGTTCATATACGAGAGGTTGATATTAACCGTCAGGGCGCATCCGGCCTTTTCAACAAACCATTCCTCAAGGGCCGCAAGCACAGGTTCGTAAAAACGGACCGGGTTTTCCGGATAGGACTGGCCCTCTATGCGCAACACCCCTGCCACCGGATCAAACACGACGAGGGGGCTTGATTTTGTAGCCTGAATATCAAGACTGTCCATACATACATCTCCTTGTCAGATCACGACGTGCAGGGTAAAAAAACTGTGTCCGGCATCAACAGCCCTGGTAGCAAACTCAAGAGGCTGCGAGGCGCGTCTGGCCATCTCGATAAAACCCAATCCGGCCCCACCACCCTCGTTCATTCTTTTGTTTCTCAAGGTCTGCTTGTACAGATCCTGCAACTCTTCCCTCGTCAATGCATTGATTGTCCGAATCCGGTCAGCCAACGCCGGCAAATCATCATTGCTGATCAGGTTCCCTGACGAGATGGAAAATCTTCCGCTGTCGTTCCCGATGACGACTATCCCGTAGCCGTGCTGGGGGTCGGTAAACTCATCAATGCGACGACTCCGGAAATAATTTCTGATGTTCTGTGTCTGCTCGATAAAAATTGAAAAAACAGACGAATTATGGGACGGAGGATTCTCTCCCGCAGCCAGATACCCCTGCAATGCTGTCCCGATCTCTTCAATAATACCCTGCGAAAACGGTCCGCAAAACGTCAAAAGCAGGTTCTCCCGCTTGAGCGTATTTGTCAGATCAAACAACAGCGCATCCCGCATACTCTCCTCCAACAGGCTCGCCGGAACTCCCCACCCTTGCACTTGTGCCCTGTACGCAAACATGATACCATGACGCCATGTCTGTGTACAGTTTTTCGGATTCATCCGCACCACACCAGGGAACCACAACAGGGGGAGTGTATGACCAGCGAACCACATCTTACGGGCGAAGAACAGGTCATCCAGGACGCCGAGAGCCTGCTCGCGGGGGGAGATATTCACCCCTCGGAATACGCCGCCCTTCTGGAGCAATACCGCAAACTCGCCCGCCAGACCGAAAAACTCGTCCGTATCAGTGACAAACAGCAAGTCCAACTCAATCGCGTCAACGAGGAATTGGCGGAAAAGAATTCCATTCTGGCTGACCGGGAAGCGCATCTCGTCAAACTCGTCGACGAAAAAACCCAAAAAATCGAACGGATCACCATCGCACTGGTAAATGCCCTGGAAGACGCCAACCTCCTCAATGATGCCGACACAGGGAACCACATCAAACGCGTCAGCAAATACTCTGCCGAGATTGCCCGGGCCTACGGCTGCGCACCGGAATTCGTCCGTAAAATAGAGCTCTATGCCTCACTGCACGACATCGGGAAAGTCGGCATCCCCGACGAGATCCTCAAAAAACGCGGCTCCTTCGAGGATGACGAGTTCGAGAGGATGAAACAGCACGTCCTGATCGGATTCCGCATGCTCGACAGCGAGGATCTGGACTCCATGGCCAAAAACATCGTCCGCTATCACCACGAAAAATGGGACGGCAGCGGGTACGTCGAAGGACTGACGGGAGAAGCCATTCCGATCGAGGCCCGCATGGTTGCCCTGGCCGATGTCTATGACGCACTGACAAGCCGGCGTGCCTACAAGCCGGCCTACAGTGAATCTGAAACCGAAGACATCATCCGGGCCGGCGCAGGAAAGCATTTCGACCCACATATTGTCGAAGTCTTTTTTACCAGAATTCAGGCTATCATCGCAATCAGGGATGAGTTTACCTAAAGGCCCGCCCCTACCTCGCCGGTTCCGACACATCCTTGCGCACCTGGCTCCCGTTGTTCCACAGGGTACGGGAACGGACAACTACACGCTCCGCATTTCCGCTCCATCCCGAAAGATTACCCAGGGGAATGCGCAGCGTTATCATCCTGCCCCTGACAGAACCATCCACCGCTGTCCTGATCATTATTGACTTTCCATTCTGAATTTTCCAGGCAACCGGCTTTGGCAACCCTGCACTGCTCATCCTCGCGGGACTTGCATTGTTCGGTTTATTTCTGTAGATACCCATCCCGAAATCATCTTTCCCGTCACCATTGACATCAATAACGGTATACCACGCCCACTCCAAAGCCCCTTTTGCAAGCGCCTGCGCATTGACATCCATCTCGCGGATCGGGGAGGCGAGCCGAATCTGCACGATCAGGTGCTCGCTCGTGATCTGCGCCGTAGTCTTCACGATATCGAGATACCCTGGAGTCACATCTCCCCGGGGATC
>DAIREN010000003.1:44014-51456 GCA_036795535.1 Spirochaetota bacterium
ATCGAGATACCCTGGAGTCACATCTCCCCGGGGATCGTCAAAGCGCCAGCGCCGTAGTCTTCACGATATCGAGATACCCTGGAGTCACATCTCCCCGGGGATCGTCAAAGCGCCAGCGCCGTCCCTGCCGAACCGACGTTCCCTCGTCATCATCTTCACGGTCTGCATCCGGACCAATCGAGGGGGCAGACGAGGATGACGTCACCGAAGCAGCACTCGAAACCGGCGTCACAGCAAACCCGGCCGGGATCCTCGGGTCGGCCCGGGCCACCTCCGGCTTGTCCGTAAACTGCCCGGCATAGTCAAGGACACAGATCATACCGTAATTCGGGTGGGTATTGATCGCTACACCAACCGAAAAAAAACTCTCCCGGAGTATGTTGACCCGGTGCCCCCTGCTTGGAACCCCATCGTCAATCAGCAATTGCGAGATGATCCTTTTTCCAATCTCTTTCTGATATCTGCCATATGAAATATTTTCACCATACGTATTGCCTGACCCATATCGCTGAATCCGGGTATGCATCTGCGATCCGTCGGATCCGTCATGCCCGGTCCGCCCGGTCCGGGACTGGTCGGCAGCGTGATCCCTGGCTGCGAGGGTGATCCCTTTGGAAGGAACAAGCGCCGGTGCCGGTCGCGCCGCCTTGAGGGCCTGATAGCACTCCTGGGCTGCACCCACCCCTTCGTGCGTCCGGATGGCAATCTCGCCCGGCCGTTTCAGCAGGATCCCCTCGTAGAAGCCGATGATGGGCTTGATGACCTCTTCCGCATACCGGGCAGGATCGACCCGCAGTCTGTTGTGCTCTCGAATGATGTCCTTTTCGGCGTCCGTCAACCAGGAACAATTCCTCCCTGTATCACAGACACTGTCGGCCCAGCTATCCGCAGCCCCCAGCGACCAGGCGCCAACCACCAGCAGCAACACGACCAACCCTGCACACGCAACCCGTTTCCGACACAGCACACCCATACCTCAATCAGCGGATTTCCGGTCTGCAGAAGCAGCCGGTACTGCAAGAGACAACCCGACGAAAAAATCGTTCAAACTCTTTCCCCGGTCCGGACAACAAATCCGACAAGGGTAATGTCATCCCTCTGGATTTCGGTCCCCATCCAGGCCCGCAAGGCTTCTTCAAAGTACGGTCCCTGCTCATCCAGAGGAATCGGCGCAGCCGCCTCGACAAAGCGCTGGAACATCTTCAGCCCGATCCCGAATGGGTGGCCCGTCCCGTTCTGGTCGAGAAACCCGTCACTGGCCAGATAGAACCTCATACCGGGAACAAGGGCAATCCGGTGCATCGCGTAGTCGTATTCCAGCCTCGACCGCTTATATCCGATCGCCTGCCGGTCACCCCGGATGACCGTGATCGCACCATCCCCGGACTGAACCAGAAGGGCCAGCTTTGCCCCGGCATAGAGCATCTCGCCAGCGGCCGGACGCACCAGGCACAACCCTATTTCGAGACCATCATCAATGGAATTCTCATGATGCTCCTGGTGGAGGGTCTTCTTGAGCTGAAGATTGAGCTGCTTGAGAATCAAGGCAGGATCATCACAACAAATATCTTCTATAATATGGTTCAACAAAGCATTCACGGTCATCGTCATCAGCGCACCGGGCACGCCATGCCCGGTGCAGTCCACAACGGCCAAAAAATGATTCCCTCCGGTTTCGTGCGACCAGTAAAAATCACCACCCACAATATCCTTTGGCTTCCAGACGACAAAATGCTCGCTGAAGAATCTTCGCAACATCTCCGGATCCGGAAGGATCGACTCCTGAAGGCGCATCGCATACCGGATGCTCTCGAGAATCTTCTCGTTCTTGTCCGTCAATTCCCTGGTTCTCTCGGCGACGATCTGCTCCAACTGCTGATTGTATGTCTGGATGATCACTGCCATCGAGTTGAAACTCCTGCCAAGCTCGCCCAGCTCGTTTTCCCGGAGATCATGCACGCGCGCCGCAAGATCCCGTTCCCCGAAGCGCCGGACAACCGTGATCAAACCATACAGTGGTTGATACACCAGTCTCTTGAGAAGAAACCCGACCACAAACGAGATCGCCGCGGAGATTGCAAGCAACTGCACCAAAAATCGCAGGAGCAGCCGTTCCGTCCGCGCCTCATGATGCTCGCGGGAGAGATAGACTTCGATTGTCCCGATGGTCACATCCTGATACCGTATCTCCCTCGCCCCGGTCACGATGGCCGAACCCAGTCCGCCCTTTTGGGTTGCGTCATTGGTATAATGCACCATCCGACCTCCACTGCGGTCGAACCCGGCGTAGATATTCCCGTTTGTTTCCCGGATGACAATCGCGAGAAGGTCTCTCTGCCCCATCTCGAGCCTGATCAAGGTCTCCACCTGCTGCCTGTCAAAATCCCAGAGCGGCTTTTGCACACCATATTCAAGCCGGCTGACAACATTCTCGGCCAGCACATCGATCTCCTTGCGCAGAGAACCGACATCGACGAGGTACATGATCAGGTTAGCCACAGCCGTTGTCACAAAAATCGCCAATAACGTCCCGACGACAACGGTCCGTACGATGGATTTCTTGCTCTTCACTCCGGCCTCCTCACAACCCCACCATGCCATATTTCGAGAATATCAATCCCTGTCGCTGCGTCTGTTTCCATTGCACAAGAGCCTGGTTGAACTGGCGAACGAGCTCGTCCACACCCGCCCAGCGTTTCGAGAAGGCGACATGGAAACTGCGCACCGGACCGACCGGTGTAGCGATTGAGTCTATTCCTGAAAACTCGGGAGCATGATTCCGTAAAAACCAGAGCCCGACGTTCATCTCACAGATAAAGAGATCCATCCTTCCGGCCAGGAGTTTTCTAAACTGTAACGGCTCAGGGTTTTCAGCACGAACCGTCTCCACTCTGCGAAAAACCTGGCGCCGGATCGCATCCAGGAAAACCGGAGCATAGTTATACCCGGAGTGGCCGACCACATACGGCGCAAGGTCCTCCATCGTCCTCCATGCAATCGTCCGGTCTTTTCTTTTGAAGAAAACGTCCCGCACATGATTGATCGGGAGCGAAAAATGACAATACCGTTCTCTCTCCGGGCTGCTCGTCACCGAAACAAAACCGGCCACCCCACCCCATATCAGAAGATCCGTTGCCATGGCAAGGGGATACACCTGGTACCGCACCCTGTATCCGGCGAGGGCAAAGACCTCCCGGACAATATCTGCATCGGCTCCTGCCACACTCCCGTCCGCTTGAATGATCCTGAACGGCGGAAAAGGCGCGGTTGCAAGCACCAGGGTTTTTTCGCTGGCAACCCCGAGGCTGATCCATGCACAGAGAAGACACACTGCCAGACCGATCGACTTCATAGGACACCTCCGGCTCTCCTCAGTATATCACACCTACAGACGGCATTTGCGCAACAGGATTGAATACGATAGTTCTGTCCGGTTTTCCTGTCATTCCGCCAGTTCTCCATTCCTGTCCGGGACCTGCCGACATTTGAAGGATACCCCTGCAAGGAGCACCCGCATGACCCGACTGGACATGAGCGCCGCCGAATTGATGCCGCGCATCCGCACATCCAGCATTTTCCGCTATCTCTCGGACGGCGAGTGTCTCGATCTTGTCAACAAGGGGATCGTCACCCGCTACGAAGCCAAGGAACGCTTCATTACCGAAGGCGAAGAGAGCCCGACCTTTTACGTGGTCGTCGGCGGTGTCGTCAACATCACGGTTCACGAACGCACCGGCAAGGAAGTCTTCATCTGCGCCATCGGCGAGGGTGACGTCATCGGCGAGGCGGCGATCTTCATGAACCGCCCGCGCACGGCCAACGCCATCACCGCCGAGCCGACCATCCTCCTCGAGTTCACCCGGGACCGCCTCCTTGGCTTCCTGCGCAGCAACCCCACAGCCGGGCTCAAGATCCTGATGATCGTCATCCATAGCCTTCTCAACAAACTCCGTGACGCCAACCAGGAACTGGCCTTCGAACGCAAGGCCGCCTATAAGCAGAGTGAAGTGGACGATCTGATCAATTCCTACTTTGGGAATCAATGATTTTTTTGATGAACAGCCTCAGGCCTCCGGGATTCGGCTCTCAGAAGCATATTGTGCACACTGGTTTTACCCCGAAAAACGTCCGCCCATCTCCCGCCAAGCCTGCGCCAGGTCAGGCGCCCACGGAGCAGCGATGTGCAGCATCTCCCCTGATCCCGGATGCCGAAACGCAATCAGCGAGGCATGCAGGGCCAGGCGTGGCGCGTGCGCCGGCCAGCCCGCCGGAAGATAGCGCGGGTCACCTGCGATCGGATGGCCAAGCGCGGCTGTGTGCACCCGGACCTGATGCGTGACCGCCTTGTGGACACGGACCCGGACCAGGGTGCAGTCCGCAACACACTCCAATGGAACAACATGACTCAGGGCAGAGCGCGGTCTCCCGCGAAACCGGCCCCTGACCCGGGCTGCCCCCGGCGGTATGGGCCACCCCTGAGGAAAGACTGCCACACTCCGCGTTGCATCCCCGGCGGAATGCGCAACCGGAAAACAGATATCATATTCTTTGTCAAGAATGCCATGCACGATGGCCAGATATTCCTTGTACGCTGCAGGGTCTTCGAGGGCAGCGCGCAGGGCCTGCCGGTCCGCCTCGCTCTTGGCGGCCACAAGAACCCCGGAGGTATCATTGTCGAGGCGGTGCACGAGCCCTCCCTCGAGGCTGCGCTGCCTGGCCTCCACTGATACTTCGCCACCCGCGCCCATACCCTGGCCTGAGGACTGTTCCCCATAGAAAAAAACAGCAGGAGAGAGCAGTGCCATCCCGTCAAGAGCCGTTCCCGTCTCGCCAGCACGCAGGGGATGGGAAGGAATCCCTGAGGGCTTGTCGACCGCAAGCAGTACTGCATCCTCATACAGAACGCTCAGGTGTGGAGGCGAAATTGCACTGGTGGCGCTATGCAGGATTTCAAGCCGTTCGCCACCCCGTAACCGCTGCGCCGCCCGTGCAGGCCGACCATTGAGCAGGACCAAACCATCCGTAAAAAAACCTTGCACAATGCTGCGCGACCAGTCCGGACGGAGCAGGCGCAGCACCCCATCCAGGCGCTGCCCGCAAAAATCCGTCTCGAGAACACGGGAGAGAGTGACACCATCCGTCGCTTTGTCCATATTATTGAAGGTACACACAAAGGCCAGCCCGGCGCAACGGGCTGCACTGGAGGCAGGATGTCGCTCGTGATCACCAGCACGGCCAATCCCCGGATCAAGGCAGTCGCAGCCTTGTCCCAACCGCGTGAGCGCCGTCTGAGCGGGCTCTGCACCATCGAGGGCCACGACGAAGTCCGGCTGGCACGCGACTCGGGAAGCGCCATCCGTGAAGTCTACCTTTGCCCGGACTTGATGCGTGCCTCAGATCTGGTGTTCAGCGAAACGCTGCGAGCAGCCGGAGTCGATCTCGTCGAAGTCAGTGAGGCCGTCATGACAAAGATGGCCTACAGGGAACATCCTGATGCCTGGCTGGCGGTGGCCGAAAGTCCCGATACTGATCTGGCAACCTTTTCAGCCCGACTCAGATTGCGTCAGGCCCAGTCCGCTGCGCGAACGGGCAAACAGGTGGATGAACGACCACGCACCCTCCTCGTTCTTGATTCCGTCGAAAAGCCGGGAAATATCGGGGCCGTCCTGCGCTCGGCTGATGCGGCCGGAATCGACGGGATCATCGCATCAAATTGCCGGACAGACATGGGCAACCCGAATGTGGTCCGCGCCAGCAAGGCGACCGTTTTTACGATTCCGGTCGCCGAATGCAGCCCCGACGAGGCCCTGGGTTGGATCACACATGAAGGCATCACCCTCTACGCGGCCTCCCCCGAGGGGAGCATCACGCATTGGGAGATCGATTTTTCCAGGCCGGGCGGCACTGCGGTCGCCTTCGGCGCAGAACGAGAGGGGCTCGGTGATTTCTGGCTTACCCAGGCGGCCACCCGGGTCTCCATCCCCATGGAGGGTGTTGTCAACTCCCTCAATATCGCCCAGTCGGCCACCCTTGTTGCCTACGAGGCCCTGCGTCAATACCTGTCATCATTCAAAGAGCCTGCGTCATGAACACTGGGGCCATAGCAACGATGCCCGGGCACTCGTCCTCGCCCGAAAACACTATCCCGGGGATAGCAGGACCAGGCTTTACAGGCGGAGTATTCCATCCGGGTATAGTTCAGATGTCCCGGATGAATTTGCCACATAGTTTCCTCACAACAGAGCCACCATACGTCACAACCGCACTGGATGCGACAAGGAAGGAGTCAGCATGAAACCCGATTTCGCCAAGGGGGGCGGTCTCGTCCCGGTGATCGCACAGGAACATGGAAGCAACAAGATCCTGATGCTGGCCTGGATCAACGAGACCGCCTGGGAAGAGACCTGCCGCACCGGGCTGGCCCACTACTGGAGCCGCTCGCGCAACCGGCTGTGGAAAAAGGGCGAGTCCTCGGGCAATATGCAGCGCATCATCGAGATCCGCGTCGACTGCGACGCGGATAGCGTGCTCTACATTGTGGACCAGCAGGGGGGGGCCGCCTGCCATGAGGGCTATGTCTCCTGCTTCTTCCGCTCCCTCGGCACGGGACATGCTGAACCCGTCATCGTCGAGAAGCGCCTGTTTGACCCGGAGGATGTGTATGGAAAATGAGGCTACTGAACTCTCCGCGCAGACACGCTCCCCGAGGGCCGTGTCTGCCGTTAACCTCTTTCTCTCTGGCTACAATTGCGCCCAATCCGTCCTGACAGCTTTTTCTGACATGACGAACATTGACAGAGATGTCGGCCTGCAGCTTTCCACAGGATTTGGTGCCGGCCTGGGACGCATGCAGGAAGTCTGCGGTGCCGTCAGCGGAGCGGTCATGGTACTCGGAGCCCTGCATGGCCGAAACACAATCAACGGTCGTGAAGCCACCGAAAACACCTACGCCCTCACGCAAGACCTTCTCAATGCCTTTGCCAAACAGCATGGTACCGTCGTCTGCCGGGAGATCCTGTCAGGCTGCGATCTGCGAACCGCCGAAGGGCAGGCAATATTTGTCAGTCAGTCTCTGAAAAACCGCTGCGAGCAGTGCGTCGCCGACGCCACCATGCTGACCGAAGCGATCCTCCAGCACACCTGAGGATCTGGAGCTTCGCCGGGGCAAATACACACATTGTGACAACATCCGCACATACAGCCACGACCCCCGGAATCACAAACCCTATCTACTGCCTGGAGGAGATTCGGAATCCACAGGAAAAATACTCGTAATACGGATCATTATGATTCGATTTAAATATTACCGCACCCTTCAAACGGAGGCTTCGCTGGGAGTAGTATGTCTTCCCCCGCACGTGGCCGTGACAATGCATGCCACGGCCACGTGCCGAATAACACCAAGCCTCACTCAAACCGGATCGATCGCGTCACGGGAAGAA
>DAIREN010000004.1:0-50489 GCA_036795535.1 Spirochaetota bacterium
TCATCTTACCGAGCAACCGCCCCCAGAGGACATGAAAGGCCCCCACCTCATATGCGTGAAAATGGGCTACGTGCTCGAGGATCCGCCGCCAGACGTTTTCCTCCGGCTCGATCCCGGCCCGCGCGAGCACTTCCTGCGTGTGCTCCAAAAAAACCCCCAGCTTGACCGGCTCCACCGGCGGAGCATCCACGGGGGGTGCCGCCAGCGTGGCCCGCGAGAGTTCATAGGCATAGACCATGACGGCCTGGGCCAGATTGAGCGAAGGGTAGGCCGCAGCGAGGGGGACCGTTGTCACAACATGACACAGCGCCAACTGCTCGTTGCTCAGCCCGTTTTGTTCGCTGCCAAACACGAGGGCGACCCGCATGGCCGGATCGTTCTTTTCTTTGAGGAACAGCGGCAGGTCCCGCGAATCGACGAGTGGTCGCGGGAAGGCCCGGTGGCGGGCTGTCGTCCCAACCACAAGATCAGCGCCCTTGACCGCCTCAGCCAGCGTTGCACAGACGCGTGCCCCCGCAAGAACCTCCTCCGACCCGACAGCCAGCCAGCGCGCCCGCTCGTCCTCATGCCCACTGGGATTGACAAGGACCAGATCGCCAAACCCGCAGGTCACCAGGGCCCGGGCAGCCGCCCCGATGTTTTCGGGGACTGCCGGTTCAACCAGTACAAACGTGATATGCATCCATCCTCCAGAGCCTGCCTCATCCGCCTGTCATTCAGGCGGGTACCCGCACATTGTCTGGTAAAGATAGCCGAAAACAACACCAATCCGGGCTGGTTATTACAAACATGTGATGAATACTCCCGGAGTCCCATCTCAATATCATGAAATGCTGCGGATTTTCACCGGTTGTACCGTCCCGGACTGACAGTTTCGGGCGAAGGGGGTATGATAGTTCGTGCAGTCCGGACACCACAAAGGAGCCCCGCAATGAAACTTGCCATTTCCCTCATCCTTGCCCTGATCGCTGTTTTCCCTCTCTTTGCCGCCGAAGAACGCACCCCCTGTGTCGTCCTCGGCAGCCCCGTCAATATCCGCAGCGGTTCAGCCGCAAACAGCCCGGTGATTGACTCCATCGCCGAGGGCCAGATGATCGACATGCTCCAGCTTGAAGACACACCTGTCACCATCGGCAATCTGACTGATGTCTGGGCCCAGGTGCGCACACCGGGCCAGGGTCGCCTGGGCTATGTCTTTGCCGCCTTTTTATTCCCCCTCTACGAACTGACCGCCAACCCCTGGCTCAACATGAATGCTGATGGTGTGGTCCTCGAACGAGTCTCATTTGCCCAAAACGGCACCTTTGCCTGGGAAGCCAGCCCGGATGCCAACGGAAACCTGAAAAAAGCCACCGGTCGCTGGCAGCGCGCCGGCCGAACCATCACCCTGACCTTTACCCGCATCGCCGCCGGAATGAACATCAACCCGGGCGCACAGCGAAGCCTCTACCTCTACCGGCACGAACAGGCCAGCGCCCTCGCCAGCGAGTATTCAACGATTTCAGGCGGACTCAAAAAGACAACCGTGTTGTACAAAAAAGCCGCCAGCGAAGGATGCAGCATGTAACTCCTGGTCCGCTTTTACATTGTTATGTGTTTTTTGAGGAATGGCCTCAGGACGCGTCGTGGACGTGCATACGCATGGTTTTTGTATGGACAGAACCCGGGATGCCTGCACCCTCTCCAGAGAGGGTGCAGGCATCCCGGGTTTTTCGGAGACTGGGTCTCGTTACCAACTCCCGATGCGGGGCAAGCCCTCGGGCGTTCCAAGCGTGCCGGTCTCAATCACATACTGGACCAGCGCATCCGCAGTCGTCATCCCGGCAGAAACCGGGCCGCTTTCAAACGAAAAACTCGTTGTACTGGCCAGATAGGTGCTCAATGCCACCTTGTGTGGCCCAGGTCCAAGCACCGTACCCGAATAATCCGTCAATCGATATGGGGAGTACGTCTTGTTGATCTTGATTCCGGATACCTGCATATCTGAGCGGGTCGCACAGAAGTCTTGCAACTGCGCAAGCGTCATCTGATAGGTCACGAGTTCGTTCCCGAAGGGATCAAGCTCAAAGATCTGTTTGCGCGAGAGTGGTCCGGCCGGAATCGAGCTGACCCGGATTCCACCATTGTTTTGAAATGCAGCGACAGCCCCTGTTACATGCCGCTGTCCATCCGTCATAAAGCTCCCGAGTGCAGACTGTCCCGAGAGCGTGACCGAAAGCGTCGCTATCTGGGCGTCCATAAAAGGATTTGACATGTACCCGTCCACAAGTGTCCGGACAGCGCTGTCCTCGCCGGCAATCCCGGAAACGGACACCAAGCTGCTGGATTTTTCGGTCACCTGCCCATTGACAAAGCGCAGGCGGACAAGGCCAACATAGGACAGCTTGGTCCCTGTCTGCGCAATCAATGGCGTCCCGTTGGAGCCGGCCCCTCCTTCAATCACGGAGTGCGAATGTCCACCCAGGATCACGTCCAGCCAGGAGCAACTTGAAGCCAGGCTGTTGTCGACACTGGCCCCGATATGGGTCAACGCGATCACGGCCCGGTTTTGCCTGGGCAGGCTCGCATACCCGGAAGCCACTGTCACCGGATCCGAAAAGGTCAATCCAACAACCTTGTCCGGATGGGTTGAAGGGATCCCCTGCGAGTTCCTCTCGGTCAGACCCAAAAAGACGAGCTCCATCCCGCCCGGAAAATTCGTCGTAAAGGTTGCGACCGGCTGCTGCAAGACCCCGCCGCTGACCGTGATATTGGCCGAGATCCAGCGCATGGGCGTCTGGCTCATCCGCGCGTTCAGCTCGGCCTGCCCGTAATCGAATTCGTGATTCCCGATCGCACTCAACCGGAAGCCTGACTGATACATGACATCGATCATGGGATATCCCGGTGGGGTGTACTGGTCCACATAGGGATTCCCCGAAAATCCATCGCCGGCCGACACGACCATCACGTTGGCATTGGTCGCCTGATACTGCTTGACCAGCCAGGCGATCTTCGGGTACCCGTCCAGCGAACCGTGCATGTCGTTGACATGGAAGATAAAGACCACCCCGTTGGCCGGCCCGGTGGAGCTTGACGAGGATGAAACCGACAGTGAGCTGGAAGATGCCGACGAAACAGGCTGAGAACTTGATGAAGATGAAGCCGGTTGCGAGCTGGAGGGGGTCGACGAAACAGGTTGAACACTTGATGAAGACGAAGCCGGTTGCGAACTGGAGTATGTCGGGACTGAAACAGACTGCACACTCGAAGAGACCGGACTGGAGCAGACCGAGGAACTCGAAACGGGCGAGGATATCGAGGAAAAAGACGGCTGACTGGAGGACACAGAATGCGATGCCGACGCGCTGCTCGATATCAGACCTGGAAGGCTGGATCCTGAAGACAGCGCACTCTCCGAGGACGATTGGCCAAAGCCCGGGCCGATAGCATCATCGGAACAGGAGACAACGCTTCCGGCGAGGGCGAGACCAAATGCAAAAACAATGACAGATTTCTTCAACAAAATAAATTTTCTCCTTACAGGCACATGCCTCAACGCTGGATTAATACTACTCCAATTTTCTCACTCCAGCGAGAGATCCAGCATGACCGGGTAATGGTCCGAAATACGCGGGGAAACACCCTTCATCAGAATCCGTACCGACCCCGGTACATACCTGGCATATAACGCCGGCGAGAGAATGACGTGATCCAGGATCGCATCGGCAAACGCTTTCGGATCTGGCCAGATCGGAGAACGCCAGGTGTATCCGTCCGGCAATGGCAGATGCGTGAGATTGACCGCCGTAAAATCATTGGCCGTATTGCCTGGATTGTCGGACTTCATGGTCAGATAGCCGATGGTGCCGGCATCGATAAATTCGATGGAAGGTGTGATCGTGTTCATGTCTCCGCAGACCAGGATCCAGTCATTTTCTTCACTGTGATTTGACTTGATATACTCTTCCAAGGCATGGGCCTGGGCACGTCGTCTCTGCCTGTCGATTTCTTCGTCAGCAGCTTTGAGATGGCCTCCATACACCCAGAAACTGCGCGAGCCAACCTGGATATTCACCCGGGCTATGTATCGGGGCGCACTGACTGTGTTGCCTGATACCGGATCAGGATAAAAGCCACGGACCACCTGAGAATACCCTGTGATCGCAAACCGGCTCCAGACGGAGATTTCATCCTTGAGCAAATAATCCTCGTTCGGGTCGGTCGTGTTCGACGTTGTCATGCGCCAGTCCATTGCCACACCCCGGTCAGACAGCGCCTGCGAAAAACGGGGGGCATCGTAGGGCTCGGTCTCGGAGAGTATCAGGATATCAATCCCGTTGGTCGCCACGAGATCCGCAACCGTCCCCCAGGTCCCGGTCCCGGCAAGACTGTCACTGTTGAAGTCCTCAGCGTTAAAAAAAGCCACCCGGATGGTTGATCCGACACTTGCTGCGGAAAAAGAGGATGAAGCCTCTGACGAGACTGATCTCGCGGATGAGCTCGTCGCGAGACTGGTTGTGGAGCCCCCAAGATTTGGATACACGTCATCCGAGCATCCTGTTGCGAGAATCCCCGCGCCTGCAACCATGGCCAAAACAATCCAGTTCCACATGCCAACCTCCAGTGACTCGTCACGATTGATGCACTATCCCGTACTCCCGACTTTCAAGCTGAGACAACACGGGAATCCAATACCATGAATCTACCCTCTCGCACTGCGGGTGGCCCGATTTCCTCAATAAACCTGAAAAAAAGAACCCCCGTGACGGGAGTTCTTTTTTTTGGCACAGAACGGATTACAGCGTGATCTTGATCCTGACAGCATAGTGATCGGTCGGGTTGCTCGAAGCGTTTCCGGAACCAATCCGCTTGGCTGAGCCGGCAACATATTTTGTCATCAGGGCTGGAGATATGACAATATGGTCAAGTGTCAGGCCACTTGGAAAATTGAAAGTCGTTGTATTGGGATAAATGGCTGTTCGTCCAAACGAGGTAAAATCATTGGAGGCATCGCCATCATCCTTGAGCTCAAGCATCGTTACAGTATTGCCTACTGTCCAGTCGCCGCTGTTCATTGTATTCATGTCCCCAAGAAGGACAATGTAGTCAGTTGCCAGATTATGGTTGGCTCGCAGGTAATTGGCCAAAGCCTGCGCCTGTTCTACCCTCAGTTCCTGGGCCGAAGACTCCGTACCCGACTTGAGATGGCACCCGTAAAACCAGACAGCATTCCCGCTGGCAAATGTGACTTTATACCGGTAAATCGTTCTGGGGCCCGGCGGATCAAGAATCTCGCTGACATCGGAAAGAGAATAGCGACTAAAGGCACCAATACTGTTGTAATTATCACTCATTGAAGAGAACGAGTGATAATTCATTGCCCAGCCGGTTGTCGTCAGCGCTGTAGCAAAACTGGCCTCATCTCCATCATTGTTTTCAACCTCGCATAAATTGATAACATCCGCCTGGTTCGTTTTGACAATGGTTGCTATCGTACTATATGTTCCACCACTGATCTCGCCACCCTTGTCGAACTTCTCGACGTTATAGGTCATGATGGTATAGGTGGCAACAGCACCGGATGTCACGCTCGAAGCACTGAATGCCGACGAGACAGTCGAAATCGACGAAGCAGCCGACGAGCTTGTCGAGACACTCGTCGCAGATCCCGTATACAACATGACCTGCAGTGTTCCATTATAGTTCCCGACCGGCCCACGCATGGTGTATGTTCCGGCAGTGATAGACGAACCCGACTCGTTCCGGTACTGGATTCCGCCAATCGTGACATTGCTCGAATCGCCCAGCGATGACAGGAGTATCACTGGACTGACACTCCATGCCTTGCCCTCATCGGCCGCTGACGGGACACCGGAACCTCTCACGACCGGGTTACCCGAACTGACCACACTGAATCCTGTGTAGGCTGTAACCTCCTTGAGCTGGTTATACATCTTCCCCTTGGTCGCGGTAAAACTGACGAGATCCCCGACTCCAGGCTGATCAACCGCCGTCGTATAGACCATGATCCCTGCCTCGCTGTCCTGGATCCAGAACGCGCCGGCCGACTTGACCGCATGCACAATACCTGTCACCGTATACGAAAATGAAATTTCGGTAGAACTGGTGATAGCGGCACGAACAGTAGCGATATTGCCGCTGAACGATGAAACGCTGGCTGCGGAGGAAACAGCCGGAGCTGAAGAGGAAGAGGAAGAGACAGACCCGGAAGAATTCGCGGAAGCCGACGAGTCTCCCGCAGAAGACTGCGCCATGGAAGACAGCAAAACCGCACTGCTGCTCGAGCCGTCCGGCGGTGTCACAACCTCATCATCCGAACAAGCCGAAAAAGCGACAAAAAACTCACCACAATACCAACGCAAAAGACTCTTTTCATGGACGCTCCAATACATATTTCATGCTTGAAGTATAGCGCAATAACATATTCACAACATGTTAATTTTTCTATAATTAGTAGAATATTCTTACTTTTTTGTGATATTATTGTTACGGATTTATATTCTACAATCCGGGGGAAAGAACCAGGAACGCAGCCCGGGCACAAGGTTCATGTTTCGCCCCTTGCGGTCACCACAGTGTGTCCGCTACAATGGACACTGGATGCAGGAGGGACCCATGTCAAAAACAGCCATCGAATCCATCGTCGAAACAAGAGACAAACGCGCCGAACAGACCCTTGGAGAACATGCCTGCCACTTTTCGGAGGCAAAGCGCCTGCGCAGTGATTCCGGGCGAGCCGACAATGCCAGCATCCGCACACCTTTTGCCCGTGACTCTGACCGTATCATCCATTCCCGGGCCTACGCCCGCTATATAGACAAGACTCAGGTTTTTTCATTTTTTGAAAACGACCACATCACGCATAGAGTCCTGCATGTCCAGTTCGTCTCGCGGATCGGGCGGACCATCGGGCGCTCCCTGGCCCTCAACGAAGACCTGATCGAAGCCATCTCCCTCGGCCACGACATCGGCCATGCGCCCTTTGGCCATTTCGGTGAAAAAGTGATCAACACGATCTGTCACGACGAGAAAATCGGATGCTTTTATCACAACGTCCAGGGTGTCCGTTTCTTTCATGAAATCGAACGGAACGGGACCGGCATCAATCTGACGGTCCAGACACTGGACGGGATCATCTGCCACAATGGGGAGGTCCTCCAAAGCAGCTACCGTCCCGACAGAAGCAAGACCCCGGAAGAGATGCTCGCCGAATACCGGCGCAGCCTCGTTGAAGATGGTGTCGGGATCAATCTCGTCCCGATGACCCTCGAGGCCTGTGTCGTCCGCATTGCCGACGTGATTGCCTATATCGGGCGCGATATCGAGGACGCGATTCATATCGGACTGATCAAGCGCAGCGACCTCCCGCCTTCGGTCACTGGAATCCTCGGCTCCGACAATGCAGCCATCATCGACCACCTGGTTCTCGACCTTTTGGAGCAGAGCTATGGCCGTGACGAAATCCGCTTCAGCGAACCTGTCTTCACGGCCCTCAAGGAACTTCTCTCCTTCAATTACTCCTACATCTACACCAATCGCCGGATCATGCGGGAACACGGCAAGGTCGCCCGGATCATCCGCATGCTCTATGACAAATATCATGCTGAAATGCAGGAGGGCTTTGTCGAGAACAGCCCCTTTGCCCATCATTGCCGCGAACTCGGACCGGATTTTGTGAAGCGGCAGGGTCCGCGCATCATCATCGATTTTCTGGCCGGCATGACGGACGATTACCTGATCAACCAGTTCCGCAGCATCTTTATGCCCGACAGTTACGGCTACAAACTCAATGAAGACCGGGCCCGCTGAAAAGGCAGGCCCGGTTGTTCAGGCAGAGAGCGGCCAAACCCCTTGCCCCGTCGGCTTACACTCTGGCGCGGATCGAGTTTTCGAGCTTGACAAGATCGGCCGCAAATTTCCGGATACCTTCGGAGAGTTTTTCGGTTGCCATCGCATCCTCGTTCAGGAGCCAGCGGAACGCTTTTTCATCGACAGCGAGCCTGTCAACCGGTGAAATTGTTGCAGGATCGAGCCTCCGGACCAGACTGCCATCCATCGATTCAAGCTCCTTGAGCAGTGACGGCGCAATCGTCAAAAGGTCACAACCTGCCAGTTCGACAATCTCGCCCGTATTCCGGAAGGACGCCCCCATCACCTCGGTCTTGTGCCCATGGTGTTTGTAATAATTGTAGATCGTCGCAACGGAAAGCACTCCCGGGTCTTCGATAGCCGGAATGGCATCCACCCCGCGATCCTTCTTGTACCAATCGAGGATCCGTCCGACAAACGGAGAGATCAGGGTGACCCCGGCCTCGGCGCAGGCAACCGCCTGCACCAGACTGAACAGGAGTGTGAGATTGGTATGGATCCCTTCCTTTTCGAGAACCCTGGCAGCCTCGATACCCTCCCAGGTTGCGGCGACCTTGATCAGAATCCGCTCGCGCGGAATCCCGGCTTCCTTGTACAGGGCAATCAGGTCCCGGGCCTTGGCGATGGTTGCCCCGGTATCAAACGAGAGCCGTGCATCGACTTCGGTCGAGACACGGTTGGGGACAATCTTGAGGATCTCGATCCCGAAATTGACCGCCAGTTTATCCAGACAGAGTGCGAGCCGCTTGGCGGGATCCCCGCTCTGCTTCCCGGCCCAGAGAATCGCTTCATCGACAAGATGGGCATACTGTGGATCACCCGCTGCCGCGTAAATCAGGGACGGGTTGGTTGTCGCATCGACCGGCTTGTACTGCTTCATGGACTGAAAATCTCCGGTGTCCGCAACCACCTTGGTCATGGCCTTCAACTGTTCCAAGAGACTCATTCGCAACCTCCATGATATGTTCGCGTCCATACGCGTTTCACGTGGAAAGCCCCTCCAGAAGACGGTACAAACGCTCTTCCTCGTCGGCTTGAATCTCGTCGAAGCTCACCCCGATTTCACACTGGCGATATGCCAACTGATGGACCCAACACACTCTGCCCTTGAGGGTGATCCCGTCCGCCCCGGAATGGACCGTGATCGATATCCCGTCCCCGGGAACGGCATTGGCACTCCCGACGAGTTTCAATCCCCCCTTGCTGACATCAAGGGAGCGCGAAATCCCGCATCCATGATCGCCACCATCGGCTCCAAAGAGTTGATATTTGACCGGCAGGGTGAGTTCAAACCGGGGATGCCGTCGCTTGTCCGTACTGGCTGTCATTCGTTCTCCTCCCCGGGCTGGTCCATGGTGCTGGAGTGCAGTATAGCCCAATCGGATATTGGAACGCAAGATCCCTGACGCACCCCGGGCGGAAAAGAAGACCGGCGACACGCCCCCTACAGGTCCTTCAGCTGCTCAGTTGCGGGTTTGCAGGGCGACTCCGGAAGCATCTACCGGGCCGTGCAGAACGGACGCCCACTCTCACTCCCGGGATTCCAGCATGGCCGATAACACATCGCGGACGGCACCGGCGGGGATCCCGCCATCCGGGGTATGCACCATGTACACCCGGCAACACTCCGCCCGCTCCCGGGACGGAAGCGGGAGACCCGCCGCATTCGGGCTTCCGGCGACCCAGGACTCTCGACGCCCGAACCTCCGGGTAATCCAGAAGACGGCCTGAGGATGGTCTTGCAGGTACCGCTCCGCGACCCTGGCCAGATCCAGGTCGGTAATCACCCTTCCGTCACCCGTTCGCGCCAATCCGGGAATGGCCTGAGGCTGTTCCCCATCATTCATCATATGTAGAGATCCCGTTCACCATTCCGGATCCTGGCGAGAAGCTCGCGGGTATGGCGCTGCAGTTCCGGGGGGGTGATCCCGTCCAGTTCCCGTTCCACAAGCGCTGCCCCGACCGAACGTGTTTCCGGTGATGCGTAATCGAGAAGGTATTCCATGAAGGTGAGCACCGCATTCGGCCGGCACATATGCTGGATATGTCCCTTCTTGGCGATACACATGAACTGGCGGCCGGTGCGCCCCAAACGATAGTCGGCCGTGCAAAACGACGTGATCCGCCCGCGTGAGGCCAGCCAGCGGATTCCCTCATCCAGCGTCCGTGTATCGGACAGGACAAACTGTTGCCGAGCATGGTCTTCACGGGCCTGACTGTAGGCACCCACCCCGATATTCGAACCGAAATCAAGTTGGGTGACACCCTGATCCAGGAGCCGTTCACGGACTGCGGCCGGCTCGCGACAGGTCAGGATCATCCCGGTATAGGGAACCATCAGGCGAATGATCGCCACGATCCGGATAAAGGTTTCATCATCGATCTTCCACGCCGAGTTGTCGATCCATGGGGTATTGACGGCCGGTTCTATCCGAGGGAAAGAAATCGTGTGCGGCCCGACACCCCCGAACCTGTTTTCGAGATCGATCGTATGAGCCAAAAGCCCGAGGATCTCGAAGCGCCAGTCTGAAACCCCGAAGAGTGCCCCCATCCCGACATCATCGGCCCCGGCCTCGAGGGACCGGTGCAGGGCATAGAGCCGCCAGCGATAATTGGCCTTCAGACCGGACGGGTGGATGTTGGCATAGGTCTTCCGGTCATAGGTCTCCTGGAACACCTGATACGTCCCAATCCCGACATCACGCAGAACCCGCAGTGAATCGACCGAGAGCGGCGCGGCATTCACATTGACACGGCGGATCTCTCCGTTCCCGGACTTGACACTGTAGGCAACCTTGATGGTTTGCGCAATATATTCGTAGTCGGATTGCGGATGCTCCCCGTAGACCATGATCAGGCGTTTATGACCGGCCTCAACCAGCGCCTTGACCTCGGCCCGAATCTCCTCGTCGGTCAGTCGTTTTCTGGTGATCGCGCCGTTTTCGGTCCGATACCCGCAGTACTGGCAGTTGTTGACACAGAGATTGCTCACATACAACGGCGCAAAAGTGACGATCCGGTTTCCATACACCGAGTTCTTGATCTCTCCGGCTGCCTTGAAAATCTCGTCCCAGATCCCGTGCTCCTTGGGAATGGCAACGAGTTGGGCCGCCTCATCAAGATCGAGACGGGCCAGCGAACGGGCCTTGGCGATGATCTCGCGCACACGGCCTTCATCAAACCGGGTCTCTCCGATCAGCCTCGTAAAAAGATCGTCATCGACAAAATCCCGGCCATTGACGAGATAGCGCTCGATCTCGTCCTCACGAACCACCTGATCCATCCACTCACGAACACCTGTCATGTCATTCTCCCCCGTCCAAGGCTCCGGAATTTGTGAGACACGGCCGCAAGCTCTCTACCCAAAAACCCTCAAGCCTCTGGCTCGAACGTGACCCGTGAACTCGTCCCCGGCAACTTTCCGATCCGGCCTGACAGCACGTTGACGGCATCCAGATCTGCATCCAGAACCAGCACGATCACCGCAAGATCGCGGTCAACAAAGGGCAGACCAAGACGTCCGGCAATGGAGCCACGAAATCGGGCAATCTCGGCATTGACCCGGGCACCATTTTGCCCGGGATCACGGATTATAATGGAAAGTGTTGCCAGCATCACACGCACCCCGGGAAGAGAAAGGCATCCTCTCTCTTCAGGACTGTTTTTTGGCGCACGACGGCATGGAGTGCACACCGCAATGCATGTCTTAAGTATACACAATTTTCCGGCCTGAATCCTCACCCCCGCGTTGCATCATTGACAGATTAATTGGAAAAGTCTAGACTGGAGAAACTGACAGAAATACTTGCACAAACCGAGGACACCCGTGATTTCTCTCCACACATCCATCATCATCCCCTGCTACAACGAAGAGCAGGTCATTGCCGAAACGTACCGGCGCGTCAAAGCCGTCATGAAAGAATTCAAAAAGTACGAGATCATCTTCATTGATGACGGAAGCCGTGACCAGACACGGACCATCCTCCGCAATCTCGCCCGGGCCGACAAAACGGTCCGCGTCCTGATGTTCTCCCGGAATTTCGGGCACCAGCCCGCTGTCACGGCCGGCATCCGCCACGCCTCCGGGGATGTCGCCATCATCATTGATGCCGACCTGCAGGACCCGCCGGAACTCTTCCCCGAGATGATCCGCATCCACCAGGAGCAGGGGGCCAATGTCGTCTTCGGCCATCGCACGAAGCGCAAGGGGGAGTCCTTTTTCAAGAAAATCACGGCCAAACTTTTCTATCGCTCCCTCAACAGACTCTCGGAGGTCCCCCTTCCTCTGGATACGGGCGACTTCCGCCTGATCGATCGCAAGGTGATGGACGCATTTTGCCAATTCGGAGAGAAAAACAAGTACATCCGCGGGATCATCAGCTGGCTCGGATTTGCACAGGCCCCGATCCACTATGTCCGCGAGGAACGCTTCGCCGGAGAGACCAAATACCCCTTCCGCAAGATGATCAAGTTTGCCACAACAGGTCTGCTCTACTTCACGAAAAAGCCGCTCAAACTGGCCATGCACCTCGGCCTGTTCTGTGTCCTGGTCGGCTTGGGAATGGCCGCCTGGGTCATCTGGCTCCACCTCTCCGGAGACGCAAGTGTGGCCAAGGGTTGGCCATCCCAGCTCATCACCATCATCTTTTTCGGAGGCGTGCAGCTTTTAACAATTGGCGTCCTCGGCGGATACATCGGAAGTATCTTTGACGAGGTGAAAAACAGACCAGAGTACATCATCGGAGATGCCCTCAACTTCTCCGAAACCAAAACGAAAACAAAGAACAGGTAACGTCATCATGCCATTCATGTTTACGCTCGCTGCAAAGCTACGGGCCATGGACAAGACCAACCGGTTTTCCGCTGCCCTGGTTGCCGTCTTCGTCCTGGCATCGGCCACGTTCATGATCAATTATCACCGGCCCTCGGGGATGTTTTGGGACGAGAATTATTATCTGACCGCGGTCCAGAAATACACGGACGGATATGTGTTTTTTGAGTCCCACCCGCCCCTGGGAAAACTCTTCATGGCGCTCGGAGAAAATATCTTCAGCCGGAACGACCACCTGGACCGAAGCGCGTTTACCCTCACGGAAAAAATCGACTCGGTCCCCAAAGGCTATTCCTTTCTCGGAGTGCGGTTCTTCCCGGTCCTCTTCGCTGTCTTCGGAGCCTTGGTATTCTTCCTGATCCTTCACCGCCTCATCAAAAAACCCTTTTACGCCTTTGTCTTTTCAGGGTTTTACGTTTTTGAAAACGCGTTCATTCTCCATTCCCGGGGAGCCATGCTGGACAGCACCCAGCTCTTTTTCATCTTCTCTGCGATTGCCCTCTTCATTCGCTACACCGACGGGAAGGCCCCGGTCAAACTCCGCCACTATTTCGCGATGGCGTCCGTGGTCGGCTTGGCCATCATGGTCAAGGTCAATGCCGCTTTTCTTCTGCTCCTCTTTCCGGTCCTGTTTCTCTATGAACACCGGGCTGCCATCAAGGAACGCTGGTTCCGGCAACGCAAGGCCTTTTGGCTGGATCTCCTCAAAAAATCGGCCGTTTCCGCGGGCGCAATCGCGCTGGTCACCTTTGTCGTTTTCATGATCCACTTCTCGCTTGGCGATCGCATTCCGGGCGGGCAAACCCAGAAGATCTCGCCTGAATACCGGTCAATCATCGCCCGCGGCGAAACCGGAAACCTGTTCAATTTCCCGATCATGTTCAAAGACTACCTGAACTATATGTCGAGTTATCACGAGAATGTCCCCAAGTTCCGCAAGTACGATGAGGGTGACAACGGCAGCCGTCCGATCACGTGGCCATTCGGTGAAAAAAGCATCCGCTACCGCTGGAACAAATCCGGTGGACAGGTCCAGTATCTCTACCTGCAGGGCAATCCTGTCATCTGGATCTCCGGGCTGATCGGTCTCGCCCTCGCCTTCGCCCTCATCTCGGGTCGTTTTGTCTTCAAACACAGGAGCGATGACCCCGAAAAGAACAGGCTCTTCTGGTACATCGCCTTCTTCTTCGGGCTCTACGCGATCTACATGGCGATGATCATGCGAATTGACCGGGTGATGTATCTCTATCACTACTTCATTCCCCTGTTTTTCTCGCTCTTCCTTGCGGCACTCGTCTTTGCGTACATCTTCCGCGAGAAAATCGAGCAGAACAACCGTGTCCTGATCACGGCCTGCGGAATCTTCTTCATCGAAATCGTTGCGGTCTTCGTCTTCTTCATGCCGCTCACGTACTACTTCCCGCTTACAACCCGGGAATTCCTCCAGCGGACCTGGCTGGATATCTGGGAGTTGAAATATGTCCAGTAACACAAAGAAATCCGAACAGACCGGTTTGGTCACGTTCCTGAAAATGGTCAACCCTCGCGATCCGGCCTGGATCTTTTTGGGGCTCACCTTGCTCGTCGGTATGGCGATTGTCATCTCGATCGTCCCGCCAGGATTCTTGAGCTCGTCCGGGAAATTGATGAACGTCACCATCGAACATCAAAAGAAAGACATCGCCCACATCGACCAGACCAGAGAAACCTTTGCGACCGATACCTTCTATATCGATACCATCGATTTCCCGGCCGGCAATACCCTCCGGCACGAAAAGCTCGGGGATTATGATTTTTCGAGAAACTTCTTCGTGCGGATCGAAGGCCAGATGGTTGTCAACACCCCCGGGGAGTACCGGATGATCGTTGCCTCCGATGACGGGTTCCGCCTCGAGATCGATGGGCAGCGGATCAGCCAGCATACAAACGACCGCCCAATGGCGGAGACCGTCACCAATGTCCGGCTCGAAAAGGGAAAGCACTCCTTTGTGGTTTCTTGGTTCCAGGGCTTTGGCCAGCTCGGGCTCCGTGCCTGGTACGAGGGCACCTGCGGACGCAAGCTCTTCGGAGAATCCACGCCCTGCATCACCTTCGTCTCGACAGCAACAAAGGATTGAGGATGGGCCTCCTTGGTGGGAATTGTCGCAGCGAGATCGGAAAGCTCATCCGCTTCGGGGCCGTGGGTGTCCTGAACACGGCCATCGGTCTTGGCACAATCTATCTCTTACAGATCGGACTTGATCAGGATTATCGCTTCGCCAGTGCCGTCGGGTACACACTCGGGATCATCAACAGCTTTGTCCTCAACCGGATCTGGACGTTCAAAAGCAGCGATTCCCGGGTAGCCCGACAGGGTGCCCGCTTCCTCCTCTCGGCTGGTGCCTGCTGGCTGGTCCAGCTGGGGTTTCTGGTCGTAATGGTTGAAGGCCTGCACATCCACGAAAACGCGGCACAGCCCATCGGGATGGTGATCTATACCGGCTTGAACTATCTCGCCAACAGGCTCTTTGTCTTCAGGGGACCGGACCGGCAAGCGTAAGGCAAGTGTGTATCCCCGAGACATAACGAGACCCGGCAAACTTGCCGGGTCTCGTTTTCTCAAAAGCAATTGTGCTGCGGACAATTATTTTTTGACAGCCACCAGCCTGAAAACCTGGTTCTCGGGTTTGACTGTCAGCGGCTCGAACTGGACCAGCGGGCCCCCTTTTTCCGTACTGACGCCAAACACGGTCAACATCTTCCCGCTATGGAGAGCCTGCATCGTGTAGCCGCCATCCCCCTTTTTCAAGATCCAGATCTGGTTGCTCGCGACACTTCCATTGTCATTCCACTGGACAACAGCGGCGTTGTTGTTGGTCGAATTCCCCTGGACATCGAGGCAGAGTTTGCTCAGTTCGGAGACAATCTTCCACTGTCCATCCTGACCTGATTTGATGAACTTCCAAACCTGATTTGAACTCGGCTTGTCCTTGCTGTTGATCGTCCACTGGACAATCTGCTTCCCCGGCTCACTGCTCGCAGCAGGAACATCCAGCGCCATTCCGCTCGCCTTGGAAACAATCATGAAACGGCCATCCGCGACAGGATCCGCACTCCCCGCACCGCAAGAGACCAAAAAAACCACCAACACACAGAGTCCCGCCAATACCAGCTTGTTCATCCGCACTCCTCCATACGTACATGCAGACACGATCCAAACCGCACGCATGTTTATATACAAATCGGCCAGTCTTTAGTGGACTGACCGCTTTAAAAACCTTCAGTAAAAGTCAACTCCGCCGACCTTTATCCTGCTCGACAGCCAGCCTGTCCCGCTCCACCATCTTCTCGACGATCCTGAGCATCTCGTCATCGGCCGCGATCCGTCTTGCACGATCCAGCAGTTCTTCGGCATCCGCAAACCGCTTGAAGAGACGGTAACAATCGGCGACGATGATCAGACATTTGAGATGGTTAGGGTTGAGCAAGAGCAATCTCTCGCCATAGTCGACGGTGATCCGGATATGGTACTTGAACTCGTCTTTCCCTTTATTACTGTCGTAGATGTCCTTGGCAATCCGTCGGGCCGCATTCACGATCCCGAAGAGGAATCCCTCATTCAGCGGGAAGATCCTGAGAGCATACTGGTACACCCTGATCTCCTCCGCCGTATCACCCGTCTCGTGCAGGAGATTTGCCAAACGCTCGACCACCTCGACATCCGGATAGAGGTACATGGTTTTCCTGAGGAGCTGGAGAGATCTGGCCTGATCCTTTTCCGCAAGGGCCTTGAACGCACTCGAGCGGACCGCCTCGTAGTCCGGAGGAACGAGAAGCGGGGCCTTCTTCCACTCGATCCGGATCAGGGTAAAGTCATCCGTCAGCTCCGCGCTCCTCTCGACGGCTGAAACAACACCCTCAAGGTTCCCGTTTGATTCCTCGATACAGCGCAGGAACCGGGTCTCATCCTCGTTGATGATGCGCTGCCCGGACTCCTCGTCGTGTCCGATCAAAACGTCATCGCGACCGTCAGAGCCGAGGTAGATCACATCCCCCTGTTCGAGCTGCTGCATGTGAATGACAACCTTGTTCTCGAAACCGACAGTACCGATTTTGCGGAGTGTCAGCTCTTCCTCGGTAAAGGCGGCATTTCCGCCCCGATACAAAACCGTCCAGGGGTGCTCCGCATTCAGGTAATACATGGCTCCCGTCTCTTCATCAAGCAACCCGATCACAGCGGAGATCAGCATGCTCCCGTCGAAAGAAACAAAGACCCGGTTCAATTCTTCATAGATTTCGGTCAGCCATGCCTCCGGCGTCTTGTTCGACGCAAAGAGCGGCGTACGGTTGATATACGCGTTGAACACGACCCCCATCACAAGCGCACCGCCGGCGCCCTGCAAGGACTTGCCCATGGCATCCCCGTTGGCAAACGCCAGATAACGCTTGTCCATCAGGACAATCTCCCGGGCGATACAGACATCTCCACCGATCTCACCATTGCGCTTTTTGAACGTAAACTTCTTTTTCTGGCTGATGTGGAAATCGACCGAGACAGTCTCGCTGCGGACTTCCTTGACCAGCAAGGGATTGATCAGCAGGGAGGTCAGGAAGTAATCGCCGTCCTGCTGCACCTTGAGGGCATTCACTTCCTCAAAGGCCTGCTGCAACTCCCTCGTCCGCTGGGCGACCATGTCTTCGAGGTGCTCGGTGTATTCCTTGATATTGGCCGTCATCATGTTGATCGTGTTCGCCACCATCGTAAATTCGTCACCGGTGGCCAGGCTGATCTTGACATCGAAGTCCTTGTTCATGATTTTGGCAAGATTGCTGTCGATGACACCCAGCGGATGGAGCACGATCCGGTTGATCAGGATCAGAAGCGAACCAAGGATAAGCATGAGGCTGATCACGAGGAGGAGGATAAAAGGCACGAAGATCGAATACAGAAGGGCGTTGATGTCCATCAACACCAGGATGTACCAGTTGGTTGAACGCAGATTGATCAGCGAGAACGAACCCATATGGCTCTTCCCGTCATAATCGATGAACTCGCTGATGATGGATTGGTCCTTGGCTTCATCCAGCCGCTTCATGATCCCGCGAATCCGGTTCCCGTCCTCACCCGTCAGATAGAAAATCGTCCGGTTGTCGATGTATTCTTCCTTGATGTGCGCTTTGACATGCCCTCTGTCGTTGAAGAGAATAACATAGGCACCCTTGGACACATTGGAAACCATCTGCTTGATCATCTTGGAAACATCAAGACCGGTCCCGGTCACACCCAGGAGCCTGTCCTCATCCCAGACCGGGACATAGACCCAGAGTTTGGTCGTCAAAAGCTGCGGGTTATAGGAAATATCGATCCCCAGCTCACGCTTTTTGGATGACGTCCAATACCAGAGGTCAGCCGCGATGTCCCTGCTCAGGGTGTTGAGAAAATTCCCGTTGACGTAATAGCTCTTGGATGTGTCGACCGCGGCAAACGTATCCGTATCCTTGAGGAGGATCCGCAGTTTCCGGAAATTCTCCATGGCCATGTCCTTGAGGCCACGGTCATCCTCGTTTTTCATCCAGTTCCGCAGAATCGGGTTTTCGGACATGTATTGCGAGGTGTCGATGTTCCTGTCAAAGGTCTGGCTGAATTCGCTCAGTTTTGCCTTGAGGATTTCTTGGGTATACGCTTTCCCGACATCCTCAAAAAGGTCTCCGGCAATCTGAAGGTTGACCAAGGTCCCAACAAGACCGACTACTATGAAAATCAGTGCCGGATAGAGCGTCAACTTGACCCTCAAACTCTTGGCTTTATGCAGATTCATCGTGCATTCTCCTCATCAGCGCTGGGCAAAGAACGACGGGCACACAAAAACCGTCCCACTTCCATCATCGGTATACTGCTGCGCTGCTTGCATCAAAAATTGCGTTTGCGACACCGTATCCCATGATATGGTGACTGACCGACGCTGTCAATCACCTATCCGCCGCGTTTTTCATCTCCAGCGAGGCCACAAGACACTCTTTTTTAGCCTCTCCTGCCGAAACCTCCCCACTAATCCTGGCAAACACCCCCGGGCAACGGCCGGACAATCTGTTGGCAATCATGCCAGAATCACCAGAGGATTTCTCTCAACCAGCCCTCAACCTGTCCCGCCACAGAAGACGCCGGGAATATTTCGACAGGAAGGTCGACCGTCACCGCACTGCCCATGCATTGCCGACCGGTTTTCCGGACCCAAACCATGCTATCTTAAAGAAAGCACACTGTCCACCCGGAGGCCGATCTGTGAAACTGATATCCTGGAACGTCAATGGTTTGCGCGCTGTTCAGGACAAGGGCTTTTTTGATTTTTTCCACGAGTACAAACCCGATATCCTCTGCCTGCAGGAGACACGGCTCGGCCCGGAGTTAGCCGATACCTCATTTGCGGTTCCGGACGGGTATCACGCACACTGGGTCGGTGCCAAAAAGAAGGGCTATAGCGGGGTGGGTATCCTGAGCAAGGAGATGCCCCTTTCCTGGCAGGAAGGTCTGGGCGACCCGCAATTCGACGATGAAGGTCGCACACTGACCGCAGAGTATCCGGAATACTTCGTTGTCGCGGCGTATTTCCCGAATTCGCAACACGAACTGCTGCGACTGGACTACAAGATGGCCTACAATCGGGCGTTTTTGGCGTTTTGCGAGAAACTCCGGAAAAAAAAGCCGGTGATTTTCTGTGGCGATCTGAATGTCGCCCACGAGGAGATCGACCTGGCCAACCCAAAATCGAACACGATGAATCCGGGATTCTACATCGATGAGCGCAACTGGTTTACCGGGATGCTCGAGGCCGGCTACGTGGATACCTTCCGCGCACAGCATCCGGAGCCGGACCAGTACTCTTGGTGGTCCTACCGGTTCAACGCCAGAAAGAAAAACATCGGGTGGCGGATCGACTACGTCGTGGTCAGCAAGGAACTTGCCCCCCGGGTCAACGAATCCTTCATTCTCCAGTCTGTCATGGGGAGCGATCATTGCCCTGTGGGAATCGTTCTCTCATAAAAAAAGCCGCCCCGGCAGGGCGGCCCGACAGACCCGAACACGTCATTTCCGGTGTTCAAGCATCATCTCGAGGTCTTCCGCCAGGGAGGCCAGATCCTCTTCGTGTTCGACTTCATCGGACAGGATACCGAGAACCATATTGTAGGTGACCGGATCCTTGTCCCGCGTAAAATCGAGCAGTTCGCTGTATGTCCGGATTGCACACTGTTCGCCCTTGATGTTCTGATCGAGAACGGTGGCGACATAGGGATCGACCGGAGCGGCATATCCGCAACCGGCGACCTTGGCCCACTCGTCAGGTGAAAGGACCGGTGTTCCACCGAGCTGCACGATGCGGGCCGCAATCAGGGTTGCATGACCGAGTTCTTCGGTTGCGTGGATATCGAGCTCCGAGATGACAGCGTCCTTCATCGGGCCTTTGACGATCTTGGCGCCGATCCAGTATTGGTAGTACGCTAGCCATTCATCAGCCAGTGCCGAATTGAGTTTTTTCAGAAGAATATCGACGTCAAGTTTGACGATTTCTTTTCCGAGCTTGCCCATATTTCCTCCATAGTTATATAACATCCGAATCAGAGTGTAGCGGGCAGGGCCTCTCCTGTCAAGACAATGGCTTGGGTGGAGTACGAACCACAACGGCCGGCCCTCCGGCAAACCTCACACACAACGGGAATACGTTGGAGAGTCCTGCTGCTTTCTGTTTTGCTATGGCCCACAAACAAGCAAGAACGTTCCCCATCCCGTCAGTGGCAGTCATGCTGGCACAACAGCATTCCCTCCCGCACCCGAAGGTGCAGGAGGGAATGGATTGTGGTTACGGATAGATACCGCGCATTCTTCGGGCCTTTGTCTCACGGGACAGCGCCAGAACATAGGCCGCCTGCCGATAGGTGATCCCCTGATACTGCTCGTGGATCGTTTCAACATCCTTGAAGGCCCGCTGGAGCGCCTGCATCAGTTTCCCATTGATGTCATCCTCGTCCCAGAAGAAGGTCATGATATTCTGCACCCACTCGAAGTAGGACACGATGACACCGCCGGCATTTGCCAGGATATCGGGAATGATCGTCGTCCCGCTTTTGACCAGAATATTCTCCGCATCCGGTGTGGTCGGGCCATTGGCCCCTTCAATGATGTACCGGGCCTGGACAGTGTGGGCATTCTCGCGGTTGATCACGGCCTCGGTTGCGGCCGGAACCAGGATATCGCAATCGGTGGCCAAGAGCTCCGCATTGGAAATCGCGCGGGCCTTGGGATAGCCTTCGAGGAATTTATGCGTGTCGGTCCAGTTTTCAACATCGGCCAGATCAAGCCCGTCCGGGTTGTGAATCCCGCCCTTGATATCCGAGATGGCAACGACTTTGGCTCCCAGTGCGGCGATCAATTTTGCGGCCCAGCGCCCGACATTCCCGTATCCCTGAACGGCGACCCGCATTTTGGTCAAATCAAGACTCTTCAGTTTCATGAACTCGTTGAGAACGATCGAGACCCCGCGCCCCGTCGCGGCAGCCCTGCCCAGGGAGCCGTCGAGCTCAATCGGTTTTCCGGTGACAACCCCCGGGATGGAGTAGCCCTTGTTCATCGAGTAGGTATCCATCATCCAGCCCATGATCTTGGCGTTGGTATTCATGTCCGGGGCCGGGATATCGCTGTCCGGTCCGATGATGATCCCGATTTCGGAAGTAAAACGCCGGGTCAATCGTTCCAATTCACGCTCGGAGATCTTGGTCACATCGACGATCACGCCGCCCTTGGCGCCACCATAGGGAAGATTGACAACGGCACATTTGAACGTCATCCATGTTGCCAGAGCCTGGACCTCTTCACGAGTGACATCCGGCGAGTAGCGGATACCGCCCTTGGCCGGTCCCCGGACAAGGGAGTGTTGCACGCGGAATCCGGTAAAAACACGGATATGGCCGTCGTCCATCACAACGGGGAAATTGACTTCGAGCGTCCTGTGCGGTTTCTTGAGGATGGCGATTTCGTCGTCCGGAAGACGCAGGATCTCGTTGACGGCATCAATCTGGCGGGAAACGATCTCGAGTGGTTGGATGTCTGCGTTGTGACTCATTATTTGTGCCTGCCTTTCCCTGCGCATTGGTGCCGGCGGGTGCGTCCTCACCAAAATGGCGCAGGCTTCTTCTTTGCTCAGGATAGACCCGTTTTATTGGAAAAGAAACAGTTTTGGGAACAATCCCGGGACTGCCAGGGCGTGGCCGAAGCCCCTGAATTTGTATTCCCGGTTGGCCGGTATTATCTTTGCAAAAAGCCAGTATTCCCGGTTTTTGTAATTCATCCATCATATACGGAGTCAAGCTCGTGTCCATCACTGCAGAAATGCACAAGCAGCCCAAATCCAGCGTCAGACTGGATATCGCCATCGGAAATGAAGAAGTCCGTGCAGCCTTTGACAAGGCCTATCGCGAAGTCGCCGCCAAGGCCCATATCAAGGGTTTCAGGCCGGGAAAGGCTCCCGTGGGCATTATCCGCATGAAGTTCGGCCACGCGATTTCGCACGAAGTCCTCGAGAAGCTTGTCCAGGAAGCCTATAGCCAGGCCATCAAAGAACACGCACTCCAGCCGGTCGGACAGGGCCGTGTCACAAGCGAGATACCCGAGCTTGGCGAGAGTGACAGCCTCAACCTCACCATGGAAGTGGATGTCTACCCCGAATTCACGGTTCCCGAGTACAAAGGGATCGCCGTTTCCAAAAAAAGTTATGAAGTGACCGACGCCGATGTCGATGCCGAACTGGGTCGTCTTTCCGAACGCTTTACCCGTTTTGAAGACAAGGCAGATGGAACCCTCGAGTCCGAGGACCTGGCCGTCGTGGATTATCAGGTTTCACTTGATGGAACCCCTGTCGAAAAACTTTCCCGCGAAAAATACAGCTACGATCTTAAAACCGGCGCAAGTTTCCCGGACTTCCAGGACGGGCTGCGCGGCAAGAAGACCGGCGATTCGTTCGAGATTCCCGGCAAAATTCCTGAGGCTTTCCCGGACAAGGAGATTGCCGGCAAAGACGTGATTTTCAAGGGGAGCATTACCAAGATGCAGAAGCGGGTTGCTCCGGTTCTCGATAACGAGTTTGCCGCCAAAATCTCGGACAAAAAGACCATGGCCGAGTTTCGCGCCATGTTGCTCGAAAACATGAAGGATCACGCGCGCCATCATGAATCCGAGGAAGTTCAGAATACGATTCTTGAACAGCTCGTGGCAAAAACTTCGGTTGAACTCCCCGAAGCCCTCGTGGAGATGCAGCTTGAAGGCATGTTCGAAGAATTTGCAAAAACTCTGGCCCAGACGCGGATGAGTCTGGATGAGTATCTCGAGAAGACCGGCAAGACCGTCGAAAAGATGCGCGAAGACTTCCTACCCTCAGCCGAAAAAGCTGCGGTCACCTATCTGCTCGTGCGCGAGATTGCCAAAACAGAAAACGTCAAAGCCGAGGATGCCGATATTGACGAGGCCCTTGACAGCTACGCCCGCTACTACGGTCATGACCGGGATGCCCTTCGCAAGCATTTCATCGAGAACGGCGAGATCGATTCACTGGTCTGGCGCATCGTCCGTCGCAAGACGATGGATGTCCTCGAGAAGGCCGCCACCGTCAGCATCGAGAAGACCGTACCGTTTTCGGAAATCAAGGAATGAGCGAGGAAGCACAGGGAATGATCGAGCAGATGAATCTTGTCCCCATGGTCATCGAGCAGTCGGGCCGTGGAGAACGGGCCTACGATATTTTTTCACGACTCCTGAAGGACAGGATCGTGTTTATCGGTGACCCGATCCATGATGTCACCGCCAATCTGGCGATCGCCCAGATGCTTTTTCTCGTGGCCGAGGATCCCGAAAAAGACATCTCGCTCTACATCAACTCCCCGGGTGGCTCCGTGACCGCAGGTCTGGCCATCTACGATACCATGCAGTTCATCAAATGTGACGTTTCGACGATCTGTATCGGACAGGCGGCCAGCATGGCTGCCGTTCTGCTGGCGGCAGGGACTCCCGGAAAGCGTTTTGCCCTGCCCAACTCCCGTATCCTCTTGCACCAGCCCATGGGTGGTGCCGGTGGCCAGGCCAGCGAGGTCGACATCCAGGCCCGGGAGATTTTGCGGATCCGAGAAGTACTGAACGGGATCCTCGTCCGGCATACAGGCAAGGATCTGGATACGATCCGCCAGGATACCGACAGGGATTTTTTCATGGCAGCCGAGGAAGCCAAGGCATACGGTGTGATTGACAGTGTCATCGTCAAAAAACCCGTTGAATCCAGGCCGACGGACGGGATTTGAGGATCGGAGGAGCAATGGCAACCAAGCGCACACAGAATACCGGAGGCAACCACGAGGATATGGCCTGCTCGTTTTGCGGAAAAACACAGAGCGAGGTCAATCGTCTGATAGCAGGACAGCGTGTCTTCATCTGTGATCGCTGCATTGCGTACTGCAACCAGCTTCTTGGTGAACAACCGGCCTCCCTCCGTGATGTGCAAGCCGAGGTTGTGCTCCCCAAACCCCAGGAGATCAAAAAAGTCCTCGACGATTACGTCGTCGGACAGGACACCGCCAAAAAGGTTCTTTCGGTGGCCGTCTACAACCACTACAAGAGAATCAATTTCAACGCCCTCTCCCGGGACAACCGGAACGATATCGAGCTTGAAAAGAGCAATATCCTCCTGATCGGACCAACCGGGAGCGGAAAAACCCTTCTTGCCAGAATCCTCGCGCGCACCCTCAACGTTCCCTTCGCCATTGCAGATGCCACCACCCTGACCGAGGCCGGCTATGTCGGCGAGGACGTGGAAAACATCCTCCTGCGCTTGATCCAGAATGCGGAATCGCTGCTGAAGGAACAGGGGAATACCCATCCGACCGAAAAAGATGTCATCGGATATGCACAGCGCGGGATCATCTATCTCGATGAAATCGACAAAATCGCCCGAAAGAGCGAAAATGTCTCGATCACCCGCGATGTCTCCGGCGAAGGTGTCCAGCAGGCACTCCTCAAGATCGTGGAAGGAACGCGCGCATCGGTCCCGCCACAGGGAGGCCGCAAGCATCCCCATCAGGAACTGCTCCAGATCGAAACCAAGGACATCCTCTTCATTTGTGGTGGCGCCTTTGTCGGACTGGACAACATCATCGGAAAACGCATCGGCCAATCGGTAATCGGGTTCAACGGAGACAGTGGAAGCAAGCAAGCCTCACGGGACATCTTCGGACTCCTGTCCCAGGCGACCCCGGATGACCTGACCCGCTTCGGATTGATCCCAGAGTTTGTCGGCCGGATCCCCGTGGTCAGTGCGCTTGCTCCTCTGGACGAGGATGATCTTGTGCACATCCTCGTCAATACAAAAAATTCGATTGTCGCCCAATATCGCAAATCATTCGAAATCGAGGGAGTCGATCTCAATTTTGAAGACACCGCGATTCGCGCCATCGCCAGCCTGGCGATCACCCGGAACACCGGCGCCCGTGGACTGCGGGCCATCATTGAAGACATCATGCTCGATTTGATGTACGAGATCCCGGGCATGGAGAATGTCAGCGGATGTGTTGTGACCGAAGGTGTCGTGCGCAAACATGAAAAGCCGACTCTGATCTACGCATCCGGGAAAAAGAGTGCGGAGAAACCTGCCTGAGGACTCAGCATGGATGACGAGATGGATTACCTGCCCCTCCTTCCCTTGAGGGAGGGGGTACTTTTGCCCGGTGGCGCAACACGGATCTACGTGGGCAGACCGCAGTCTCTTGAGGCTCTGCGCAAGGCCGGCGAAGGAAATATGCGGATCTTCTGCATCGCCCAGCGGGATGGAACCGTCGAAAACCCGACCGATCCTGCCGACTTTGCCGAATACGGCACCCTCGCAAAAATTGATTCCATCAGGAACGGAACCCGCGGGATCCGGGTCGTGATCCTCTCGGGACTGCAGGGTGGACGACTTGTCGCGATGGATCCGCTGAGCGGCCTGGTACAGGTCGAACCGGTCCGGGAGATCGCCGATCTTGATCCCGAAACCATCCACAAGAGCATCTCCGCCTTGCGCAGCTTTAAACCACAGGGCGATACCCTCGAGCCTGGTCTGAAAGCAAAGATGGAACGGGGTGATTTCGGGAGCATCCTCCAGCGGATCGTGGAACACTTTGCCGTCGTCCCGATCATCGCCGCCGAACTGGTCAGGGAGCCTTCCCAAAAGGCCCGTCTCGAAAAGCTGGTCACGATTCTCGAGATTCAGCGGGATACCGGTTCGATCCGGGACGAGATGCATGCCCGGGTCAAACAGAGGATCCGTGATACCCAGCGCGAATATGTCCTCCGCGAGCTTCTCCGGGACGTCAAGGGAGAGCTCGGTGCCGACGGCGTCCATGAGGAAGACGATTTCGCTTCGACCCTGGCACAGGTCCCCCTCCCGAGGGAAGCCAGACAGAGAGTTGATCGCGAATTGAAACGCCTTGAGGTTGTTCCGCCCATGTCTCCGGAGTATGGGGTGATCCGCGGTTATCTTGAGTGGCTGAGGGACCTCCCCTGGAGCCAGACTTCAAAAGAAGAAATGGATATCCGCAAAGTCCGCAAGAGTCTTGATGCGAGCCATTACGGACTCGAGGATGTCAAACGGGGAATCCTGGAATTTGTCGCAGCCCGCTGGCTGGCCGGAGAAAAAGGCCGTGGTTCCATCCTCTGCCTCGTCGGTCCACCGGGAACCGGGAAAACGAGTCTGGCCATGGCCATGGCCGAGGCACTCGGAAGAAAATTTGTACGCATGTCTCTGGGCGGAATGCGAGATGAGGCAGAGATCCGAGGACACAGACGGACCTATGTCGGAGCCATGCCAGGAAAGATCATACAGCACCTGCGCAAGGTCGGGACCTCCAACCCGGTCTTCCTGCTCGACGAGATAGACAAACTGGGCAATGATTATCGTGGCGATCCTTCCTCCGCTTTGCTGGAAGTCCTTGACCCCGAGATCAATAACGCGTTTCAGGATCACTACCTTGAGGTGGAGTACGATCTCTCCCAGGTCTTTTTTGTGACAACGGCAAATTCCATCCACGGAATCCCGGGCCCCCTCGCAGACCGGATGGAAGTGATCACCATCCCGGGATACACCGAGGCCGAGAAACGCGCCATCGCCATGCGCTATCTTGTCCCACGGCAGTTCGAACGGAACGGACTCAAGACCGGAGACCTCGAGATCCTTCCCGATGCCATTGAGCATCTCATCGACGGGTATACCCGCGAGGCCGGGGTGCGCGGGTTGGAACGGGAGATCCAGCGGATCTGCCGGAAACAGGCCCTCGCCATCCTTGAAAAAAAGAGCAAGTCGCACACCCGGATCGACGCCACGGCGCTGGCACGGGTCCTCGGCAAGCCACGCCACAAGAACAGCGAGATGTTGCGGATCGACAGGCCGGGCCTGGTCCATGGACTGGCCTGGACCGCAGTGGGCGGTCAGGTCCTGGATATCGAAGCCCGGGCCTCCCGCGGCCAGGCCCGTCTCCTTCTGACGGGAAAACTGGGCTCAGTCATGCAGGAATCCGCACAAACGGCCCTCTCGCTTGTACGCTTCATGCTCGACAACAAAACTGAAACCAATTTCTCCGAAACCGATTTCCATGTCCACGTTCCCGAAGCGGCAACCCCGAAGGATGGGCCCTCGGCCGGCATAACCATTGCCAGCGCGATCTATTCCGCAATCACCGGCAGGATTGCTCCGTCGGATATTGCCCTGACCGGCGAGGTCTCCCTTCTTGGACGGGTCCTCCCGATCGGCGGGTTGAAAGAAAAGGTCCTGGCTGCCAAACGCCTCGGTGTCCAGAGGATCATCATTCCCGATGGAAACCGTCCCGATCTTGAAGAGATTGACCGCGAGATACGCAAGGGACTCGTATTTCTCCCCGTTCGTGATTTTGAAGAAGTCGTCAAGGAGCTGTTCCCCCAAAAAGGCAAGGGGCCAGCCCAAGGAACAACCCGGAAGAATCCGGGTTGATGAAAGGACTCATGATGAAACATAAAATACTGATCAGCGACAGTTTTTCCAAAGAAGGAATCGAAATCCTCACGCGAGAGCCGGGATTTGACGTGATATACACCCCCGGACTCAACGAAGACCAGCTCTGCGAGGCGATCCGGGATGTCGATGCCCTCATCATCCGCAGCGCGAGCCGTGTCACAGCGCGCGTGCTGGCATCAGCCGAAAAGCTCGCCCTCGTAGCGCGGGCCGGTGTCGGGACGGACAACATCGACAAGAAGGCCGCCACGGACCGCGGCGTGATCGTCATGAACGCACCCAGCGGGAATTCGGTTTCGACAGCCGAACTGGCCTTGGCGCATATTTTTGCGCTGGCACGGCACATTCCCCAGGCCAATGCCTCCATGAAGGCCGGCATCTGGGAAAAAAAGAAGTACAACGGTGTCCAGCTTGCCGGCAAGACCATCGGCATCATCGGATTGGGCCGGATTGGAAGCAATCTGGCACGTCGCTGCAAGGCCTGTGACATGCGCGTCATCGGGTCGGATCCGTTTTTGAGCGATGAGCAGATCACGATGATCGGGGTTGAACCGGTCGAACTTGATGTAATGTGGAAGACCGCGGATGTCATCTCGGTTCACGTTCCGATGACGGAGAAAACACGGGGTTTGATCGGCGAGCGGGAGATTGCCATGATGAAACCCACAACGATGCTCGTCAACTGCGCCAGAGGCGGGATCATGGACGAGGCTGCGGTGGCCGCGGCCGTTTCGTCCGGAAAACTTGCCGGTGCCGCCTTTGATGTCTTTACCGAAGAACCCCCAAAGGATTCTCCCTTTGTCGCGGTTGAAAATATCGTCATGACCCCGCATCTTGGGGCCTCAACCGAAGAAGCCCAGGTCGAGGTGGCGATAGAAACAGCCCAGGAGATCGTGGATTATTTTACCAGCGGCATGATCAAGAATTCCGTCAACATGCCCGCCATGGATGCGGCCACCCTGGCGGTCATGCAGCCCTGGATCCGGCTCTCCGAGCGGATGGGAAGTTTCATGGCCGGCCTGGCCAACACCGGCGTTACGGGGGTCGTCCTGACCTATGCCGGAGATCTCGCCGACAAACAGGTCTGGTTCCTGACCCAATCGGCTCTCAAGGGACTCCTGGATCCGGTTCTTTCAAACGAGGTCAATTTCGTCAACGCACCTGTCATGGCCAAAGAACGCGGGATCCAGGTCTCGGAGAGGCGGGAATCCATTCCCAACGAATCAGGCCCGGTTCTCAGCCTGCAGGTCACAACCTCCAACGGAGAGGTTCATGAACTTCGGGGAACAGTCTCAGGCAGCGATATCCGCTGTACGAGTCTGGACGGTTTTGCCTTCATCCTGGAGCCGGCCGGAACAATTCTGGTCGTCCATAACCGGGACGTCCCCGGCGTGGTCGGCCTGCTCGGAACAAAACTGGGAAATGCCGGCGTGAACATTGCCAGCATGCGACTCGGCCGGCGGTCAAAAGGGAGCGAGGTTCTGACGATTCTCTCCATCGACGGAGATGTTCCCGAAACAGTCCTGGCCGAAATCAGGAACGAAGCGCCGATCGTCGATGCCAGAGTGATCGTGTTGCCGCAATAAATTCTACAATGGACGGAATCACCTTCAAGCGGATCTCCCGGAGGGGCCTCTGGGAGATCGAGCCGCTCTGGCAGCGGCTGAATGCCCTGCATGCCGACGTTTCCCCCCATTTCGGGGACCTCCACGAAAATCTCACGTTTGACCGGAGAATGGGCGGGCTCTTCCGCCTTGAGGATCAGGATCTCCACATCCTGGCCGCCTGCTCGGAATCCCGCATGATCGGCTACGTCGTAGCCGTGGTCTATGAGGGTCGTGGCGAAATCGAGTCCCTGTTTGTCGACGAAGCATTCCGGCGACGGGGAATCGGCCGGGAACTCTGTGTCCGGTCCATGTCATGGATGCGGGAACGGGAATGCCGCACCATGGTTGTCGCTGTCTCGTTCGGGAATGAATCCGTCATTCCTTTTTACCGATCGCTCGGTTTTTGCGAGCGGATGGTCTATCTCCAGCACAAGGAATGACGGATTCTCCCCGGATTACCGGACACCCGCAGAAACAAATTGCTCAAGCTCGTTCCACGCCAGGAAAACCGAATAATCCCCCTCGGCATACGACCCTGCAATATAGGGATCGAAATGGAAATCCAGACCGGTGGGTGTGATGCAAAAATTCTCGAGATGCCCGCCGTTAACCTCGTTCGGCCAGCTTGCGCCCTTCTCCCTGAGTTTGTCCTGCACCAGTCTGAGAAGCGGTTCAAGCATTCCCGTCCGGAGAAGACTGCCAAGCCTCAGGACCCGTGCCGATTCTCCGGAGATGGCAAAATTGAACGAGTGCGTCCATCTTCCTGGATGGGCACCTCCGGTGTAGGTATACAGGGCGAAACGCACGCTGACAAACCGTTCTGTCGCCGCATACAGGTCATACCCGAGATGGTGTGCCCAAAGTCCGGTATTTCCGTCCCGTTCCTCCGGATCTGCTGAACTCTTGAGGAAGGCAGCATGATTTGAAACGGCAAAATTCGAGAGAATTGCGGTTATTGTGGTATTGGCATACGTGTTATACCCGCCCACAACCGGCCAGGCGCAGGAGGCTTCGTGACGATTCTCCCGAAAATCGCCGACCACCCGCTCCCGTGCAACCACCCGGGCCGGAAACTCCTGCCTTTGTGACCGCCAGGTCCAGACCGGACGGAAGATTGCCGTTGTTCCGTCCGGGATATCTGCCGTGATGCTTCCCGGCAGGATCGCTTTGTTTGTCGACGTAAACACGATCTGCGTGTCCATAAGCCGACCTTCCAACTGGATCTCCATTCCGTTTGCCATCCTTGCCGTCACAGTCGCAGCATCGCTGCGCACAACCAGATCGGCAATCCATGCCTGTCCGGAGAACGTCCCGGCGAGGTGAAGCCTGAGTCGGGATTCTTCCTGACGGGTTGCGGCACTCAAGCTGACAGAAAGAATGATGGCCAAAGCAGCAAAGACTGTGTTTTTCATGGTCGTTTCTCCAGATTCTCAAGGCGGACAGGGTTGAGGACACCGTTTTTTGGTGAACATTCTCGTGCCCTGTCAGGTAAGTGGTATATCATCCATAACAGGAGCGTACATATGACACACAAAATGCACACCGTATTCATCCTGGTCTCCAGCCTCATTGTCAGCCTTGGAATCTTTGCCTCATGCAACTCAAAAGACCAACAGGCGATGTTGCGCCAGGAGCGTGAGTACACCGAAGCGGTCCGGCATGCCCGGGCACCATCCATGAATGGCGACGGCCTTGCCAAATCCAAGATGGACGGCATGCCGGCCGGCATCGAACACGACAGGGAGCAGTACGAGAAGCGTACTGAAAACGGCTTTTTCGATGCTGCCCGTATCCCGCTTTCGACTTTCTCCATTGATGTAGATACGGCGTCCTGGGCCAACATCAGACGCTTTTTGCAATCAGGCCGACTTCCACCAAAAGATGCCGTCCGTCTTGAAGAATGTGTAAATTACTTCCCTTATGCCTACGAGGGGCCAAGCGATGGTCGTCCCTTTGCCGTGCATGCCGAAGTTGCCGACTGTCCCTGGGCCGAAGGCCGTCAGCTCGTCCGAATTGGCGTCCAGGGAAAGCATATCTCTCTGGAAAACCTTCCCCCGGCGAACCTTGTTTTCCTCCTGGATGTCTCCGGCTCCATGTTCTCAGAAAACAAGCTGCCCCTTGTAAAAAATGCCCTCTCGATGCTGACACGGAAACTCAGACCGCAGGATCGCGTTTCGATTGTTGTCTATGCCGGAGCAGCCGGACTGGTTCTTCCCCCGACCAAAGGGAGTGACAAAGAGACAATTCTTGGCGCACTGGACCGGCTGCAGGCGGGCGGATCAACGGCTGGCGGAGCAGGCATCAAACTCGCCTACAAGGTCGCTGAAGAGAATTTTGACCGGAACGGAAACAACCGGGTCATCCTCTGCACGGACGGGGATTTCAACGTCGGAGCTTCGAGTGACGGAGAAATGGTCCGGCTCATCGAAGAAAAGCGGGCCACCGGCGTTTACTTGACGATCCTTGGCTTCGGGATGGGAAATTACCAAGATGCAAAAATCCAGAAGATGGCTGACGCCGGAAACGGAAATTATTCGTACATCGACTCCGCCATGGAAGCACGCAAAGTCTTGATCAACCAGATGGGCGGCACGCTCTTGACGATCGCCAAAGATGTCAAGATCCAGATCGAATTCAATCCGGCCTACGTCGGCTCCTACAGACTTCTCGGGTACGAGAAGCGCATGCTTCGTGCCGAAGATTTCCGTGACGACAAAAAGGATGCCGGAGAACTCGGTGCCGGACATAGCGTGACAGCCATCTATGAAATCGTCCCCAAGGGCGGCGCCAATCCTTCCGGATATGTCGAACCCCTGCGCTATGCGACGAACGCGGTCTCGACAGGCGTCTTGAACAATGAACTTGTGACCGTCAAATTGCGCTACAAACTTCCGGGCAATGACACGAGCACCGGTTTCTCCATTCCTGTCCGGACAGGTTCCACCAGGATCGACAAAGCCTCCCAGGAAATGCGCTTCGCTGTTTCGGTGGCCGAAGCAGCCCTGCTCCTGTACGGTTCGGAATTCAAAGGCAAGGCAGATTGGAACACCCTGATCGATCGTGCCAAAAGCAGTCTCGGCCGGGATGAGGAAGGGTATCGCGCAGAGTTTATCCGTCTGGCCAAACTTGCCGCCGGGATGCAGGACTGAGCGGAATTCCACGCACTGCCGGATCCGGTCCGGACTGAGGATGTTCACCAAAACAACGACTCTCTGGATGCCATCCCATCCGGGGAGTCTCTCTTCCATCCAAACACCTCGCAATCATCCATCCTGCGGACGCAACCCTGAGCGTTCAGCCTGACCATGCCTGGCCTGCGGAGACGATCGCGTCAGGCGATCAAGCAAGGCGAAGCACCCGGGGCCGGCCAGGCATTCGTGGGCAGACAAAACGCAACCCCTGTGGGAGCAGGGGCTGCGTTCCCTACAGATATGGACAGGACAGGATCAGCGGGCATTCATCAACTGGTTCCAGAGAGCAGTGCGATAATTCTTGTGGTTGTTCCAATATTCGTTGATCAAGCCGCGATATTTGTTGATGGCCTGTTTTTCGGAGTTGTCCCGCACGAAGTAGTTTTTGACTTCATCGTCATTATGGACTCTCTTCCATTTATCATCGATATCACGGAGCAAGTCGTTCCACTCACTTCCGAGCATCATCTCCCTGAGCTTGCGCGTCTGTTCTGGTGTTTCCCCCTCGACCCCGCGTATTTCCCTCAATGCCTCCTGGTAAAACTCCCGGACGGCCTCGTTGGTCCCGTCCCGCATCTTGCGGCGTTGACCGTTGGCGTAGTGGGGAACACAATCATTCATGCACTTGTTTTTGGAGTGACCGGAATGCTTGACACTGATTTTGACATCATGAGCCATCTGTCCGGCTTCCTGGGCCGCGCGTATAGCAACCTGCTTCCCTTTATTGCCCGCCGCTTTGGCGGCATTCCCGACGGCACGATAGGCCGCCTTGAACTCGTCTCCGGCCATATCGACGATCTTGTCCAGAATCGAATTGACCAACCTGTCCGGATTGAACGAACCGGACAGATTGAAATTGATCCGCTTGCCGAACACCGTCAGATCACAGGCCACACCACCTCCAAACTCCGAACGCATGGCCTTCAGATCGATCGCGATCCGGCGCAGATTGAGGGTAGATGTGACCCGGTTGACCAGGACCTTGAGAGCCTTGTGGTTACGCACCCGTTTCAGCAAGATCTCGCGAATGGAATTGTTCATCTCGACGGAAAACTGGAGACCATCGTCAAAATTGGCCGTAAAATCGATCTTCCCGTTGAGCGCACTCCCGATTCTCGCTTCTCCCTTGAAGGCGAACCCCTGTGCAATTTCTAGCTGTCCGACTTTGCCACCGTTGGGCGAGAAGAGAATCTCGACATCGTTAAGGGCAAGATCCTCGGGGATTACATTCGGCATGCGTTTCCCGAAGACCCTTGTGATGATCTTGAGGAGATCCGAGTAGTTGAGTTTGTTGACCTTGGCCTGGAAGGCCAACTGTCCGTCCGTCGGTGAAAAATCGACAACAGCCCCGAAGACAAGATCCATTATCTTGGCAGTTTCGATTCCGAATCCGATCTTGGTCGGTGTCGGAGATCCGGGAATCCAGCCGATCTCGAAGGCCGCGTTTTCAAACACCACACCTTCACGATTTTTGAAGACTCTCGACAGTCCAAGCGGATTCACCCAGCGATCCTGCATGGTTCCGGCAAGTGTCAACTCCTGGGTCACGCAATCATACGAGAATTCGGTCAGCGTCGAGAGCGGCTTGTCCCATTGGGTCGGCTGCACGCGCACTGCAGCCTGAACCGAGATGACAGGCGTCAGATCCAGATTGATCAATTTTTTCTTTTTTTTGGCCGTCTCGCTGATCTGCGGTTTGTCCTCGCTCTTGGCCAACTCGATACCGACATCGAGCGCAAGCGAGAGTCTTTGGACAAAAAGCCGTGTCCCGAGTTTCGGAATCAGGAGGAGATTGAGATCCCGACGGGAGAACATGAGATCGCCACGGAGGGAGATCCCGCCCGGTGCGACCCGGGCCGTGACATCAATGAATGGTGCCTTGATATCCAGCAATCGCACAATCGGTTTGAGATGCTTTTTTGTATCGATCCGGGCAACAATCGCGAGCCCGTCGGCATTCAACTTGAGGGTGGTGTCCTGGAGCCCGATCCGTTTCAGGACGGAATACCCGGGGACTTTGGAGAGGTCGTCGGTCTGGACCTTTGACTCGAGATTGAGGGGGGTGATGGTGCCCTGGAATGAAAAACTTCCGACCTGCGGAAGCGTGACAGTCCAGTTTTGCCCCTGACGGGTCGCCTGAATCGAGCCGAAATGCTTGACGGAAATCTGTTCGGCAGAAAGCGGAAGCAGAGAGCTGGCAAGGAAGGCTACTGCAAGCAGGATGTTTCGTCGTAATATCATGGTTCCTCCGGTGTGGTAGTATGCCTGCAGTCAAAAAAACACGGCTCCGCGGTTTGATGCGGAGATTGCGTGATCGCGTGTTTTTGATTGCACCATTAGTAACACGAGAGAAAACCAATTGTCATCGGAATGACGAAAAAATCCCGGCAGTCGGCCACCCCCCGACCATCTGCCGATGTCAGGAGAGAGGCTGATGCACCTAGTCGACCGTGAAGTACTTGGCCTGCGGGTGATGGACGATAAAGGCACTGGTGGTCTGCTCGGGAACCATTTGATGATTGTCACTCTCGGTGACACCAATCTCCTCTGCATGAACCAGTTTGAGCAGGGTGCTGTTTTCCGCAAGATCGGGACAGGCCGGATACCCGAAGGAATACCGGCTTCCCCTGTATTTCTGCACGATAAAATCATCGATACCCGCACCGTCTTGCCCGTCGATCCCCAAATCGCGCCTGATCTGACGATGCCAGAATTCGGCCAGGGCCTCGGCACTCTCGACAGCCAGACCGTGGAACAGAAGGTATTCACGATAGCGTCCTGCATCATACAACTCATGGGCGTAGCGATCCGCACCTGGCCCGATGGTGACAACCTGAAGCGGCAGGATATCGAACCGCCCGCCCGTTTTCGGCAGGAAGTAGTCCGGAATCGAACGACCCGGTGCCCTCTTTTGCCTGGGAAAGTTGAGGCGGGCGATTTCCTTGAATGATCCGTCACAGACAATCAAACTCTCACCCTCACTCTGACAGGGGAAATAGCCCCACGCGACTTTTGGGGTAAAAAGTTCATGATCGCGCACAAGGGCTTTGAGACGCGAGAGTTCCGGTTTGGCCTCGCGTTCAAGGAGTGCTTCAAATTCTTCTTTGGAAAGTTGCCCTCGACGAAAACCCCAGCGGCCCCGAAAGAGAACGCTTTCAGTTAACAGCGAAAAGACATCATCAAGCGAGATATCTTCGGTCGAACGGCTCCCGTAAAAAGGCGCTCGCGGAACGGCATCAAGGACCTGAACGGATTCAACATCCCCTGCTGCTTCTTGGGCAGAAATCCTCTGCGCGGCATGAAGTGCAGTGCGGCGACGGATATCGGCATGCTTGATCCGGTCAGCGGCAACCGCTTCAACGAGTCCACCGTCCCGGACCAGGGTCATCCCCCTCAGCCCGTCAAACGCATCCGCGCTGTAGACGACTGTTCCGTCATAGACCGCCTGGCAGTCCTCATCGGCCCATTGGCGGGTCAAGGCTGCGCCTCCCAGGAAGACTGGCAGGCGAAGACCGGCCGACTGGAGCGCTTCCAGATATTCCTTCATGATGACGGTCGACTTGACCAAGAGACCGGACAACCCGATCGCATCCGCACCAACCTCACGGACCTTCTCGATGATTGTCTGGATCTCGCACTTGATGCCCAGGTTGTAGACCTTGAACCCGTTATTGCTGAGGATAATGTCGACAAGGTTTTTCCCGATGTCATGGACATCCCCTCGGACTGTTGCCAGAACGATACTGCAGGGCTTGGAGGCATCCTTCTTCTCGATCCAGGGCTGCAGGATCTCGACAGCAGCACGCATCGTCTCGGCGGACTGGAGCACAAAGGGAAGCTGCATTTTGCCGGATCCGAAGAGATCTCCCACGATTTTCATGGCCGGGATGAGAATCTCGTTGATGATGGACAGGGCATCATGCGAGGAACGGGCTTCCTCAAGCATCACGTCGAGCGCGGCCCGGTTCCCGCGGATAATGGCCTGTTCGAGCCGCTTCTCGACCGGGAGGGAAACCTGACTCCCGGACACAGCTTCCTGTCCCGCCGATCGATCCTCGAAGCGTTTGATGAAATCAAAAAGAGCATTTTCAGTTTTATTGTAGATCAGGGCCAGGGCCGCTTCCCGATCCCCGTCATCGATGGCCGCCATGGGAACGATCGAAGAGGCATGCACGATCGCCATATCGAGTCCGGCATCCACCGCTTCGGCCAGAAAGACGGAATTGAGGATTTTCCTCGGCTGGGGTGAGAGTCCGAACGAGATATTGGAGAGACCCAAAACCGTCCAGACCCCGGGCAGGGCCGCTTTGACACGGCGGATTCCATCGAGGGTTTCAACCCCGGCGTTTCTCGAATCAGGGTCGCCGCTTCCAAGCGTGAAGGTCAGGACGTCAAAGACAAGGTCCTGTGGCTTCATTCCGACGCGATCCACTGCGAGAGCATGAATCCTCCGGGCAACCTCGAGTTTCTTTCCGGCCGTCTTGGCCATTCCATCAATTTCATCGATCGTCAAAGCAACCAGCGCGGCGCCAAATCGTTTTGCCAGCCGACAAACCCGCTCGGCATACTCCTCGCCGGATTCAAGATTGACGGAGTTGACAAGGGGGCGGCCGCCGTACAGTTTGAGTGAGGCTTCGAGCACCTCGAGGCTGGTCGAATCAATCACGAGCGGAAACCGGGTGCGGGTGACGGCCTTCGAGACGGCCAGTGTCATGTCGCGGACTTCATTGCGCCCCGTATAGGCAACACAGAGATCGAGGGCATGCGCTCCGCCCGTTTCCTGGTCAGCGATCACCTCGAGGATTCCGTCCCAGTTTTCGGAGGTGAGGAGTTCCTTGAAGCGCCGGCTCCCGTTGGTATTGGCCCGTTCACCGATCATCAGGGGGCGTGGTACCTGGAGCATGTTTTGCGCCGTATACAGGCTGGCCAGGGTCCAGGCGCGTTCCCGTTGACGGGCGGCCGGCTTGACCCCGGGAGTTGCCCTGGAGAGGGCGGCAATATAGTCGGGACTCGTTCCGCAGCAACCACCCACAATCTGGACGCCGTCTTCGGCAACATAGCGTGCCACACGCTGGGCAAAATCCTCCGGAGAGAGGGAATAGACCATCTTCCCGTTGATGTTCTGCGGCATTCCGGCGTTGGGCATCACCATCGTGAATCCGGGGAAGGTCTGACTGATCTCCCTGATATACGGGGCCATCAGATCCGGACCGGTCGCACAGTTGATCCCGAGGATGTCCACGCCCATGGCGGATGCAACAGAGATAACGGCCGAGATATCGCTCCCCACGAGCATCGTTCCTGTGGTCTCGATGGTCACAGAAAGCAGGATCAGGATATCCCGTCCCGAGGCAACGATCACATCCTGCGCCGCTTCAATCACTGTCTTGAAGTGCAGGGGGTCCTGGCAGGTCTCGATCATGAAAATGTCGACGCCACCATCCGCGAGGGCCTGGATCTGAGGGAGATAGGCGGCATAGACGGCATCATGATCAATCTGTCCGAGGCTGGCAAGGCGTGTTCCCGGCCCGATCGATCCGGCGACATAGCGCGGCTTGCCATCACCAAACCCGTCCGCTACGCTTCGCGCCAGCCGGGCCGCCGCCAGATTGATCTCCCTGGTCTGATCGGAGAGACTGTATTCGGCAAGGACGTAGCTGCTGGCACCAAAGGTATTCGTCTCCACGATGTCGGAACCAGCCGCATAATAAAGCCGGTGCACCTCGCTGATCAAATGTGGTGCGGAGATATTGAGATACTCGTTGCAGCCATGATGGCCACCCCAGTCTTCATCCCGGATTTCCATTTTCTGGATCTCTGTGCCCATGGCACCATCCAGAAGAAGCAGCTCTCCGGCTGCCAGCCGCTCGCGAAGTGTCATCCTGTCCCGCCTGTTGTGGTTTGCATACAAAATATACTCCGTTCAAGGTCCGTCTCAAACGATATCCCTCTTGACAATCGAAGTCCAAATCACATATTCTGTTTGTGGACCTGCGGGATTCTGTTCGCGGGCACCAAGACCCGCAGAAATGGATGTTGTATGCCACAGACTGAAGCAGGGATACGCCAGGAAGTCGAGCGTTCCCTCGATAAAAACGATATCATCACGTTTCGGACCTACTACCTGAGCGACTACGGAGAAATGGTGTTGCGTGTCATCGCCTCCTCAATCCTCGAACGATTCGGCCGATCCGACTTGATGGATATTGTCTACAGCGCCGCCAAGGAGCTGATCATCAACGCGACAAAGGCCAATCTCAAACGCGTCGTCTTTACCGAACTCGGTCTGGATCTCCTCAGCCCGTCGGAGTACGAAAAGGGGATGCACATCTTCAAGGAACGTCTCGTCGAAGACAAGGTCAAAGAGTACGAAAAGGTTTTCAAGGAGATGGACTATCCCGTTGTGTCGACATTCTACTACTGGCCCAATGTCCTCAACATCAAGGTCAAAAACAGTTTCATGCTCCTGCCGGAGGAAGAAAAAAAGATCCGTTCCAAATTCGAACGGGCGCATTCGTTCGCGAATCTCCTGGATTTTTACATGGAGTACGGAGATGACACCGAAGGCGCCGGGCTGGGACTGGCCATGGTCGGAATCCTTCTCGACGAGAGCGGGATCGACAAGCACGCCTTCACGCTCTACTCGAACCAGTATAACGAAACGGCCGCCCGCCTCGAGATTCCCCTGACAAAAGACTATGTCCCGAGACGGGTTGTGTTTGAACGTGAACGCGCCAAGTCGGGACTCTCGGCCGACGAGTTTCGCAAGATCTTTCAGCCACACAACCATTTTCCAAACTGACATCCGGAGGAAACTGCGTGAAGATGGCCGCTTTTTTCTGGACGCAGTTTGCCGGTGCGTTTAACGACAATTTCTACAAAAACGCCCTGATCCTCTGGATCAGTTTTGGCGCACCCGGGCTTGAACCCGGTCTACGGAATACCCTCATAATTCTCTGTTCGGGAATTTTCATCCTCCCTTTTTTTCTTTTTTCAGCCACAGCGGGCTGGCTGGCTGACTCCCAATCCAAAGATCGTGTCATCCGCTGGACAAAACTGGCAGAGATCCTGATCATGGGTGCGGGAGCCATGGCGTTTTTGGCCGGAAGCATCCCGGCCCTGATCATCGTCCTCTTTTTCATGGGTGCCCAGTCTGCATGGTTCGGACCGGCAAAATACGGGGTGATTCCCGAGCTCGTCCCCGAGGAAAACCTGCTGCGGGCAAACGGTCTGGTCGCAATGGGCACCTTTGTCGCGATTTTGACGGGGACCCTGTTTGGCGGCATGGCCGGAAGCCTGAATGATGGCCGCATCCTGGCCGCCTGCTCCGTTGTATTGATCGCAGTTTTTGGCTGGCTCGCCAGCCTGAAGATCCCCCGGCTAGGCGCGAAGGCCCCCGGGACACTCCGGGCAGGAGGATGGATCTGCGAAACCGGAATCCGGCTTGGTGAAATCAGACGAGAAACACGGATCTTTCCCCTCCTCGTAGCCATCTCCTGGTTCTGGTTCCATGGTGCCTTCATCCTCCAGCTTCTCCCGATCCATATCATGCATGCGGGGGAAAACACCATCCTTCCTGCCGCTCTGGACTGGATGCACGGAAGTGCGGGAATGGCCGGCTCACAGGTTACCCTTTCCCTGCTGCTCTTTTCCGGCGGAATCGGGATCGGGTCGATGATTCCCGGCAGGCGGAAGACACGACATATCGAAACAGCGTCATCGGTCTGGGCCCTGGGTCTGCTGTCACTGACAGCCATGCTCGTGCCCCTGGTTGAAGACATCTTTCCCGTCGTCTTCTGCATCCTGGCCCTCTCCGGCATCGCAGCAGGACTCTACTCGGTTCCTTTGTATGCCGCGATCCAGGCCACAGCACGCCCGGCAATCCGGGCACGAATTTTTTCCGGCGGGAACATCCTTGATGCCGGGTTCATGGTCGGCGCCAGCCTCCTGATGCAGGTGCTCGAGATGACCAGGATTGCGCCGGTGCAGCGCTTTCTTGTTTTAGGGTTGCTGGATCTCGCGTTCCTCGCGGTTTGGATCCGCAAGCGGAGCGACCTGGTGGAGAGAGTCCGCCTGCGATTTCTCCAGGATACAAGACGGGAATTGCTGGGGCATCCTGATGGCCCCGCGGTCTTCCTCTATCCCGGGACTGTCACAAAATCCGGAATGGCATCGTTGGCCTTGTCGTTTTCCTGTCTTCCTGCAGGGTATCGCGGGGAAACGGTTCCACAGGACGAGTGGAATCGGCTGCTGGCGTCCGATGTGAGCATCATCCAGCCGGAGGGTGTCACGGTTCCCGCAGGAATCCCTGTCTTCATCATTCGTCTTGAGCCGTCCGGCTTTGTCTGTCATCCGGCAGAACCTGGCGTCACAGCCCCAGCCAACAAGGTATAGTGATTTTCACAACCTGAGTGCCGGTTTGAGAAGCCAGCAGTGATGGATCTTCTGATTGCGAAAATCCCGGGGGATCGTCTCGCGGGTGATGTTCTCGACACGGGCAAAGGACGAGACTTCGTCGTCAAGCGTGAAGTCCGTCCGGTTATTGGAAAACACAAGCACTCCGTCAGTTGACAATGCGCGAACCAGATGCCGCAGAAGCCAGACATGATCCCGTTGTACATCAAAACTGGTCTGCATGGCTTTGCTGACGGAAAAGGTCGGCGGATCGGCGATGATCAGATCGAAACTGGACGGAGCAAGACTGGCGGCGTACTCCAGAACGTCTGCCCGGATCAGACGATGCCGGGACGCGTCCGGAAAATTCAAAAGATGGTTCTCTTCGACCCAGTCGAGATAGGTGTTGGAAAGATCGACCGTTGTCACGGATTCCGCCCCCCCGGCGAGAGCATAGACGGAAAAACTCCCCGTATACGCAAAAAGATTGCAAACACGACGTCCGTCGGCAAGGTTCCGGACCAGAGCCCGGGTCGGTCTGTGGTCAAGAAAAAGTCCGGTATCGAGATAGTCTGCAAGGTTGACGAGAAACGAGAGTCCACCCTCGTGAACCGTCATCCTGTGGCCGGTTTCGGCGACCCGTGTATATTGTTGCTTCCCTCGCTGACGCTGCCTGACCTTGAAAAAAATATTGTCCTCCGGAAGCGCGAGGACGGCAGCGGCAGCCCGACAGAGCTGCTCCATCCGGACGATATGCCTGTCTTCATCCGGGGGCGTAAAAGTGCGGTACTCGGCAATATGAAGCATGTCCTCGTAGCGGTCGATCGCCAGCGGAATCTCGGGGATATCGCAATCATAGACCCGGTAGCAGGAAATCGACTCACGTCGTCTCCAGCGTGCAAGATGGGTTTCCGTCCGCCTGAGTCTGTTCCCCAAAAAAATGCATTGCTGGGCGATGTGTTCATCGCTATAGCCGTACTGCTCAGGTTCACGAATCATGCGAGTCCCGTTTTTTACAAAAATGCCAATATTGCCATGATCTGACCACTGCAAACGTATAAGAAGGGAAAGATTAGGCCCATCGGAGGTGATCAACATGTGCGCACATCGTATCCCGACCAGATTGACTGCAGCCCTCGCCACAGGCTTTCCCGAATGGCTCAAAGAGCAGGAACATCGTTTTGGAAAGCTCCACACCATTCATCCTGCCATACTCGAGAGTCTGTCCCTCTGGGCGCACGAAGTCCTGCTTTCATCCCCGGGAGATCCCGACCTGGACGAGATCGAGGGAGCCATCTCGCGGATTTTCAAAATGGAAGGGGTGGTTGTATTTCATCTTAAGGCCTGCGTTTCGGCAGCCATCGAGTACTGCGCCCTGTCCTACGGAATAGAGAATTTCGGGTTGCGGGGAAAACGGGACGAACTTGTCGCCTGGCTGAATACAACCGAGCTGTATGCTTCGGTGGATGAAACACGGGTCCGCACAGCCGTCACCTGTCTGCTCGATGAGCTGGATACCCAATTCTACAAGGGTATTGATTTTGATCAAGATGGCTTTTCCGATCGGCTCCGCACCGCCGGACTCGGCCAACCGCATGAGGAATGGCTGGATTGGCTGGCCGTTGATGCTCTGACCTATCTTGATACCGAGGGATTTATCCAGGAAACCGGATTCTGACTTCAGTCCAGCTGGAGAATCATCCCCCGCAAATACTCGCTCTCGGGCATGTGAAGCACAATCGGGTGATCCGCTGGTTGATGGGCATACTCGAGCACCCTGGCAGTCCGTCCTGCGTCAGCCAGCGCCTCCCGGACGATGCCCGTAAACGTCTCGTGATCGACATGGTGCGAACAGCTGTAGGTCGCCAAGATTCCTCCGGAAGAGAGAAGTTTGGCTGCACGCAGATTGAGTTCTTTATATCCCCGGACAGCCCCCGCCAATTGTCGCTTTGAAGGCGCAAACGGTGGCGGATCGAGAATGATCATGTCCCAACGCTGGTCCCTGTGCTCCCGCAGATAATCAAAAGCATTCCGTACGATGGGCGTGTACTCCGAAATGCCATTCCGATCGGCATTGGCCGCTGCGAGTTGGATAGCTTGCTGGGAACTGTCCACAGCAGTCACACTTTGGGCACCCGCTCGAGCCGCAATCAGTCCAAAAGCACCCTGATTGCAAAAAACATCCAGGACGGTCCGGCCTTTCGCAAAAGCCGCCACCCGGGCGTACTGCTCCTTCTGGTCAAGGTAGAGCCCGGTTTTTTGGCCATGAAGAGGATCAATGGCGAAAACGATGTTCTGGAGATGGATGGTCTCGTCCGGTTGGAGATCTCCATACAAGATGGTGGTTTCCCGGGCCAGACCCTCGTATTCACGCACAGGGGCGTCATTTCTCGCGACAATGCAGCGTGGCTTCAAGAGGTCGACCAGCATCCCGGCAATCTCGTTCAGGCAGGTATCGACCAGACGGGTCAGGGCCTGGACCACCAGGATATCCCCGAAAGAATCGATCACCAATCCGGGAATCCCGTCGGATTCGGACCAAAACAGCCGGCAAACATCGGTATACCCGGCTGCGCGTCTCGACTCGATGGCACGAACGATCCTGGTATGGACCAGGGTATCATCAAAAGGGACGTTCTCGTGTGTATAGCGACGCCAGACGATCTGCGAACCCGGATTGACAAGTCCTCTCCCGAGAAACCGTCCTTGCCGGTCATGAAGGTCAGCCGTCATTTCGTTGTCCGGCGGAAGGCTCTCAAGCTCACCGGCAAAAACCCAGGGATGACCATCAAGAACGCGGTGGTACCCGGAACGAAGCCGGAGCCCGGCTTCCCGGACCGGCATGGGGTCGTGGTCTGTCATTCGGAAGCCTTTCGGGCCTTCCTGAAGATGGCGCCCTCCCACGGACCACAGGCAAAGAATCCGTTTGTCTGTGTCATCGAAAAGCGCAGGGTTTCGGGGCTGGCTTTGACAAAGGCCACTTCCGTGATATTGGCACCGGCAAACCCGGAAAAATCCCGCCGGTCAATGGCCAGCATGTAGCGCCCGGTCTCCTCCGTGTACTTGCCATACACGGTTCCGATCCCCTGGCAGAGATTGACCTTCATCATGAATTTTCCGTTTTCATAAAAATTGAGCAGGAGGTACTGGTCGCTTTCGCAGAGCCAGGATGCTTTGAGCGCGGTCACCGGGTCCTCTGCCAGGTCCTTGTCAAAGATCCAGCCTTCGAGATCCTTGAAAACGACTTTGAGCCATTGCCCCGTGCGCCCACCGGAGATACCGGCCACCGCTTCTCCTTTTTTGACCTCGACAGCCGTGTTTTGAGGAACAACCGCCAGAAGCACAGCATTGGTCGCTGCATTTTGCCGGAGCTCAGCCCCGCCTCTGGTCTGCACGTAGAGGACATTCTCTTTTTGCGAAGAGCATCCGGCGAGGATGGCGAGAAGAATTGGCATCAGGAAGAATGTACGGAAAGACATGGGAGAACCACCAGGCATGAAAATTTTGACAGAAACCGGCCGGTCTGCATTGCACCATTTCTGCTCCTCAAATATAGCGCTGCGTCATGCCGACGGCAGTAACTCCGAGCAGCCTGAGGTGCAACGGGACATTGCCCGGAATCCTGGCCAAGCGTCCAACCTCTCTCGTGACCGGAAGCTGACCTGACCAGAGAGCAAGCAAGGAATCCCGGCATCAGAAGCGATCATCGAATCCCGAATTGATCGCGGAGAACGGCGGGAATCCCGTCAGCCCCCAGAGCCACAACCCCCTGGATGAATGGTCGCGCGATCAAGACGCGTTTGGCGCCCAACGCTGCAGCTCTGTGCAGGTGTGCTCTGGTACGAAGACCGCCGTCGACCCAAACCTCGCCACAATACTTCCGGACCCGGCCGACAAGACGTTCCAGACTCCAGGCAATCCCTTCCAGTCCATCGGCGACACGGCCCCCATGATTGGAGATCACGACAATATCGGGACGGACAGCCTCGACCAGTTCGAGTTCCTGATCCCGGCAGATCCCCTTGATGATGAACGGGACCCGGATCTCCCGACGCAAGTCCTTGAGGAGTGCCGCATCCTTTTTTTCCAGCCCGGCCTTGCTCTCGACCGTTGCCAGTGTGCATGCATCAATGTCTGTCCCGACACTCTCCGCCACGTCCTGCGCCATCTCGTAGCGTTCCAGTATCTTCCGGTTGACATGGGGTTTGATGATGATCGCACCCTGACGGCCGTGTCGCCGGAGTGCATCCACCCCGTCCGTGAATTTGTAGTCCGGAACCCCGTCTCCGATGCAGGAAAAAATGCCGGCAGCGCCGGCTCCCGCCACCAGGGCATCATGAAAATCGCGCTCGGGCATGGCATCTCCGATGTTTTCATCAACGCCCGTGATCGGAGCAACCGCGATCTCGGGAAGCGCGGTCCCTGCCGGACCCCCGATTTCATCCCAGGAGAGGACGTTGTGCATAAAGGTCAGCCCCTCCCCCTTCCCTCCCATCCCTGGGACTTCTCCGGCACAGGCGTGACCGTCACAGAGGGCACAGCCCCGGCAGGCGCCGTGTGTGATCGAGTTGAGTTGCGTTCTCCAGGCAGTAGACATGAGGTTCTCCTTGCTGTTTCGGTCCATTCATCCCGTTCCATCAACAAGAACGCCGGAACTGCATGGGCAGGCGACCGGCGTTCTTGTCAGATGAGTCTGTATTGGCGAGTACTGTCAGAGCCACCAAGGTGGTGCCGCGGTTCTCATGCGGCACACGTTCCTGGGCCGACCCGGCAGGACTCATTTTGTGAGAGCCATGATTTCCGGGGCATGCCCGGCACTGCCGAGGACATTCTCGTTCTTCGCCTTGTACATCGCCTTGAGAGCGTCACGGGCCGGACCGAGGTATTTTCTCGGGTCGAATTCGCCGGGCTTGTTGGCAAGGACTTCGCGGATCTTGGCCGTCATCACGAGGCGGCCATCGGAATCGATGTTGATCTTGCAGACGGCCGACTTCGATGCATCGCGAAGCTGGTTCTCGGGAATACCGATCGAATCGGCCAGTTTCCCGCCAAATTTGTTGATGGCTTCAACAGCATCTTGGGGAACAGACGACGATCCGTGCAGAACAATGGCGAATCCCGGAATACGTTTTTCGATTTCTTTAAGGATATCCAGGCGGATTTCGGGTTTCTGGCCCGGCTTGAACTTGAACGCGCCATGGGATGTCCCGATCGAGATGGCGAGTGAATCCACTCCGGTCCGGGCGACAAAATCCTGAACCTCTTCAGGCTGGGTGTATGTGTGATGCTCGGCCGAAACTTCATCCTCAACACCGGCAAGCACTCCCAGCTCTCCCTCGACAGTGACATCATGGGCATGGGCAAACTCCACCACCTTTTTTGTGAGGGCAACGTTGTCCTCATACGGAAGGTGCGAGCCATCGATCATGACGGATGAAAAACCGCTCTCAATGCAGGAGACACAGGTTTCATAGGAATCACCGTGATCGAGGTGCAACGCGATCGGAATCTCTCCGACACCCATCTCCTTTGCCTTGCGGCGCATCATCTCGATGGCACCCTGTCCGAGATAGGTCAGAAGGGTCTGGTCGGCATAATCCCGGGCACCCTTGGAGACCTGGAGAATCACGGGAGATTGTGACTCGAGGCAAGCGAGGACAATCGCCTGAAGCTGTTCCATGTTGTTGAAGTTGTACGCCGGAACAGCAAAGCCGCCCGACACTGCCTTGGCAAACATGTTCTTTGTGTTGACGAAGCCCAGTGATTTGTAGCTGATGGCCATGATACGCTCCTTTATGGATACAAAAGATTGTGCTGTTGCTTACATTGACTCGAGTGCGGAGATGATCTCCTCCGCGTTTTTGGCTGCAAGGAGAGCGGTTTTGACCCGCTCGTTTTTGGCAAGCATGGCAATCCTGGCAAGAATCTGCAGGTATTCACGATGCTGGTGGCTTCCCGCCGCGACCATCAGGGCAAAATGGACCGGCTTGTCGTCCATCGAGCCGTAGTCACTGATTCCCTCGCGGGAAACCCCTATCGCAATGACAATATCCCGGACGGCATCACTGTAGGTATGTGGCACGGCGATACCCAGCCCGATGCCGGTGCTCATGATGTTTTCACGTTCGAGGATTCCGTTCCGGAACTTGTCGTGATCCGCAATCAAATCAGACCCGGTAATGCACTCCATCAGACGATGGAGCGCCTGCTGCTTGTGTGTCTCGGCATCAAAAAAAACGATTCGTTCACGGGAAACATATTTTTGGAGCATCATTCCTCCCGGGAGTGGTTCTGAGAAAGAAACAATACACAAAAAGACAGGAAAAAAAAAGAAACGGCTTTCGGGTCCGTGGTTCCCCAACCACCGATGTACCGTCTTTCCAGAGCTGAAAATTCTCTGGCAATGCCCGAAGAGCCGGGATAGACTGGTGAGCATCAAAGAAATTCGGGACACAGAGGGTAGGTATGGAGCCGGACCGGGCGCTTCAGGGACAGGCATTGACTCCCGAAACATTCCTGCAGATGCTTGATTGCAAAGCTGCGGATCTGGTTCTGCTCTGCAGGTACGTCCTCAAGCTGCAGAATATCGAGGCAGTCTTGCAGCGACCACTGCTCGGGCGCCTCTTCATTGAAGCATCCAAGATCGAAGAAGTCCTGGACGCCTACGGCGCCAAGAATAACAAGCACTGGTGCCGTTTCAGAAGCCTGGTCGCGGCACTCAAAACGTTCTCAAATGCGACATACATCTTCCTCCATATCAGGAATGCCGCACCACGCTATCGCCTTCTGCCCATTGAGGGGGATTTCTTCGGGGATACCGGACGATGCACCACCCGGCTCGGGACAATGCTTGTCTCCATTGTCCGGACCTTTGTCTCCGAGGCCCGCCGAACGGGCATGGCCGTGCGCGGACGGTTTCGCCAGGCAAGTCCTTTGTACGACATGCCGTTGACGGGGATTCTCCCGGCTGACAGACAGTTCCAACATATTGCCTCCCCGGCCAAAGTGGTCGTCTATCTTGCAACCGCTTTCCTGTCCGAATCGGGCCAGTCACTCCTGCAGGATCTGGCCGGAAAGCTGGATCGTTGCCGGTATCCAGAGTGCGTGCCGGATATGTTCAGCGAACGCACGCTGCGGGTTGCGGAGCGGGAGTTCCACAATCTGCAGGCCATGTACGATACCCATATCTCGGATACGGATGCCGAGCAACAAGACCGGAATCTCCCGGTCATCCGGGGTCATGTCTCCATCATTTACCACCTGCTGGAGATCGCGACCCTGCTCTCGCACCACTATGAGCGCCATATTGCCGGGCACGGAAGCGGGAGGTCCCGGACCCGCCCGATCGTCAACGTCGATGAACTCCTGGAGATCCTCATCGAATACTCGCTGGCCTATGCCGGCAAGTTCATGAAATCGGCGCAACATCTCTGCAGGACGATGATCAGACGCTATGCCGAACCGGCACGGATCGAGGTCCCAGTCCCGGTGTACCGCGGGTTCCATGTCCGCCCCTCGACGCTGGTGGCCAAGATTGTCCTCCATTACGGGAGCGAGGTCTATCTCGAAACCAGTGACGGTTCCCGCTACGACGCGTCTTCCCCTCTGGAACTGTTTCGCGTCAATGAAAAGATCAACGCCGAAAAGCGCCGGATGCTGGCCCAGCACATGGCTGCCATGCCCGAGATCAAGCAGGCCGCCGAAGACGCCTCGGTCAAGCAGGAATTGATGCGCAGGGTCTTTTTCAGACTGCTGCAAAAAAAGGACATCGTGATCTACGAGGGACATCTTCCCTTCGACGACATCAAACCCGAGGATGGAGAGATCCTCCCCGAGTTTCTCAAGCGGGCGCTGGCCTATTTCCTGGCTCACGGGCTGATTGATATCCGGATCGACATGAAAGTGGCCTTTTGCGGAGACAGGCGGGTACTGGACGACATCCACGTCCTGGCTGAACACGGGTACGGCGAGGATCGCTATGGCAATGATGTCATGCTGCCCCCGCCGCTGGCCTATTTGAAGCGCTGAGGATCTGGATATCACTCAAACCGCATGTGCTTGACCGACTGCCCGGTCCGGGCAAGATTGCGCAACGAATCAATCCCGATTTCGAGATGGGTTTTGACAAACTTCGCAGTCACGCTCGTGTCGCTTTTGCTCGTCTTGATCCCCTCGGGCACCATCGGGTTGTCCGAAACAAGCAGCAAGGCTCCGCGCGGAATCTCGTTGGCAAAGCCGACCGTAAAGAGGGTTGCCGTTTCCATATCGATCCCGATCGCGCGGATTTTTTGCAGATACTCGCGAAAATCCTTGTCATGTTCCCAGACGCGACGGTTGGTCGTATAGACCGTCCCGGTCCAGTACTCGAGCTTGCGCTGGCGGATCTCGATCGAAACCGCCTTGTGCAGACGGAATGACGGCAGGGCCGGGATCTCGGGCGGCAGATAGTCATTGCTGGTCCCTTCGCCCCGGATGGCCGCGATAGGAAGAATAAAGTCTCCGAGTTTTGTTTTTTTGAGACCGCCACATTTTCCAAGAAACAGCACAGCCTGGGGCTTGACCGCCGACAAGAGATCCATCACCGTCGCGGCAAGCGGGCTGCCCATGCCAAAATTGATGATCGTCACCTCGCCGGATGTTGCCATCTGCATCGGCTTGTTGCGGCCAATAATCTCGACCCCGTGCATCTCGGCAAACATTTCGACATAATTGATGAAGTTCGTCAGCAGGATGTACTTGGCAAAGCTCGCAAGAGGGGCTCCGGTATAGCGGGGAAGCCAGTCCTCGACGATTTCTTTTTTTGTCGGCATGCCTTTTCCGCTTGTCATGTGTACCCTCCGGATGCTGTTGGGCCAAGTATAGCACCCGGACAGGATGGGCGTCAGCACGCACAGGAGATTACAAAACCCGGCGGGCACCCCGATAGCGTGTCCGCCAGTACTCGATCCTCATGTCCGTGTATTCCACTGTCTTTCCCGCCCGGGGCGAGTGGATAAAGCGGTTGTTTCCCGCGTAGATTCCAACATGGGAGACACCATTGCCATAGGTATGGAAAAAAACCAGATCGCCGGGTTGCGGGTTCTGTACTGTCCGGAGCTGTCCGAATTGTCCGGCTGCGGTGTGGGGAAGCTGGACGCCGACCTGACGAAAGACATAAAGCACAAAGCCGGAACAGTCAAACCCCCGCGGGTCACTTCCGCCATACCGGTAGGGGGTCCCGAGATAACGACGTGCGATTGTCAGGACTTCACCCCGCTTGCCTGCAGGCTGGACCGTACCCGTGGGGGTATTGGTCACTTGTGCCTGGCTGGTCGTTGTCATGCAACCGGCAAGACACACGAGCAGGAGCAAATGTCCCAGACCGTGTGAAAGTGTCTGCATGGATCCTCCATCAGAATGCGCATTCCCTGTCAATATCGGCGGGTTGGATACCGGAACTGACACTGCAGTCCCGGTTCCGTTCATCCGATGAAACCTTCATCAAAGAGACACCACGCTGAATTCCCCGCGTTGCATCATTGAAAAAGGTAACCGAAGGTCAGATGCGTTGCCTCACATT
>DAIREN010000005.1:0-43406 GCA_036795535.1 Spirochaetota bacterium
GCCGCACGACCCTCGACAGAGGCTGTTCACCAAAAAAAACAGGATGCGGGTACGCAAATTTCCTGGTAAGGTGTGCCCATCTCACGAAACGACGAAAACATGGCAATGTCGATAGCCTGAATACGTGATCCAACCCGATGGCAACATGGATGAATTTGTTTGACCTTGAAATCAATCCGGTGCATGATGGAGGAGATGAACGCGAAACCTCTGCTTGTCAGTCTAGTTCTCCTCGGGATCTCGGTGTCCTCTCTGGCTGCCGACGAGATCCGGAATGATCTGATCCGGTTTGAAACGGATATTGTCGGAAATTTTCGGCTCTGGACAACGGGCGGTGACCCGACGGTAGATACCGATGACAATCAGGCACTTCTGAACAATGAGGCCTTCGGCTCGAGCTATGTTCTTGTCAGTGTCGATGGGTCCGCAGCCCGGTATGGTTCCAGTGCGGGAAAAAATTTGGCCTTCTCCAAAAGGGTCGGTAACGAGATCGTTTCGGCCTGGGAATACCGTGGCGTTCGATTTGAACAGAAGCTCCGCTTGCACCGAAGTATCTACTCGACCCAGTCCAATCTGATGCGGGTCGAGGTTCGTGTCATCAATTCCGATTCGAGGCAGCATGCGGTCGGGATACGCGTTGTTTTGGACACGATTGCCGGGAACATGGATCAGAATGGTTTTTGCCTGCCTGGTTCAGGTTTGGTCCAAAAGGGAACAAAACTCGAGACGAGGGTTCCCAGTCTTCTCTTTGTCTGCGACAAGCAAGTCAAAGGTCCGGCCAATCTGGAGATCAATCTGTATGGGCAGGAACTGGTGACTCCGGATCTTCTTCTGGTTTCCCATGAGCGGTATACCAAAAGCGATACCCGTCTTGTGCCGGAAATCGATGATTCGTTCGATGATGAATTCACGGGAAAGAGTTCTGTCAGCATGGTCTGGAACGAAAAGACCTTTCCCGCCGGTGCCAATGATGCTGTTGCCATCGCTTTGGGTGTGTCTACCAAGAAGGTCAGGGAGGGGCAACCCCTCAATATGAAGCTTGCGCTTCCCCTGTCTGTTATTGGAAAAGAGAATGTCTGGATGGGTGTCGTGCTCGAGAACGAAAACAAGTTTTGGGATGTCACCAAGATCGCGGCGACCATCGAGTACGACAGTACCAGGCTGGCTCTGGACGGGACACCTGCGACAGCGGTGATAGACAGGATTGACAGGGCCGGCAAGGGGTTTTGCTCCTGGAATTTGCGCGTTCTCAGGGAAGGCGAGACCAAGGTTACCGTAAAGGTTTCAGCAATGTACAGGTCGATGCCGGTTCGTCTGGAGTATATTCATACTGTAACAGTCGGGAACAGGTAGGGGACGGGAAGCGTCCGCTGGTATGGAAAACAGTTTCAAAAAACGTGTTGTCAGGACCATCGTCTTCGTCTCGGCTTCCTTTGCCGTGCTGGCTTTGCTGGCCTTTGTCGGAATCAACTCATGGCTCCCGGACTACCTGCTCAAGAAATACATCAACAAGAGCCGTGAATTGGCACAAGTCCTGAGCAGGAGCATTGACGGGCAGAGTATTGATACTCCCCATGAGCGGCTCGTCCGGCGGATCGTGCAGCTCAATTTTCCCGAGGAACGGAATTTTGTCCATATCGTCATCCGGGACAAGAGCGGGACTCCGATGTATGTCGAGAGGGGTGAGCATGATGAACAACCTCTCTCCGAAATGCTGGACAAAAAACGGGAAGGCGTCGAGGAACTCAGTGAAGACGGACCGTCACAGATCGTCCAGTACAAAGAACGGAATATTGTCTACTATACGATTACAACACCGATCATTCAAAGCGGGAAGAAGACCGGTGACGTTGTGGTCGGGTTTTCAAAAAAGTATCTGACCGACAGGATCGAACTCAACCGCTCCCAGGTTACCCAACTGGTTTTTCTCGGATCCATCTCTTTGATCGTTGTCCTTCTTCTGTCGTTTTTGTTCATCATGCATTTATTCATCAAGTTCAAAAAATCGGAAGAAACTGCGGATTCCTTCAAGCGGATGGCCTACGTTGGCGAGATTTCCAGTGGCCTGGCCCATGAAATCAGGAATCCGTTGAATCTGATGTCGATCAATCTGCAACTGATGCGGGAAGGCCTTGAAAAGGGTGAGACAGAGCGGGTTCTGAAAAAGATCGAGATTCTCGAAAAGGCGAAAGACCATGCCGCCCGGATTCTCAGCGAGTTTCTCGGTTTTGCGAAGATGCGCAGTAAGGAGCGCGAAATCTTCGGAATGTCGCAGATCATCGACGAGATCCGGAATCTGTTCAGCGCCGAGGTCCAAGCCCGACAGGCCGAACTCGAGATCATCATTACGCCCGATGATCTCACCATCCGTGCCGACCGGGCCGAGATCCGACAGATCTTGATCAATCTCCTCATCAACGCTCTCGATGCGGTCGGTACGAGAGAGGTTCGGACGGTCCACATTGATATCCAGTCAAAGCGGCATGATCTCCTGATGACGATTTCCGATTCAGGATCCGGAATGGACGAGTTTACCCTCGCCAATATCTACACGCCGTTTTTTTCCAAAAAGCATGGTGGAACCGGTTTGGGACTTGCCGTAGTCAAACGGATTGTGGAAGAATACGACGGCAAGATAGAATGTCAGTCAATTCCCGGGCAAGGTACTACCTTTGTGGTAACCCTGAAAGGAATTCTGGCCCAATGAAAATCCTGATCGTTGATGATGATCCAGCCATAGCAGAGTCTTTGGCGGAAGCGTTAAGCGACGGAAATACCGTCTGCGAGACGGCCAATGACGGGAAAGCGGCGCTCTCTTTGCTGATGTCCGGTGTCTGGGACATTGCCGTCATCGACTTGGTCATGCCGGAGAAAAACGGGATTGAGGTCCTCGCCGAAGCACGTGAGTCCGGCATCAAAACGGAATTCGTCATGGTCACCGGTTTTGGTTCGATCGAGACGGCCATTGACGCGATGAAACTCGGTGCTAGCGATTACCTCACAAAGCCCGTCAATCTGGAAGAACTCCGCTGTATCATCAGGAAGCTCACCGAACATACGAATCTCCGCAAGGAGAACGCCAGACTGCGCAAACTGGTCATCCCCGAGGATCCGGTTCAGGAACTGATCGGATCATCTTCTGCCATGCAAAAAATCCGCGAGACAATTGTCCAGGTTGCACCGCGTCGGGTGACTGTTCTGATTGAAGGGGAGAGCGGTTCAGGAAAAGAAGTCGTTGCCAGTGCCATAGCCCGTCTTTCAGGAAGGAAGGACAAACCGTACCTGAGGATGAATTGTGGTGCCCTGTCACAGGGGATACTCGAGAGCGAACTCTTCGGTCATGAGAAGGGGAGCTTTACCGGGGCGATCGGGCAGAAGAAGGGGATTTTCGAGGCCGCGGACGGGGGAACGCTCTTTCTGGACGAAATCGGAGAAATGCCACTCGAATCCCAGGTCCGGTTGTTGCGTGTCCTCGAGAGCGGGGAGTTTACCCGAGTCGGTGGTGTCCATCCGGTGACGGTCGATGTCAGGATCGTTGCTGCAACCAACAAGGATCTCCGAAAGCTGGTGGATGATGGCCGATTTCGCGAAGATCTGTATTACAGATTAAATGTGGTCCGGATTTCCCTGCCGCCCTTGCGGGAGAGGCGTGAGGATATTCCCCTTCTCTTGCAGCATTTATTGGTGCTGTATAATGCCCAGAACAATACGGATTTTCGCGGTTTTGACCAGGAAGTGGCAGCCATTCTCTCCGGTCTGGAGTGGCCGGGGAATGTCCGTGAATTGCGGAATGTCGTCGAACGAATTCTTGTCTTTGCCAGGCAGGATTTTGTCACGCTTGAGGATCTTCCGGAGGATATCGCGCAGCGCGAAATTGCCCGGATCGGAGAGAGTGAGACCGGAACCATGGCCGAGATCGAGAAAAAAATCATCGTACGGACACTCGAACAAACCGGAAACAATGTCCGGAAAGCAGCCCGGATTCTGGACATCCCTGTCCGGACGCTCTACAGGCGGATCAAATCATTGGGAGATCAGGAATGAGTACAATCGTCCGTGTCGCACTTGCCCACCATCACGACAGGAGCTATGACATCCTGATCGAACCAGGACTCTTCCGGCAGATTCCGGAGATGCTTGTATCACGGTTTCCCCGTCATTCCTGTGCGATCATCTCCGATTCCAATGTGGCAGCCCTGTACGGTCAAGACCTTCTCGAAAGAATCCGGGCCGTGAGCGGGAACCCGTGTTTTCTGTACACATTTCTTCACGGGGAAGAGCGCAAGACGAGAGAGACCAAGTCGATGCTTGAAGATGCGATGTTCCACAATCAGCACGACCGGAAAACACTTGTGATCGCACTGGGCGGTGGGGTCACAGGAGATCTTGCGGGTTATCTGGCCGCAACCTATATGCGGGGAGTGCCCTTTGTCCAGATTCCGACGTCACTTTTGGCCCAGGTTGACTCCAGTGTCGGCGGAAAGACCGGGGTTGATGTTCCGGCGGGAAAGAATCTCGTCGGGGCCTTTTGGCAACCATCTGGTGTCTATATCGATCCAAACCTCCTCTCGACTCTTCCTGAAAGGGAATACCTTTCAGGTCTTGGTGAAATCGTCAAGCACGCCCTGATGTTTTCGCCCGAAATGATCCACCTGCTCGAACACGGGCAGCATCCGATCATGGAGCGGGATCCCCTGATGATGGCCGATCTGGTGGCGAAGAACTGTACGATCAAGGCTGGAGTTGTTTCAGCAGACGAGACGGAAAGCGGTTTGCGAAGGACCTTGAATTTTGGGCATACGGTTGCGCATGCCATTGAACTGGCTTCAGGGTACTCTGTATCCCATGGCGTGGCAGTCATGGCGGGGATACTTGTGGAGGTCCGGGCGGCTGTTCTTTCCGGACTGCTCTCGGAAGAATCCGCGACTGCCATGGGGACGACTGTGATGCGGTATCTCCACAATCCGCCCGGGATTCAAAACTTTGACCCGGATACGATGGTCCAGGCCATGCTCCTGGACAAAAAAAATACGGAAGGGGCGATTCACTGTTCCCTGCCGGAGGCTCCCGGTATCCCTCCTGATTGCACATGGACCAGGGCTTTTTCGGAAGAAATCCTCAAGGCGGCCTTGCGGGATGTCTTTCTCCCGACAGGGGGTTGAATCTCTCGAAGCAATAGGAAGCGAAGCAACCTATAGGTATATTTGAAGGATTGACTGGAAGCAGACAGGGTTGAAGAATGTTGAAAAACAATATCAAAAAGTTGCATTTTATCGGAATTGGCGGGATTGGCATGTCCGGGATAGCCGAAATTTTTCATAACCTCGGTTTTCCCGTGTCCGGATCCGATCTGGCTGAATCCCGCATCACAAAGCGGTTGGCTTCCCTCGGGATTACCATTCACCTCGGGCACAACGCATCCAATGTTGCGGATGCTGATGTTGTTGTCTATTCCGCTGCCGTTCCTCCGACAAATCCCGAAATTGATTTCGCACGGTCCAAAAAGCTCCCCTTGATTCCCAGGGCGGAGATGCTCAATGAGTTGACCAGGCTCAAGACCGGGATTGCCATCAGCGGGACCCATGGCAAAACAACGACAACCTCGATGGTGGCCGAGATATTTGCCGAAGCTGGTCTCGATCCGACCTATGTCATCGGCGGGAAACTCAACAGTATCAACAGCAACGCCCGCCTCGGCAAAGGGGAACATATCATCTTTGAGGCCTGCGAGGCCTTCGGTTCGTTTCAATACTTCTCCCCGATTGCCATGGTTCTTCTCAATATTGATTCGGACCATCTCGAGTATTACGAAACGATGGACAGTCTCCGGAATGCTTTTCTTTCCTTTGTCAACAAGATCCCGTTTTACGGGATGGCCATTGTCAATAACGATGATCCCAATGTCAGGATGATTCTTGACCGTGTTTCAAAGCGGATTGTCAGTTACGGGATCGACAGCGAGAGCGATTATATGGCCAAGAATCTCCAGTTCCATGACTGGTCCTCGTCGTTCGATCTCGTTGCCAATGGAACCAATCTTGGCCGGATCAAGCTGATTCTTCCCGGAAAGCACAATGTGAGCAACGCAGTTGCCGCTACTGCCGTTGCCCTTGAAAACGGTATTTCCTTTGATGCCATATCGCGGGCGCTGGGCCGGTTTGTCAATGCGGACAGACGCTTCCAGATCAAGGGAGAGTATCGCGGGATCACGGTTGTTGACGATTACGCCCATCACCCATCCGAAATCAGGGCCACACTCGAAGGGGCGAGGCAACACCCGGGAAAACGGATCATCGCTGTCTTTCAGCCCCACCTTTTTTCACGCACCCTGCAGTTGTATGCCGATTTTGCCACTGCCCTGTCGATTGCGGATGAGGTGATTCTCCTTCCGGTCTACCCGGCCCGTGAAAAACCGATACCAGGTGTCACAAGTCAATTGGTTGTTGATGCCATGGGAAAAGCCGGCTATTCTTCCTGTATCCTCCACGAGGACCCGGCTTCACTTTCGAAACTCCTCCTTGAACGGACCAGGGAAAAAGATCTGGTTCTGTTCCTCGGTGCGGGAAGCATCTGGCAGTATGCCGAAGAGTTTGTCGAACTCCTGGCACGGGAAGAAGCCCGCTATGGTTGACCATGTTTCCGGACAGGCCGGTCTCTGCCTGTCCAGTACCTGATACAAAGGAGTCTGACAATGAAACGATCCGCAAGGCCTGTGTGTACCCTGATTCTGGCTGGCATGATCCTGTTTCTTGGAGGTTGCGGTTCTTCGTATTATGCCAAGGCTGTCGAGTACCGTGAGACCGGCAGGCTAGATGAGGGAATCGCCTGGGTTCGGGAGAAACTGCGGGATGAATCGGGCGCTTTGGACATGTTTGATGCACACCGTGTCGTTCTGCAGTTCTTCGAAGCGCTGGACAGACTTGACGAGGGATTCGCTCTCTATGCACGGTTCCGCGATCCGGCGTTGACGAATTATATCGCGGGATTGAAGTTCCAGCATGAAGGGATGCATGTCTCTGCGACCAATGCCTTCAACCGGGCGCTCAAGATCCGTCCGGACGAGTATGCCATCTGGTACGATCTGGCGGTTTCCCTGACCAGGATGGGAAAGTACAAAGAAGCTCGCCAGATCCTCGGCAGGGTCTACAGGCTGAATGATTCCTTTGCCCCGGCCATCTACGATATGGGCGTTCTTTACGGGTATGGCCGGAATGAACCGGCAGCCGGGATGTCCTGGCTTGTCGAAGCTCTTGACACCTATTATCCATTCGAAAAGAATGCCATTCTGGATGCCCGAATCACTCTTGGCCTTTTTTCGGAACTCTCCGGAGAATGGGCACGGGCCAGGGATACCTACGAAGCTTGCGGTCCCGAGAATTTTGCCAGGGTAATCCGGACCGGAGATCCGGGTGAAGCATGGGCCCGCACCGGGAATATCGCTCATGCCCGGGAACTCTGGCAAAAAGCATTGGATATTCTCGGATACCAGAATGCCCGTGGACGGCATTTTTTCAAAAAGTTCCATGGGTCACGACAAGGGCTCGTCGATTTCTCCGAAATCAAGTTCAAATATGCGACCATCGAGTCACGGCATGAGGATCTTCCCCGTTTTGTCTTCGCGTCCGAGCAGGAACCGGTTTTCCTGACAAATACTTGGGGGCCCATGCATGCTGTTTTTCAGAAAGATGGCATGAGTGATCTTCATTTCGGATGGGACACCTGGTATGTCGAATACGTCGGAATCTTGTCCCGACCACAACCGGTACAGGCCTGGATCCAAACACGGGGCGTGGTTTCAATGACCAATACCAGGGACGGTTTGCGGGCCTATGTCTCCTTGCAAAAATCATCGTTTGACGTGCAAGTCCCTGACCGGGAGAATCCTGGTTCCTATAAAACAGAAACATTCTGGCGTGAGGGGAATCCGAAAATCGGACTCTACCAGGGAACCCGTCTTGTGGCAAACTTTTCTCCGGTCATGATGCACTTCCACAGTCTGGTCGTGGCGGATGTCGACGGTGATGGGTTGGATGACCTTGTTTCATGCGGTTTTGACGGAGCTGGTCAGCTCGTCCTTGACATTCGGGTGCGATCCGGCGGGAATTGGAAGGCCCTGGCCCCGATGACCTGTGGACTCGAGAATCCGGCCAACGGGTTTGTTCTTCTCGATCTTGACAATAAGCCCGGCATGGAGCTTGTCACCTTTTCCGGGTTGATTTCCTGGGCGGATGTGCATGTTCTCGGCCAGCATGGATACCAGAAGAACAATCTGGTCTTCCCCGAATTTGCCCGGGATTTCAGCAGACGCTATTCCTTCCTGGACCAACAGAAGATCAATGAGCGTCTGTATTCCGACAAACGGACAGCGGAAGAGAAGGCCTTTGTGACGGCAATCGGACAATACCGGAGCATCGCCGACGGGATTGTCCGGGAGAGCGGACAGTGAAGATCCGGTTTGTGTTGCTGCTCTTGATCCTTCCATGTGCAGCAACAGCTTCTGCAACCTGGCGTGGGCATGCGCTCATGCCGGGAACCGATTTTGCGACCTGGTATTATATTGCCGATACCGGAAAACCGGGCCCCCGGATCCTGATTTTTGCTCCCCACAGTGATGAGCAGTCAGCCGGTGAGTATCTCGAATCCTTTGTGAAAACCCTGGTCCCGGATCGTGGTTTTGTGATTGCCTGTCCCTGGCCGGTGGCCCCGGCCAGAAGGATCAATTCACGACTCTACATTGAAGATATCAACAGGCAGTTCGGATCAAGACGGGACAACTATACCGCAATCGATCTTCTTTCCCATCATGTCAGACGCTGGATGGAACTCTACAACATCAATTTCGTTCTCAATCTGCATGAAGGATGGAAACAGTTCCGGAATGACTGGAACGAGTATGGCCAGAGTTTTTTTATCGATATTCCGGAACTGATTCCGATGGCGGAACGGGTTGTTGGTCGCGTGAATTTACGGATCTGGGCCCAAAACCGTTTTGTGGTCGTTCAACAGCCCATGCCGGATACCCTCACGTGGTATTGCGCAACAAGGGGTGTGCCCGCGTTTGGCATCGAAATAGAACGGGGTCTCCCGCTTCAGACAAAAATTGTCTACCAGCGCATCGTTCTTGAAGAATTCTTCCGTGAACTGGGGATCAGGACTGTCCAGAGACGATAGGGCTCAGGCCTTGCAGCCACGTTCGATGTTCTTCGCTTCGTCCCACCATGCATCCATCGTTTCCAGGCTGCATTCCGTCAGGACAAGGGATTCCTCCCGGGCTCGTGTCTCGATATGCCGGAAGCGGCGGATGAATTTTTCCGTTGTCATGGTCAGGGAGTGTTCGGGATCGATCCCGCTTTTTCGGGCAAGATTGACAAGAGCAAAGAGAATGTCGCCGAATTCCTCGCGGATTGCTGCCTTGTCCTGCTTCGATTCGGCCTCACGGAGTTCCTGGATTTCCTCCTCGATCTTTGCCAGAACATCTTCGGGATTTGTCCAGTCAAAACCGACGCGAGCGGCTTTCTGCTGGAGAGCCATGGCACGCGCCAGTGATGGCAGGGAAGACGGGACGCCATCCAGAATGGATGCCCGGCCCTTTTTGTCCTTCTCGCCTGCCTTGATCCTCTCCCAGTTGGTGAGGACCGTTTCGACATCATGCACGGCTGCATCACCGAATACATGTGGGTGACGCGAGACCATTTTGGCATGGATTCGTTCGAGGATCTCCCGCATCCCGAAGTGGCCAGCCTCTTCTTCAAGCTGAGCCAGAAAGACGATCTGAAAAAGCAGGTCGCCGCTCTCTTCGCATATCCCCGGTTTGTCTCCACGGGCCAAGGCCTCAAGAAGCTCATGGCATTCCTCAAGGATGAAAGGGGTGATGCTTTCAAGCGTCTGTTCCCTGTCCCAGGGACATCCATCTGGGCCTCGTAGCCGTGTGACGAGTTCAAGAACCTGATGGAATGCTTCAAGACGGGCGTCCATATCTGTCTCCATATGTTGTAGACTCACCCAAAGATACCATCATTCCCCGCCCACGTGCTCCCTTGTCTTGATGCTTCCTTCGTGAGTATCTTTACATAGATATGAGTAATGCCACCTTTCCATGACAGGATGCTCCCTTGTTCCTCAAGAATCTCAAGATCTATGGTTTCAAGACCTTCGGGCGCAAGGTCGTTGTTGATTTCCAAAAGGGGATCACGGCCATTGTCGGACCAAACGGAGCAGGGAAGTCCAATCTGATTGATGCCCTCAACTGGGTGACCGGTGAGACCAGACTTTCTGATCTGCGTGTCCGGACATCCGAACAATTGATCTTTCATGGATCGCCATCCCTCAAGCCGCTCTCCCTGGCTGAAGTCTCTCTGACCATCGAAAACACGGACAATCTCCTTCCCATTGAATACGCCGAGGTCAATATCACGCGCAGGATTTACCGGGACGGTACGAGTGAATTTTTCATCAATAAAAACAAGTGCATTCTCAAGGACATCACAAACCTTTTTCTGGGAACAGGTGCCGGCCGTGGAGCCTACGCTTCCATGCGACAGGGCGAGATAGACAGAATCCTCAAGCAGAAACCTGAAGAACGCCGGGAGATTTTTGAGGAAGCCGCAGGCATTCTCAAATACCGGAATAAACGTCGTGAGACCGAGCGGGACCTCGAGAGGGCCGAGTCCAACCTCAAACAGATCCGTCCAACACTGCTGGAGGTTGAACGGCTCTATCATGCCAAGAAAAAGCAAGCCGAGAAGGCAGAGCGCTACAACAAGCTCATGGACCGGCGGATTGCCGTCGAAGTCGATATCCATCTTGTCAAGGTGTTCGATCTCAAGCGCGAGCTCGAGAGTAAAAACGAGGTTCTTCAGAAACAGCTCGACAAAAAGCAGACCCTGCTTGACAAGCTCAAGACCATCGAGATGGACATTGATGCCTCGCTTGCACAGAGTCAGGACCTGCAGCAAAACCAGCACTCGACGCAGACAGAGATACTCAAGCACGAGACCGAGATCAGTGCCCTCCGCCAAAGGATTGCCTCCCTGGGCGACCGGAAGATGGCCCTAGAACTGAATATCAAGGAATGGGATGCTGCGCTCCTGCAGAGCGACCAGAGGTTGGCCAAGATCGATTCCATCCTCGAGGATCTCGCCAAGGAAAAATCGAATCTCGCAGGGATGATCGCCGAGCGGCAGGACAATCTTGAGCAGTACGCCCGGGATATCACAGCCATTCAAAAAATTGTCGATGATGACACGGCCAATATCGCGGCCTATCACAAAAAGATTGCCGATCTCGATATTGCTCTTGCTGAATCCCGGCAGCGTCTTGAAGAGGTCATCAACCGCATGGTTGAAGCCATCGATAAGCGCAAAGCCGAACTCAAAGGCTCTGCGGAACTTAAACAGGATCTCAAGACAAGCATTGCCCGTGCTCTTGACGAGCTTGGGGTGTTTCTCAAGGGGCGCAAGGATGTCCTCTCCGATCTTGCATCCCTTGACATCACGCGACACAGTGACAAAGAAAAAGTCAAAAGCACCCTGACCGCGCTCAGGGACAGTTTTGAACAGCGGCTTGCTTCGGTTGAACACCTTCGGCAGCAATTTTCTCAATTGGATAATCTGATTTCCGGATTTGACGAGATCATTTTTGCCCGCGAAGGGATTCACGCCCAGAAGGAGTCCCTCGACAAGGCAATCGGGGACATGCAGCGTGACGAGAAGGCACACAAGGAACGGATCGTTTTTCTTGAAACCGACATCCGGAACCAGCAGGCCAGGATCGAGACGATCAAGCAGATGATGCATGACTCCCAGCTCGCCCTTGTCCAGATGCGCGAGAAGAGCCGGGCTGTTGAAGAGAGCATGAAGACACAGCAGGGTTTCAGACGGGATGTCGAAAAACAGCGTGAAGGGGTGGCTGCCAGCATCCGTCAAGCCCGGGAGACCATTGCTGGGATTGACACCGAGAGTGCAGGCCTGGTCAAGGATCAGGTCCGGGTTGTCACCAGTCAGGACAAGCTCAAGGCTGATCTGGCAAGGATCTCCAAAAACCTTTCTTCGATTACCCAGGCATCCTCCGGCAAAGAGAAAAAAGCACGGGAGTGCAAGGAACAACTGGAAGAGTTCCATGCCAGGATAGAAGAGGCCACACGGAGCATCACCACGATCGAGGTGGAGATGCGTACAATCTACGAGAACTTTTACGAGAATTACAGCATCGATCTCAAGGAACACGAAAAAGAGATCCGCAACCGAAAGTTTGACGTGGGGGAATTGCGCACCGAACTCAAGAAGATCAAGGACGAGTTGCGGGATCTGGGTCAGGTCAACCCGATGGCGATCGATGAATGTCGTGAACTGGACGAGCGGTACCGTTTGCTCAAAGAACAGATCGACGATATCGAAAAATCCCAAAAAAATCTCGAGTCGATCATCAAAGAGATCAATAAAAACTCCGAGGAACTCTTTCACCAGACGTTCAACAGGATCAAGGTCAATTTCCACAAGATCTTCCGGCGGCTGTTTGACGGGGGCAAGGCCGAACTCAACCTGACGAATCCCGAAAATGTTCTCGAGTCCGGGATCGAGATCCTTGTCCAACCGCCATCAAAAGCCTTGCAGAACGAAGCACTTCTCTCTGGTGGAGAGGCTTCAATGACTGCCATCGCCCTGTTGTTCGCCATCTTCATGGTCAAGCCCAGTCCGTTCTGCCTTCTGGACGAGATCGACGCTGCCTTGGACGGCCCGAATGTCGAGCGATTCAAAAAGATGCTTCTTGAATTCCGGGAGACCACACAATTCCTCATCATTTCGCATAACATCAATACCCTCAAGGTCGCGGACGCACTCTACGGCATCTCGATGGAAGAGGACGGCGTTTCAACCGCATTGTCACTGGATGTCAATGAACTTGAAAAGTTGAAAAAGAAGTATGAGGTAACCTGATTCCGTTGCCGGGCAGAGAGATGGGGTGTCATCCGCTATCATGAAACAGGATTTCGATCTCCTCGAAGAACTCAAGCGTAACAAATGGCCGCTCGCCGGGATGAGTGTCGCCGTCTTCATTCTGACACTCCTGCTCTTTTCCAAAGGGAGCGACCCGCCGTCGTCGCGTCAGGTTGAAGAGAAGGAATTCCCGACAGAGGAATCTCGACCGATCGAGAAAAAAGACGGAGTCCTCCTGGATCTCTCTGAGCAGCTTTTTGAGGCGGACAGATTCTCCCTGGCTGGTCCGGTCCGGTTTTTCATCCGTGGAGCAGGAACAAATCTCGTCCAGTTTCAGCGCAAGATGTACGAACTTGATGAATCCATTCTCGACCCGCGGGCCTTTCCCGGGACCGAGTTTGTCCGGTATCACAAAGAGACCAGGACCAATCCGAAGATGCCTGGCCGAAACAATGGAGGGAAAAGATGAGATCCTGCTTGCTCTCTGCAATTATTCTCGCAACAGGTTGTATCGGCCTTTTGGCCCTTGAGAGTTTTGAGCAGAAGACCATCGAGGTCCGGGTCGGTGATCTGGTCACTCTCCCGCTCCAGCCATTGGCGGGTGGTTCCTGGGAGCATCGTCTGATTACCCCGGCACTGCTTACGATCCTCAGCAACAGGCGCCTGGATGACCGGATGGAACTCCTGGTCAAGGCCTTGGCTGAGGGAACGGGCAGGATTGAAACCGTGCGGATCGTATCAAATCGGGTCGTCTTGCGGAAGTACTTTTTTTTCAGGATTGCAAAACGGTCCTCCGTCGCGGTGACCAATGCGCAGACCGATTTGACAAACGGGACTGACATGCCCCGTGACGGGAAGGAGAGTGCCGAAGACAGGGATTTTTCACAGGCACTACGTGTGTATGAGGAAGGGGAGTATGATGAGGCCCTCCGGGCCTTTGAACTCTTTGTCCGCCGATATCCCCGCAGTTCAAGACTGGGGCTGGTAAAGCTCTATGCCGGACAGTCTCGCTATGCCCTTGGACAATACCAGCAGGCATTGGCAGATTTCAGGATCGCCGGGTCCAGTGAGGATGAACGGGTCCGCCTTCTGGCCAGTATGTGGACCGGACATGCGGCCGAAGCCTCGGGCAATCTGGATGAGGCTGTCGAAGCCTTCATGAACGCCATGAGTCCCCAGCACCCTGATATCGATATTCGGGCCAGGACAGGCCTGGCAGTGACCTATGGACGGCGGGGAAGGCTGGCTCTTGCCGGTGCCCAGTTCACCCGGATCTTCCGATTGTATGCCGCAACCAGACGCCAGAATCCGGGCTATCTCCCGGCCCTCTATCACGCGGCCAGATTTTATGACCGGGATGCCCGGGATGCTGAATCCGCAGTCCGGCTGTATCGAGAGTTTCTCGAATTGGCCCAGGATTCCCTGCGAAGCTCCTCCAGTCCTGTCGGTATGCCCGAACTCTCGAGGCAAACGGCTGAGGTGCGGGCCCGTTTGGCATGGTTGCGGGCAAATTATACCGATTACCGGTGATACACCCTTGTTCTCACCGGTTGCCGGGAAACCGCCATCTTGATACCTTTATGATTGCAGTGCATTTCTTGTTTGGGAAGAGACCCACGCCATGTTTGAGCAATTGACCGCCCGCATCAGCGGGATACTTGAAAGTTTCGGGAACAAAAAACTGACGGAAGCGAATGTCAGGGAAGGCATGCGGGAGGTCCGCTTGGCCCTCCTGGAGGCTGATGTCGCGGTCAGGGTTGTTGACGAATTTGTCGAGAGTGCGACAACCAAGGCGCTCGGAGAGGCGATTCTCCGTTCCGTCAGTCCGACGCAGCAGTTCATCAAGGTGATCTACGACGAGCTGGTTCGAGTCATGGGTGGCGCAGGACAGCAGTTTGCCCTCAGGAAGGGAAAGCTGAACATCCTCCTCTGCGGACTCCAGGGTTCCGGAAAGACAACGACAGCCGCCAAGATCGCACTCATGCATAAAAAGCAGTACCGGTTTTTACTGGTCTCTGCCGATACCTATCGTCCGGCCGCCATGGAGCAGCTCAAGATTCTTGCCGCACAGGCGGGTGTCGGATTTTTTGAACAGGGAATGAAGCTCAAGAATCCTGTTGATATTGTCCGCAAAGCACGATCGTATGCCGACGAGAACGGGTATAATGGGCTGATCATCGATACGGCTGGCCGGATGGAAGTCGATGAAGCGATGATGAAAGAGATCCAGCAGATCTCCAAACTCGTCAAATTCGACGAGACCTTCTTTGTGGCCGATGCGACAGCCGGTCAATCCATTATCCAGACCGTTTCCGCCTTTCACGAACAGTTGCACCTCACGGGACTGGTCCTGACAAAGTTCGACAGTGATACCCGGGGTGGTGCCGCTCTCTCGGTCAAGGCGGTCACCGGGAAACCGATCGCCTGGGTCGGAACCGGTGAAAAACTCGAGGATTTCGAGATATTCTATCCGGACAGGATTGCATCCCGGATTTTGGGCAAGGGAGACATCCTGACCCTGATCGAAAATGCACAGAAAGTGATCGAGGCCGAGGATGCCAAAAAGCTGGAAGAGAAATTCCGGGCCAATGATTTCAATCTTGAGGATTTTCGCGACCAGATAGCGAGATTGCGCAAGATGGGACCACTCTCCAAGGTCATGGGCATGCTTCCCGGCGTGGATGCCGAGAAGCAGAAGGACTTCAACGAACGGGATTTGATCCGGATCGAAGCCATCATCAATTCGATGACAAAGTTCGAAAGACGGAACGTCAACATTCTCGGACCAACGCGACGGAAACGGATCGCCAAAGGAAGCGGGACCACTCTGGCCGAAGTCAACAGGGTTTTGACGAGGTTTCAGGACATGAAGCGGATGATGAAAAAGTTGTCGAAAAATCCGCAGATGTTTGATAGATTTAGTGAGGCAGACATGCAGGGGATACCGCCCCTGTCATAGATTAATTTGAGGAGACACCCTTGGTTCGCATGAGATTGATGCGTGGTGGTACAAAGCGCAAGCCTTTTTACAAAATTGTGGTAGCCGATATCAACTCGCCCAGAGACGGCAAGTTTATCGAAATGGTTGGCCGGTATCACCCGCTCAACAAGCTGGAGCCTGTTGTGCTCAATGACGAGAGAATCAAGTACTGGCTCTCCAACGGTGTCCAGCCGACCAAGATTGTGCATGATATTCTCAAGAAAAAGGGCGTTCAGGCCTGAGTGTTCTTTTTCAATCCGGCGCGCCCGTCTCAGTGCAGCACACTAAGCCCTTGAAAGGAGAGCCCGGTATGCAGGAAAAGGAACTGGTAGAGTACATTGTCAAGTCGCTTGTGGACAGTCCTGAAGATGTGTCGATCAATGTGATTGAGGGCGAAAAATCCACCATCATGGAGCTCAAGGTTTTGCCTCGTGATGTGGGTAAGGTTATCGGAAAACATGGCCGGATTGCTCAGGCCTTGCGGACGATCATCACCGCTGCGGCGATGAAAGCCGGGAAAAGGATTGTCCTCGAGATTCTGGACAATCCCCGGGACGAGAACGAATAATTCATGATTGTTGTTGCAAAAGTTGGTGGCGCGCACGGACTCTCCGGAGAGGTGCGCGTCCGGTTTTTTTCCGATGATCCCGAGGAGTGTTGCGCCCGAGGCCCGCTCTATCCGGCGGATGATCAGGGCGTCTCTCCTTGGCGTGTGCGGACGCTCCGTCAGGGCAACACGATGGCGATTGTGCAGTTCGAGGGAATACGGAACAGGGCTGCCGCTGAAAAACTCAATGGAACCTTGCTCTATCAGCCGAGGGAGTGTTTTCCCGACCCCCTCGATGATGAGTATTACTATGCCGATCTGGTCGGTATGCGTGTGATCCGCGCAGATGATCAACAGGAGATTGGTGCCGTGACCGAGGTTTTTTCCAGTGGTGCCAGTGATATCCTCGTGGTTCGTGGAGTTGATGGAAAGTGCATCAACATCCCATTCATCAACCAGGCTGTCCCTGTTGTCGACAAGGATACCCGGACGATCGCAATCCTTCCCGAATTTATCCCCTGATCTTTCCGGAGAAGCCATGCGCATCCAGCTTGTCACACTCTTTCCCGAGATCGTCACCCCTTGGATACAATCCGGGATTCTGGGGCGGGCGGTTTCTAAAGGACTTGTATCCGTCAGTGCGGTCAACCCCCGTGACTGGGCACGCGACATCCATCACAGGGTCGATGATTACGTGTACGGTGGCGGTCCGGGGATGTTGCTCAAACCGGATGTCATGCAGGAGTGCATCACGGCTCTCCGGAAAAAGGGTGATCGGGTGATCGCTATGGTTCCCGGGGGGCGCACGCTTGACAGGAAGACCCTTGTTCGGTTGGCGACGCTCCCGGGGCTGATTCTCGTGTCTGGACGGTATGAAGGTTTTGATTCGAGATTCCTTGAGACAGCCGTGGACGAGAGAATCTCGGTTGGCGATTACGTTGTCATGGGCGGGGAGGCACCGGCATTGATTCTCCTTGAGGGGGTCGTCCGCCGGCTTGACCATGTTCTGCATGATGCCGATTCTGTCGCCAGGGATTCGTTTGAAAACGGCCTGCTTGAAGAGGATGCCTATACCCGTCCCAGGATCCATTGCGGGATGGAGGTGCCGGAGGTGCTGATTGGTGGCAATCATGCGCGGATCGAGGCCTGGCGCCGTGCGAGCAGCATACAAAATACATATAAATATAGACCAGAACTGCTTTTGAGTAGTATTTTAGATGACAGTGACCGTATTGTCCTGAAAAACAGCTACAAGGAGCTTTACTGTGGAGAGCATCATACAGGCCATAGAAGAAAAACAGATGAGGGACGTGCCCGTCTTCAACATCGGTGACACTGTTCGTGTTTCAGTCAAGATTCGCGAAGGAAAGCGTGAGCGTGTTCAGGCGTTTGAAGGGATCGTGATCGCAAGATCCGGTCGTGGTCTGACGCAGACCTTCAAGGTGCGCCGTGTGTCCTTCGGTATCGGTGTTGAGCGGACCTTCCTGATCCACTCCCCGTTCATCGAGAAGGTGCAGATCGTGCGGCATGGCCAGGTTCGCAGGGCCAAGTTGTATTATCTCCGCGACCGGGTCGGCAAGGCTGCCCAGGTCAAGGAAAAGATCACACGCGCTTGATCTATCCGGATGATTCCCGTGAGGAAGCCCTGGCTGCCCGGGGATATCGTTGGATTGCTGGAGTCGACGAGGCCGGACGGGGTTGCTTGGCCGGTCCAGTTGTTGCGTCGGCCGTGATTCTGGGGGAATGGCGCCATCCCCGCATCAATGATTCCAAAAAACTCACGCCAAAGATGCGTGAGTTTTTGTATGATGAAATCATGGCTCATGCTCTCGCAGTCGGCGTGGGCATGGTTGGCGAAGAGGAAATCGACCGCATCAATATTCTCGAGGCGAGTCGGCTTGCCATGCAGATAGCCGTTCTCCAATTGAAACCCGGCCCGGATGCTTTGCTCCTTGATGCCATCCAGATCGAGCATCCCGCCCATCAGGTCAGTCTTGTCCATGGTGATGCCGTCTCGATCTCCATAGCCGCCGCATCCATCATTGCCAAGGTAACGAGGGACAGGCTGATGCCGGCTCTGGATCAAGCCTGCCCGGGATATGATTTCACCATCCACAAAGGCTATGGAACGGCCCGCCACCTTGAGGCCTTGACACGTCTTGGTCCATGCCGTTTCCATCGAAAAACCTTTACACCTGTCCGGAATCTCTTACAATAAAGCCGTCATGCTTCCTGTCATACATCTTCAGCCTCAGTCTTCAACAGCTGTCTGGGGAACAGTCCTCAGGCCTGGAATGCTTGTGCGGGGACGTGTTGTGGCTTCGGGCAACGGGATGGTTTTTGAGCATCCCTCCGGTAAAATCGCAATGGAGCGCGCAGGACAGTCAGAGACAGGATGGAAGACCTGGCGTGTGGAGCAGGGACCGTCCGGACTTGTCCTCCGTGCCGTCTCCAAGGCTGGACAGGCCTCCACAGGGCCGCAGGATCCGCTTACGGCACTCCAGCGGATGCTGACGATCCTGTTTCCCGGCAGAAGGGCACATAAAGGGGAACGGACTTCTGCACAGAGGGAAGCGGCATCTACCGTTGAAACGCTTCTCCTGGCAGCGCACCCCAAATCGGAGCAGATCGTTCGTGAACTCTGCAAGAAGATCCGGACGCACCGGAGTCCGCTTGAACTCGGGAATACCCTCTACGGGCAGGCTGAAGAAGGCGTGGCGGACGAGAAGGGCGTGAGACTGCACGCCATGGATCAGGGAGATGCGAGTCTGCTTGTCTGCCACAAGGTCTTTCCCGATAATGAGAATGTCCCGGTCCTGCTCGTCCGGACCGGCCAGGGAAAGGATGCTGTGATCTGGCTCTGTACCGGCTTGGAGTTGTCTGAATTGGGGGCAGTTTTCATCGGTCTTCGCATGGATCAGCACCGGATCAGTGCTGACCTCTGGTGTCATGAGCAGCACATGGAGACGTTGCGCGAGGAACTGGGTGTACGTTGTCCATGGCCGGTGCGGATACGGGGGACTCGGGAGGTTCCCGAAGTCCTTGCCTGGTCCTTTGCGAGTATCATGGAGAGTCTTCCGGGGGGCGTCGATGCCAAAGCCTGAGAACTTGCAGGCGTTCGCGATGGGGTATCAGGAAGGGGATCATGCGCCCAGACTCCTCGCCCGGGGCAGGGCTGAACGTGCGAAGCGCATGATCGAGTTGGCCGAGGAAGCCGGTATTCCGGTTCAGGAGGACAAGGATTTGGCGGAAGTCTTGAACGTGCTTGGGGAGGGCGAGTACATTCCCGAGAAATTGTATGAGGCGTTCGCGGTGCTCCTGGCGGGGATCTATGCAGCAAATGAGCGATTGGGGAAAAGGAATGGGTGAACAAGAAAAACAGGGACTGAAAAGGATCCGCACGAAAGATCTGGCTGACGGGATGATGTTCACAAGCACAGTCTATATCGATAAAAAAAACATCTTTGTTTCGGCCAATGTTCCGATCAAAAAGAAGGATATTGAGCGTCTTCTGAATTGGGGGATTCTCGAGCTGGAGACGGCGGGTGAGATCGTCCCGGAGACCATTCCGGTTCAAAAAACCAGTCCCCAGGATTCCCCGCACCGGGTGGAGGCCGTCGCCCGGATGGAAGCGGAACTGAAAAAGCTTGTTGAAGAGCAGCTTCGGAATCGCAAAACCCCGCTCCCGCTCAAAGAGCCGACCGAGAAGCAGGCTCCCGGGAGGGACCTGGGGGCCCGGGTCACACTCGCCGAGTATCATACCTCCTGGATAGAGGATTGTGAAAAACAGATTACGTCAGCCCGAAATAATGTCCGGCTTGACCGGGGCGAGGCAGGACGGGTTGTCAAGGAGATCCTGCAACTTGCGGAGCGTGACAGTCAGGGGCTTTTGGGACAGATCACACACAGGCAAAAAGGGGAATATCTCGCGGTTCATGGAACCAATGTGGCCGTGTACAGTGCCATTATCGGGATGCGCATGGGAATTGAGCGCGAGGCCCTCACCAATCTTGTCATGGGGTGCTATTTCCTCGATATCGGGATGGTTCGCGTCCCGGACGAGATAACACAAAAAGAGGGCCGGCTCGAGATCGAAGAACTGAAAAAGATCCATGCGCACCCGGTCTATGGGTACCAGATCCTTGTCCAGCAAAACGGATTTCCGATCGAAGTCGGCATGGTGGCACTCGAGCATCACGAAAAAATCAACGGGGTCGGGTATCCGCGGAAACTCTCCGGCAGAGCGATTACACTCTTTGGCCGTCTGGCCGCCATTCTTGATACCTATGAGGCGATGACCGGACACAGGACCTACCGGGATGAGTATATCTCCCACGAAGCCATGAAGAATCTGATTGCCAGTGGCCAAACCCTGTTTGACAACGACCTTCTTGCAACGTTTCTCAGAGAGGTCGGTGTCTATCCCGTTGGTTCGCGGGTCCTACTCAACAACAATGCGGTCGGGGTGGTCATCGCAACCGATCCCGCCCTTCCGATGCGGCCTGAACTGCAGATTGTCCGGGATGAATTCGGAGATCCCGTTCTCCATCGGGAGGTCGTCAGACTGGCACAGGAACGTGACCTGGTGATCATGCAGGCCATTGATGAAAAAGACATCCGGAATGGGTAGGGAACGCCAGATTGCCGGTCAACAGGGTGAAGAACGTGCCGTCAGCTATTTGACAGAGGTTCTTGGGTATTCCCTCTTGTCCAGGAATTTCCGGACACGAGATGGCGAGATTGACATCATTCTGATGGATGGTGAGACACTTGTTTTTGTGGAGGTCAGGACCACGCGGGAAAAGGTGTTTGGGCCCGATTCGATAAATTTCAAAAAAAAGCAAAAAATGTGTAAAGTTGCGCTCAAATATCTCGAAAATCTGAAGAGGGACTACAAGCGAATGCGGTTTGACGCCGTTTTCGTGGAAAGGGAGCCTGCTGAGGGTCTTGAGCATGTAGAGAATATTATCATGCTGGCTTGACAAGGATGTCGGCCACCAGGTCAAAGGATTGACAAATGATGGACAGTAACCAGAGCAAGGACATGATCTGTAGCGAACCGCAGTCACCTGCGGTTAGAGGCGTTGATGTGGACAGGGATGGCCGCATTCGGGATCTGCGTGAGAAGATCAATGATACACGGTACCTTGAAAACGCTTTGAAAAAAATTGCTTCAGATCTGGCCCGTGAGTTCTATTGATACAGGGCAGCCAGGGGTGAAGAAATCCTCTTGAAGCAGGCTGATTCCATGCCTATGTTTCATGGGTACATGAAATCCAAGGCGGGTCGGCCATGAGCCATATCTCGAAACGAATGTCCACCATAGATGCATCCGGGATCAGGAAGGTCTTCGACCTGGGTGCCAAGATGAAGGATCCGGTCAATCTCAGTATCGGACAGCCTGATTTTGACGTTCCCGACGAACTCAAGACAATTGCCATCAGTGCCATTCAATCCGGTTTCAACCGGTATACACAGACTCAGGGTACCCCGGAGTTGAACGAAGCAATCCGTGCCTATCTCAAACGGACAGCCGGTTTCGAGCCGGATAGCACTATGGTCGCGTCCGGTGTTTCCGGGGCGCTCTTCCTGTTGATTCTGGCAACCATCGATCCGGGTGATGAAGTTGTTTTCCCTGATCCGTATTTTGTGATGTACAAGCATCTTGTCAATTTTGTCGGTGGTGTGCCTGTCTGCGTTGATACCTATCCGGATTTTCAGCTTGATCCCGAAAAGCTTGCTGCAGCCATAACAGACAAAACCAGGATGATCATCATCAACAGTCCGTCAAATCCGACAGGCGTGGTCTATTCTCTTGAAACGGTTCAAGCCATCGCCGAGTTGGCGCGGAAACGGAATATCCTCCTTGTTTCTGACGAGATCTATCGGGAGTTCTGTTTCACCAAAGATTTTCCCAGTCTTGCCACATGGTATCCCGAAAAGACGGTTGTCTTGAACGGATTGTCAAAATCGGTTGCGATGACCGGTTGGCGGGTCGGTTTTGCTGCCGGGCCGGCCGACATCATCAGCGAGATGATCAAGCTTCAGCAATACACCTTTGTGTGTGCGCCATCCTTTGCGCAGAAGGCTGCGGTACGGGCCTTTGAACTGCCGAATGGCCACCTCCAGTCATACATTCAACGGCGGGACCAGATATATCATGGTCTGGTAAATGCCGGATACGATGTTGTCAAACCGGAAGGGGCGTTCTATATCTTCCCCAAGTGCCCGGCAGACGAGAGCCTCTTTATCGATGCCGCTCTCGAAAACAAGCTCCTGATCATTCCGGGATCCGTATTCTCCGAAAAAAAAGGTTGGTTCAGGATTTCGTTTGCGGCCAACACAACGGTCCTTGAAAAAGGGATCGAGATCCTCACACGGTTGCGGAAGCAATTTGCCTGACAAGGAGATACAGCATGTCTGAAGAGCGGAAGCAAGAGGGGCAGGGGAGCTCCGGAAAAAAAAAGAACAATCGTCCGAGATGGTTCCATAAAAAAAATAAAAACAAAAATGGACAGCCCCAGAATCAGCAACGGGGACAACAGGACCAATCTGCCCGGTCCGGTCAGGATCGTGGAAGACAGCATCAGCAGCGACGGCAACAGCAGAATCAACAGCGCGATGGCGAGATTCAGGGCATGCCGATGCAGATGGTTGATGGAAAACTGAGACGTCGGGACAAGCTTGTCTCCGTTTTCAATATTCAGCAAGTCATGGATAAGAGCCAGGCCGACTCCAAAAAAGAAATTCTCAGATTGAAGCAGGAAAAAAAATCCTGCGCTCTTTGTAATCAGGAAATTGAAGACATGCTCTCGGCTGTCGGCCATTCCGAAGGGGATGGCTGGTGTCATTTTGAATGCGTCCAGAAAGAACTGGCGAAAGTTGAAACCTTGGCTGAAAACGAGAAAATTGTCTATGTGGGAAATGGCGATTTCTGCATTGTTCAGGAGAGACGGAATCGCGGCAAGATGTACTATTTTCTTCGAAAACGGATTCATTGGCGTGAGTCCGAAAAGAGCAAGAAAATCTGATTCTGCCACCAGAAATTCAACTTGCTTCGATTACTCCAGGATTTGAAGCCATGATGAAAGAAACATCAAAAAACACATTCACTTCATATTTGCTTTTAAAGTAAATTCTCAAGTAGTCTTTAAAAGTCTCGGTTCCTTTGTTTGCTTCTTTTCTTCTTGATTCTTTGTTTGCTGACAAGGGGCTGGCTTTCTGCTTGCTGGCGGGAGAAAGTGCTTCTCTGCTTGCCGACTTTATCCGTGGCTTGGTTCTTGTTACGAAGGAGTTTCTTGTAAGAAAATGGCCTGTTATTGCTCTACCAGAAGACCTGTAATATGTATTATGTAAACCAAAATGCGTGACATTTGCCAAGAGTCGGGTTGGCCTCAACCGTATTGTTTTGTTGTCTCCAATCAATGCATGGGTATTTGTCGCTCCCCCGATGTCGGTTCAATTTGTGTAGTAGGAAAGGCGATGCGATTCCCGTGTGGAAGACTCCGTATGATGGTTTGTAGCTGGAGCCTCAAGTCCGGGATCTGCCAACGGATGGAACGCGCGACAGGATTTTGGCGTCCTCCATGCTGCTCACATCCTGCGACAGGAAGAAACGATACCATAAGGACACCGCGCTGATGACGCTCGTATTTGAGTGCTTATTTTACAGGAAAGAAGCGGAACAGAGGATCGATTTTCACCTTGCCGGCAAACAGGAGATCAATGTTTCTGGCTCCAGCCTTGTATACGGCGATATCAGGACTCCACGACGAAGCCGGATCTCGCTCAAGGGTTTGAGCCATCGCGAGGAGGTCCTTTTGTATCAGACGTGCCCTTCCCTCCCACTCCCGTGCCTTTTTGAATTCCTTGATACGTCGGTGGTGACGATAGAGTGCATACAGGCACTCCGATTCACGAAAAGTGACACGCACGATGTTCTCCGCCCTTTTTTGCTGAGTGCGGAATTTATCGAGATGGCGGATCGCATTGATGTAATGTTCAGGGTATTTGTGGTCTTGATTCTTGTCTTCGTAGATCCGCGCCAGGATGTACCAGGCCCGGGCAAGATAGTAATCCCTGGAGATATCGATGTACTGTGAACCAAGACTGTCAATTAAACCACCAGGTTTCAGTGCATCAATGACATCCTGCAGATAATCCTGCATTTTCTTGATATGGGGATTCCTGATTGAACCCGGATCAATGCTTTCTCCGATCTTGAAATGGGTCTGGGAGAGATCAAACAAGGCATCAAGATGGAGATGGATGTATGTCAGCGTTTTGGATTTCTTGACGAGCTCTTCGAAATGGTACAATGCGAGATTCCAGGCTTGCTGTGATTGAAAGATCCTGCCGAGTTTATAATGGGTTTCGACAAGACTCGGGTCAAGACGGAGCGCTTCCTGATACGAGATGATGGCTGCCGAAAGATCTCCGGACTGGTACTGGTAGTCACCTTTTGCCATGACGGTAATGGCAGGCTCGGGAACCGACGATACGAGTGGTACCGATACCAGGAGAGCCAGAAGCAGGACCTGTCCCTGAGTCATTTCATAACCCCCTGATTTTTCTCTGCATCTCCAACAGGAAACTGCGATAATTCGTGTTCCCCGTGTCGAGGGCAAGTGCCAATTGCAGATGTCGTGCCGCATCCTGATAGTTCGAGAGAGCCGCGCAAACCACAGCCATCGTATGAAGGACAGGTGCAGAACGAGACAACTCCAGGGCCGATCTTGCATATCGCAGGGCGTTGAGCCTTGTCATATGGGCTTCCTCTCCACGCTTCGACCGGGCTTTCTCCGTCAGTGCAAACGCCATATTGTTCACCCATTGAAGATTCTTCTCCAGCCCGGGCGCCTTTGTGAGCATCCGGTTTCCCCAGTAGACGGCTTCCTGATATGCTCCCGGCCTGAGGGCGAGATTGAACACCAGTTTCATCTCGTCGAACGGGGGATCGGCCTGTGCAGTCACATGAGCCCGGAGATACTCCAACGCCAGTTCATTCTCGCCGGTTTTCAGAGCCAACCAAGCCGCAAGGGGGCGCAGATTTGTCGCAAGACCTGAATCCCGGATGCGATCAAGCGCGTCACGGTAGCGTTTCTGCCCCATCAACCAGTAGACACCGCTTGACAGTGGACTTGCTGCGTTCCCCGAAAAGCCCCGCAGGGCAAGCAAGGCATCCAGGACAGCTCCGGGAAACATCCCTCCCGACTCGACGAAGGCTTTGGCATTGGTTCCCTCACGCAGAACAAGTTCGGGCCAGGATCTCCAGATCGTGTTGATCATCCAGCTGCTGTTGCTCCGGAAACAAGCCAGAGCAAGCAGGACGCCCTCCCTGTCCGGCGGGATCCCGGCCACCAGCCTGTTGGAGAGAGCAAGAGAATGCTCTCCGAATCCGGTGGTTGCCGTTGCGGACTGGTCACTCATGGCCATGAATCCCGGGACAAGGCAGAGAATCAAGGCAACGACACCGATCCACGCCGCAGGAGACGGTCCCATTCTCGTCTCAGGGGAGCCTGATGATTTGGCCGGGATAGATCAAGTCCGGGTTGGAGATGTTGTTGAGCTGGATCAGCTTGGTGGTTGTCGTCCCGTTGCGTGCGGCTATGCTGCGCAACATTTCACCGTACTGAACGACGTGTTTTTTACCGCTCGATGTTTCGATCGAAGGTGCTGCCGCCTTTTTGGCCGGTGTCCGGGCAGGCACGTCCAAAACATCGCGGGTTGTCGACGGTGCAGGCTTGCGGACCGTCGTCGTCGGAGCTTCGTCGTCAAAGAGATCATTTTGCGAACCGGTAGACTTGGTCGCCGGTGTGGTCTGTCTGGGAAGCGTTGTATCTGCGAAGGACTCGTCGGCTGCCTTTGTGTCAGGACGAACCGGAGTTTTTGCCTCTTTTTTGTGGGTGTCGGTTTCGGTAGCCCGAGTTCTTGTGTCGTCGGTCTCATCAGCTTTTTTTCCGGCTGTGTCGTCGCTCACATCACGGATGTCCGCAGCTTTTTTTCCGTCTTCCGAGCCCTGTTCGGTTTTGATATCATCGCTCGATCCATCGGCGACACGGTTGCGGAACAATGGAGAATTCGCGTCACTCGATGTGTCGGGATCGCTCGCCATGGCAAACTGGTTTGTCGCCAGATTGTTGTTTTTCAAAACTTCATCAGCCTGGTTTTCGTACGTGACCTTTTGCGTCGAGAAGACGACAAATGTCGTGAGAACAAGTGTAAGGATAGCGGAAACATAAATTGCAATATCAGACTTCTTCATGACAAACCCCTCCCGTTTTTTCCCATCATCGGAAATCCGACACAATATGTAAACGAAATCGGAAGGGATTGCAAGAACTTTCGTGCAAAAACCTGATTTTTTTTTGTTGTATCTCATTATTCTGCAATATGTAAAGAGAATCGTGGAGATACTTTAAGAGTCACTTCCAGAGAGTCTGGTCCTGCTTGATATGTTCCTCAAGTTTTCTGTATTGCATGGATTCAAGAAGATGTCTGTCGAGGATTGCATCTTCGTCATCAAGATCTGCTATCGTCCGGGCGGTTCTCAAGAGACTGGCGACGGCTCTCGGTGAAGGCGCGTACCGTTTTCGGTATTCGGTCAGCAAGCTATCCAATCCGGTTTTCAGGTCAATCCTGTGGATGATGAGATCGTCACTGACACAGCCATTCCATGGCCGGCCGCAGTTTTGATACCGTTCTGTCTGTCGTTGCCTGGCAATGAGAAGTGCTTTTTTCCATCTGGAAAAATTTGATGGTTCGGGCAAGTCCCCTTCCCGTGCTTTCATCATCGGAACTTGCAGATCGATCCGGTCCAGTATCGGTCCGGCGATTTTTGCATAGAATCGTCTGATTTGCCAGGGTGAGCAGATGCAATGGGCTGAGCCATCCATGTAATTCCCGCACGGGCACGAGTTCATCGCACTGATCAGCAGAAATCCTGCGGGAAATGTTGCACAACCCGAGGAACGTGCGATGGTGATTTTCTTTTCCTGGAGAGGTTGTCGCAACGTGTTCAGGACCTGGACTCTGAATTCCTGGAACTCGTCCAAGAACAGGACGCCGTTGTGGGCAAGAGAGACTTCACCCGGGCGCGGGTTGGACCCTCCTCCGATGATGGCAATATCTGAAGCGGAATGATGTGGCATGCGGATCGGCCGTTTGATGTCGTCCCATGCTCCCTTTTCCTCCCAACCAAAAAGATTGTAAATAGCGCGGGTTTCGAGGATTTCTTTCTGGGACATCGGGGCCAGAAGACCGGGAATCGCATTGGCAAGCAGTGTCTTTCCCACGCCCGCAGGCCCGTACATGACAATGTGATGCCATCCGGCTGCGGCAATCAAGGCCGCCCGTTTTGCCATCTCCTGACCCTGTATGATTGCAAGATTTGAAAAATCGGGATTCCAAGAGCCGGGATCCTTGTTGTCCGGAATCGAGAGTGTGAAACCGGAACCGGTTTCGAGGCAGTTGGCCGCTTCTTGCAAAGTTGATACAAAACACAGTTCACAATCATCGATGGCTTCAAGTTCGCTCCTGTTCTCTTCCGGGACTATAAAGCGCTTTGTGCCTGATGATATTGCTCCTATCAGCATTGCGAGGATTCCCCGGACACCCCGGATTTCTCCGGAGAGCGAGAGCTCACCCATGATGCTGATCCCGGAGGAATTCTTGGGATGGATCACTTCAAGTGCTGTCAGGATTGCCAGAGCCATCGGGAGATCGTATTTCCCGCCGTCTTTTTTCAGTTCAGCTGGAGAGAGATTGATGATGATTTTTGAGAGTTTGATGCTGTACCCTGACTCCCTGATTGCTGTCAGGACACGGTCTCTGGCTTCCTGAATGGTTTTGTCGGGCAGGCCGATGATTGTGCACTGGGGGAGTCCACGGGATACCGTGACTTCGACCAGGACATCCAGGGTGTCCATACCCCTGAGGGAATGTGATTTGAGTGTTGCGAGCATGGGAGTACCTCCTGCCCATATACACGTCAGGGGTACCCTTTCATTTTGCATTTTGACAAAAAAAGTGGACTCTTTTGTCAAAGAGCCCACTCTGAAAGACGGATCATATACAACTCGTGAATTTACTTGTAGAGCAGTTCTCTCTCGCTCATATTGATCCATTGTCTGGCACGATCGAGATACGCAGAGTCTTTGTGGTAATCGATAACCATCTGGAAATTCTTGATGGCTTGGGCATATTGTCGCATGTTGTAATAGACCATGCCCTTTTTGAACTGTGCCGCAGCATCTTTGTGATTGCTTCCATTTGAAAGGACGAGGTTGAAATACCGCAGTGAGGAATTCCAGACTTTTTTCGTGTAGAAGATTTCACCAAGCCAGTAGAGGCTGGATTCACCCCAGAGCGTATTGGGGAAGAAATTCACAATTTTCCGGAAATAGAAATACGCGTGATCAAGATCGCCCTGATCCATCCAGCGTTTGGCGTAATAGTACGTCTGCTTCTGGAACGCGTCTTTGACATCGTCAAAATACCGCTGATTGTCGAAGTTCTTGTGTTGGAGCATATCCTCATAAATACTGATCGCTTTCCAATACATGTCTTTCTGAACATAGACACGGGCTTCACCAAGACGAGCCAGATCGTTTCGCGCCCGTTGGAAGTGTTCCATGGCACCGTCAAGATTCTCCCTGAAGAGCTTCAGATAGCCCAACTGAGTCAGTATCTCGTCACGTTGGACCGGGTCAGAGGTTTCCATATGAAGCTTGTGGAGATAGACTTCGAGTGATTCGTCAGAAATCTGGTGCTTGCGATTGATCTCGCCCTGAAGAATGATGCACTTGGTTGTCCATTCATTCGGCTTCATGTTCTGGATGACGCGTCCCAGAAAGAGCATGGCCTTTTTTTCTTCCTGCATGTTCACGAGACAAGAAGCCATGTAATAATAGGCGGCTGCACTCAACTCGGGATCAAGGCTGTCAACCTTGATATCGGCAAAGGCATTCAAGGCTTCGCGGTATTGCCCGGTCTCGAAGTTGAGGATTGCTTTTCTGAAAGCACGATCCGCGTACAGCAAATTTTCCTTTTTGGGAGTATTTCGGAAGAGAAAATCTGTGTCTTTTTCGATGAGTGTGCGGGAGTTCTCGTTCTGATACTGCTTCTCCTGTACAACGAGATCCTTGATGTCCTCGCTCCGGTTCTGACGGCCATTCCCGTAGACGATGACAACAGCGATGATCAGTCCTGCGACAAGAACACCCAGGATGGCGATCCAGACCATCTTTCTGTCCATATTGATCGGTTCTCCCCTCAATTTGTTAACGCATGCGTTCGACGCAGCGATTGATCCAACCACGACTCTCCTCAGGGAGAGAGTCTTTCAACTTGATGAATTCCCGGAAAGCTGTCGTGTATTCTCCGAGATAGAAATATGCCTGACCGATAAAGAGTGTGCATTGCCTCTCGACATCAGGATCCCGTGTGATTGACTGGAGTCTGCGCAGCGCGTAGATGTTCCCGAACAATCCATTCTTGTTTCCGGAATCGCGATGATTGAAAAACGTCCGGATCTCTGACCGGAGTTGGGCAACACCCGCTTCCCGATAGGGTTCCGGGACGAGATCATTGCGGGCAATGTTTGTCACTGTGACGGGCCTTCCCGTTGTCACAACCCGCTCGTTGGTGACTGTGACATGCCTGATATTCGTCAGGTGGACAATATGCTGATTGGTGACAACCCGGGTGTTTGTCACCACCCGCAGGTTTGTGACCGTGCGGTCACTGATGACAACCCTGTCATTGGTCACAAACCGGTCAACCTTGATCAGGTTGAGATTGGTTGACCATGCGTTGACAGACTGTCGATTGGTCTGGAACATGAGATAGAGATTTGTGTTGGTCTGGACAACATTGATGATCCGGACATTTGTAACGTACTCGACAATATAATTGGTACGTCGGACATAAAAATCCGGGTATGGTACAACCAATGGTTGTCCGATCGTGTTCTCACCCGAGAGAAGAATGTCATTGGTTTTTATGCCCTCGAAGGAAACGATGGAGAAAAAGTGATTTCCCGGGTTTGCAGCAGCCATGCTGAAATTCGTTTCTCCACTTCCCGGGCGGACAGTATGGACAGGGACCGCGGACGACAGGGCACCTTTGATCGTCATTGGAGCTGTTGTATTGTGATAGATGACCAGCCCGGGGAGTCTTTGATCACGGTACTTCCAGCGCAGTGTGACAACCCGTGAGTTCGGATCGAACGAAGAATTGATTCCGGTGACAAGGAGCGGCAAATCGGGACCGCTCTGGATCTTGACAGCCAAGGCTGCATCTGTGACATTGGACCCGTTTCGAAGGACTGTGCTCTGTCGCCCACTGGGATTGCGGGTCACGATCGCATGGTAATATGAGCCCTCTCCACTGACGAGAACCGAGTAATTCGTTGCCGGTGACTGGACACGGCCCACCTCCCGGACACCGGGATCCTGGATACTGATGAACGGAGATGTTGACTGGTAGATTACGTACATCAGGGAATTTGTCGTGGTGGCAGGGTTGTTCCACCTGAGATGGATCATCTTTGAGGAGGACTCGAAGGCCGCTGCAATTCCGGTCACGATCGGAACGCCCTGTTCGACACTGATGGCATCGAAGGTATAGCTCTGATCGAATGCGGGCCTGTAGTATTCAAAATTGTTTGCATCGACGACTGTGACAGCATAAAAATATTTCCCGTCAGGGACATCGGAATCAGTGTAGACTCGAACACCGGCGTCAACGAGGCCTACCCGTTGAGCGGTATCCAGCGCCGCTTCGGAGGACAAAAGCGTCGAGCCCCGATAGACTGCGTACCGGGTACCTTGAGTTGGTGTGTTGATGACGGAACTGTCCTGCCAGCGTACGATCACTTTCCCTGTACCCGGATCCAAATCCGTTTGTATCAGGGATGCACGGGGCCAGGATGTGGCTGGAGTCGAAGGGACAAAAAATCCGCGTCGCATGGGTGCTATGCTGGACGACGAGGATGAAAAAGCGACTGTCCGGGCAGAGCTGGCGGCTGATGAACTTGAGGCAACCGCTGTATTGGCGGAGCTACCCTGTTTATCACTCAGCCAAGCTGGAAAGAGCACCATTGGACTGCTGAGGACAGCAGCCAGAATCAAGCGCCGGATGTATGCGGTAGAGAGACGTTTCATCAGATATCCTGGTGTACGATTTATCCGGGTTTACTCCGGGCTGACCTTACTCAAGAGCCAGACGAGCGAAAATGAACCTATCAGTGCAGCGACGATTTTGATGTCCAGAAGTTCAACTTCGATGATTTTACTACCTAGGACAAAGTGTCCAAGAAAAGCGCCGACGATGCCAGTAATCATGGCACCCCAGAGATGCCCGAATGTGTGCTTTTTCAGTACACGATACATGATCCACCCGGTTGCGCATCCGAGAGAAACCATCTTGAGCAAGTTGAGCAATGCATCCATAGAGCAGGTACCCCGATGTGTAAATTTTTCCGGACTGACACAGCCTCAGTCTATTTTCGGCAAATGTGCGGAAAATGCTTACACCGAAGAAGAAAAATTGTGGAAGGATGCTATTGCACCTGGACAGGAAGGATTTCCCCCAGGGCGCTGTTGGTACTGTACCGGTAATCCCAGGCAGACACGGTGAGATACCAGGTTGAACCCGGTGACAGAACTGCGCCGGAGGGATCACGTGTAATGAAACAGATCCGCCGTTGGAGTTCAGAACTTTTCCCGAATGGAAAGCTGGGCAGTCCACCCGAACTGTTGGGGAGTACGTCCGTCCGGTTGCTCGCAGAAGCATGTGTCGAACCCATATACACATTATAACCGGAGAAAAACTCCTCGTCGTTGAATGCCCAGAAACTGGCGATAATCGTGGAATTTGACGAAACAAGGGTCAGTCCAAGAGGTGGATGCAAAGGCGTGGCCGGAGCGAAATTGTTGAGGTTGCACGAGAGGAGTACCGTTGTTGCAGCCGGTACAAGAACACAAAAAAGGAACATCTTGCGGAACATGGCTGATTCCCTCTCTAATTGTTCGTGATGACCAGGTTGGTGACATCGCTTGTGATCGAGTTCAGCTTCCGGATTGAGTCATAGGCTGAGACTCCGATGAAAATGTGGGAAGTGAACAGCGTAAAGGGATGCCGGTTTCTGTATCGGCCGTCAAGGACAATCTCAACCGTTGAAGGCCTGAGAAATGGTGACGTCACTTTCTGTGTCGGGATGCTTTCAGTGTTGACATTGGTGACAATCCAGGTTTTATTGACCACCACCTGTTTGCTGTCTCCGATATAGACGTTGAAGCCTGAAAAGTTGTCCTCGTAGTTGTATGAGGTGAATCTGAGGATGATGGCATTGGTCCGGGAGAATGCCGTCAACGCCATGGGAGGATTGGGGTCGGCCAACGATTCAAACCCCTCAATTCCGCAACCGGAAACAAGAACTGCGAAGAGAGCAAAAAACAATCCGTGGCGCACCAATTTTCCTCCTGGTCAGGATTCATTTCCACCCCGTACCGTAAATCTACCCTATCATGGACCTCGTGACAGCAGAAAAAACGGGCCGGAGAAACGGTCATTGATATGGGTATCAGTAGAGTGCATCACCGGTAATCCGGTCGAAAAGAATGATATTTGCCAGGTCAAAAGAAATTCCGACCTGCATTCCAGGAACAAGGTCTTGGCACGCGGATGCCGTTGTCCGGACAGGGATCATTGCTCTGTCTTCAAGAACAACAGTGACCAGCATATCCGGGAGAATCCGTTTCACTGCGGAGACTTCTCCAGGCAGGCATCCTCTCTCTTCGATGCTTCCGATTCCGATATGTTCGGGTCGAACAAGGAGAATCACGGGTTGTCCGTCCATCAGTCTGCTTTCGATTACCGGAGGAACCGGTATGGAACGGGATTGGACAAGAACAACCGGCCCATGTTCACGGATGGAGATCGATCCGTTGATTCTGGCGGGAGGAATGGAGGATGTCAGTCCTGCAACATGGATATTGATCGGTCGTGAGTACAGAGCGTCGGGGGATCCGGTTTGAGCGATGCTTCCATCGTGCATGACGGCAACCAGATCGGCAATCGAGGATGCTTCTTCGGGGGTAGACGCGGCATAGAGGACCGTTGGGTGGTATTCTTGTCGGACAGCGAGGAAACAGTCTGTGAACATACCGTGATCACGGGGCGGGAGCGACGCAAGTGGTTCGTCGAGAAGGACGAGATCAGGATGATCGATGACCGATCTCCCGAGTGCGACCAGTGCCTGCTCAAGACGGGACAGGTCATCCGGCTGGCTTTCAAGGACGGATTGGAGAGGCAAACATGACAGGAGACGGTTGAGCCGGCTCGAAATGACATGCGCGGGCGTTCTTCTCACCTTCATGCCAAAGGAAAGGTTGCGCTGGACATTCATATTGGGGTAGAGTGCGTACTCCCGAAAAACCATTCCGATCCTGCGGTCGGCCGGTTTCAACCCGTCAATCATTTGACCATCAACCCGGATTTCCCCAGATCCGACGGGGATGAAACCGGCCACTGTTGCAAGCAGGGATGTTTTGCCACTCCCGGAGTCTCCGAGAACGGCTACGCACTCCCCGTCCCGAATTCCGAGCGAGACTGTTTTGAGGGCCGGGGCCGAACTCGTTGCGACACGATCAAGGACAAGATGCGGCACGGGGGGTCAGCCCGGTATGGCAACAGAAACGGATCTCATGGTTTGCATCCGAGGTAGCGTAGGAGCTTGGCGATCCGGGATTTCATCTCTTTCCTGGGGACGATCAGATCGACAAATCCCCGTTCGACGAGGAATTCAGCGGTCTGGAAACCCTCGGGAAGCTTTTGGCGGATGGTTTGTTCAATCACCCTGGCTCCGGCAAATCCGATCAGGGCGCCCGGTTCGGCAACGATGATGTCACCGATCGAGGCATAACTGGCGGTCACCCCGCCCGTGGTCGGATGTGTCAGAATCGAGATGAATGGGAGTCCGGCACTCTTCAGCTTGCCCAGCCAGGCGCTGGTTTTGGCCATCTGCATTAATGAAACGATACCCTCGTGCATGCGGGCACCACCGGAACACGAGGTGATGATGACAGGGCGTTTGTGCTTGAGAGCCCGGTCAATGGTGCGGCAGATTTTCTCACCGGCCACCGAACCGAGACTCCCGCCAAGAAATTCGAAGTCCATGGCGGCAATTTCAACAGGAATACCGTCAAGACGACCACTTCCCGAGATCACACTTTCACGCAAGCCCGTTTTTTCCATGGTGATGGTAATTTTCTCGCGGTACGGACCCTTGCTGTCCGAGAAAGCCAAGGGATCGGTTGACCGAAGGTTGGCGTCCTCCTCCCGGAAACTGCCATCGTCAATCAGGAGAGAGATACGATCAGATGCCGAGATCCGTTGATGGTGGCTGCACTTCGGACACACCCGCAGATTTTCTTCCCATTCTTTGTTGTAAACCGTCTCACCGCATCCGTCACACTTTGTCCAGAGATTTCGGGACTGCTGATCCTTTTTGCTTGAAGCCAGAACAGTATACTTGGGTTTACTGAACCATGCCATCATGTCCTCCGGGAGAGCCCATGAACCTCGACTCTACAGCAAAAATTTAGCCATAGAGTCAGGGATGAGCAAATGCAAAGCGCGGGAGTATTTTGGACTCCCGCGAGACCGAAGTTTGTTCAGTCACCTGCAATATCCACCAATTCATAGATGGTGACCGGCTTATGTTTCCCTTTGACCCTGACCATGTCCAGCTCACGGACAACAACCCGGTCGCGAACCAGATCGAGTGTCGCCTCACTGATGATGATACTGGTTCCGTACACCTTGTTTGTCCCTTCAAGGCGTGCGCCAAGATTGACATTGTCACCAATGACAGTGTAGTCCATCCGGCTCTCGGAGCCGATCTGACCAACGAGCATTTCACCGGAATTCAGTCCGATGCCGATCCGCAGACGTTTCTCCTCTGGCAGTCCGGCGTTCAGTTTTTCGAGGGATGCGATCATGTCGACGGCTGTTCTGCAGGCGAGCATGGCATGGTCGGGTTGGGAAAGAGGCGCCCCCCAGAATGCCATGATTTCATCACCGACATATTTATCCAATGTCCCGTCGTAGCGGATGACAATATCCGTCATTCTCGAGAGATAGGAGTTGAGAAGCTGGACCAGATCTTCGGCCTCGAGTCCTTCAGACAGGGTTGTGAATCCCCGGATATCCGAGAAGAGGACCGTCATTGAACGTCGCTCTCCACCCAATCTGAGTTTGGATGGGTCCTTGAGCAGTTCGTCGACGACGTTTTTATTGACGAACTTGCCGAACTGGGTCCGAATGTACTTTTTTTCGGCCTCTTCGGTCAAGGTTTTATAGATGGTTGTTCCAAGGAAGGTAAAGAAGACTGCCGCCAGGGGCATGGACATATTGAGGATGTAATTCCCTGTATACAGGGCGTATGCAATGATGATGAAGAGGAGCGTCATTCCCAGGGCAAAGATTGCTCCTTTGAGCGTCGAGAGTCTGGCCAAGACCAGGGCAAGGAGAACAGCAACCATAAAGACAACGAGGGCATTTGTTTGTGAAGAAGCCCGCTGGAGGAAATTCCCGGTTATGATCGTGTTGAGTGTGTTGGCCATGACTTCAATCCCGAACATCTGTCCGACAGGTGTCAGCCAGTAGTCCGTTGTCTTGTCATCAGCCTTGATGGCAAGTTCGAAGAGACCAATCATGAAAATCTTGTCCGAAAGGCTGCTGAGCGAGTATTTCTCGAAGCTGGCGAAAGAGGAAAGCTCATCCTGGTGCTCGACAAATGTACCATGGGGCCCGATGTAATGGATGTCAAGAACGCCGTTGGAATCGACGGGAATCACAAGATCCTTGCGCTCGATGCGCGCAATCTTGCCATCCTTGTCCCGGATGCGATATTCCGCGTCCATCAGGGTCACGGATTCTCCCGGCAGAATGCGGACTTTTTCCGGGGGAACACGAAAATACTTCATGGCCAGCAAGAGCGGTGCTGACGGGTAGTACCGGTTGGGATATTTTTCGTCTTCAAACCGGGAGACAAGTTTCCAAGAGCGAATGGTTTCGTCAGCGTCACGGACAGCGTTGGCGAATCCCGCACCGTCGACAGATTCGATCACTTCGGGGATAGGCAGGGAGACGCCCGGAGCGTAGATTTCACTCCGCTCGCCCTGAGTCTGGTCAGCGGCGATGGTGTGTCGTTGAAGGGCCTCAATCCGTCTCGTGAAGTCCGGAGGGTTCGGGCTCCTGTTGTCATCATTGAGTTTATAGTCGACAAAGACGGAACTGTTTTTGGCGAAACTGTTGATAAGGACTTGATCGTCATCCTTGTCCTTGTGATCCAGCATGAAAACGTCGAAAAAAACCGCTTCGGGATAATTGAGGATGGCGTAGAGCCCGCCGACCAGGTTCGCATTGCTATTGGTGACCGACGATTTAGGCTGTTCGCGGATCATCCCGAGCTGATACTGCTTGTCCCACTGTTGGGCTTCCGCAGCCAGGGTCGGCTTGACCTGGATGTTGACCGGGAATCTGGTCGTATTCGTCCCGAAGGCAATATGCCGGTTCTCGACCCCATTGGTATCGACACTGGTGACGGCAAAATACCAGCGTCCCGGTTTGACTATCAGGATGTCACTGAAAATCTGTTCATCGGCAGAGGCTATGGTCCTGGAGAGAGTCGCTTTTGCCAGATCATCCGTGGTCCTGATTGGCGATTCGCTTTGATAGACACAGTACCTGGCATGGGCCGGATCCTGGATACCGTTCCATGACAGGGATATTGTCAACTGCCCCTGTGAAAATTTTTCAAGGGGCCTCGCATATGTTGAGCGCTTCCAGGGAAATGGGCCAAAAGCGGAAAACGCGTGCTCGTCCATCTTGATCACATGAATATCCGGGCTCTTCCCTTCACGTGCGGTTTGCAAATGGACGTTTTCCGACAATGATCGGTCGCTCTCCCGTGCGTAACGGATTTCATGCCGGAGATTCATCAGGAGAAGTTCAATCTGCTGGAAGAGTCCCCATTGACTGAGGATGAAAACGATGAGAGCCGAGGTACCGAGTGCGATCCCGAGCCCTGCCAGGTATTTCCGGATATTCGTTATGTTCATGATGAACCCCGCTTTGATGAATGAACGACTCCCCCACTCTACCATGATTCCAGAAACTCGGCAAGCACACTGAAAGTACGCCTACGTGGATATACGTGGTTCACGGGGAAAATATGGCCTACGATCACTGCAGGGGGACTATGGAACGCATCGGGATGTCGTCTAATCACCACTTTTCAAGGATCTCGAGGGCCGGCGCCTGGAAATCGCCCATATCTTCGACGACAGATATGGAACCGAACATCAGTGACAGGCCATCCCTGGCCATCATGGGTTCAGCCGGTTCAACCAGAATCTCACGGATCAGCAGACCACGGCTTTCCGTGATATTCCCGGTCTGTTGAATGATCCAGTACGGAATATCCAGGGAGAGTTTTTGCCAGCCATCAAAATCCACCTGGCCAGCCCGGAGCAAGTAGTATGACCCGGTGAGATTCTGCACCAGTACCCAGAGTCGCTCGTGTCTGCGGGTACCTTTGACAGTCAGGATGATTTTTCGGCACACATTGGCTTTCAAAGGTGTCTGGAACCGGACGATGGCACGGTGAGAGCCTTCCGGGACCCAATCGGCCCGAATCTCCAGGCCCGAGAAAAGAGGATGGGCTGCTTTCGAAAGCCCAGAAGGGGTGACCCGGGTAGTGAGCACGGAGACATTTGTGTATCCGTGAAACCGGGTGGCAAGCGCAGGGAGTGTGAATGCATCAAATGTGACCAGTCTCCGGAATTGCCAGAATTCTTTCTGGTTAAAGAGAGTTCTCCGGATTCTGCTGACCGCCAGATTTGCCAGATGCAACAATGTCGGTTTTTGCCTGGATGCGTTGTCATCGAGGACGACGAGCGCTGTGATGAAGAATTTTTTGTATCGCTCCGAAAATGGTCGACTGGTATCTGCCCGGAGCGGGATGGTGGCTGAAAACCGTCTCCAGCCGTAGTGGCGTGTTGTACCAAAGTCCAGGGTGTAATGCTGCCCCGCTTCATCCCGGTAGATGACACGGTACCCATGGCGGATCCCGTGCCCGTGTCCCCAAAATTCGATGCTCTCGGCCCAGAGCGGCAACTCGATGGGATGAAGAAACTCGAGATTGACCAGATTGAGCCCTCTCCGGGAAAAGGAGAGATCGATCCGGGCGACCTGGGACATGTTGGTATACATCCGTGTCAGGGAACCCCTGCTGGCCACCATCCGATTGGAGGATTGTTCAGCAATGAAGAAAGAACTTCCTTTCATGCGGAAATCATTGCTAAAAAAGGAGACAACCCGGTACTGTTCGTCCGACTCCCAGAGCGAATCAATCTGACGTTCGGTCTCGACGATCCGGATCCGGGGGGTATGTGTGTAGATGTTGTAATTCTGCAAGGGGTCTGCATCCAGCAAGGCTGCAGACCCGAGTATCAAGAGAAGCAGTACCTCGAACCAGGCTGCCCTCATCGGTTTCGGAAACGCCTGACAATCATGAAGACGAGGGGTCCTGCAAAAACCGCAATCAGGATCGAACCGAGGATCCAGAGCAATGGATCGCTTCCATGGGACGTGTCTTCAAACGGGTCCTGCTCCTCGGGTGTGGCCGAGAGGATGCATTGCCCGAGAAGCCTGGTTCCCGTCGGCGTGCGGAACTGGATCAGCGCCAACGAACGTGCCTTGCGAATCTGGGCTGCAAAGGGTTCGAGATTCCGGCGTGATCCCTCATCCAGAGTTCCTGTGATCGAAGCGAACAGGGTTGTCGGGGCAATGGAGAGACTGACATCGTGTGCCGTGGTATTCAGGAGATTCGCCGCATTGGCGCCAAAGACGGTATTGACGTTCCCCCGGACTTCACCCTGGGCAGCCAGGGATGAGAGTGCCGGTTTTGAAAGACCGACCAGGACATAGCGTCCGCAGGCAGCCACATGAATGTCCGGCATCCTGAAACGGGGTGCGGAGAATGTCACGATGGAGACGCCGGAATCATCCGATTGTGTAATCTCCAGCTGGTTTCCCGTGGGAAGTGCCGAAAAACCGGCAAGGTGTTTGAGAATGGCCTGGGCGGAAGCTGCGCGTGGTGTTTCAAAGACGAGCACCCCATCCAGTGATTCCTGGAGCCGGGATGGCGAAATCGACAGAATGGAAAAATTCTTGAGAGAACGAAGGACAACTCCGATGCGACCTGTCAGGTTTCCCAGGATGGCATTCTCGACATCCAGCATGCCGATGATTCGTTCCTCAAGGGGTTTGCCTCCGGAGAGGAGCCGTGTCAGCGGATTGTCAAGATTCCTGGTACTGCGCTTGATCTGTGCGAGAACAAAGGGGCGGAGCGTCTGGTCCCAGAGACTGCGAAGATTCATGATGAAGGAGAGTCCGGCCAGATCGGTCTGGGCAAAATACGGAGCGATCCCCTGCCCGATCTGGGCCCATCCGAACGGGAGCGCAAAGGGAAGAGCGGAGCGCAGGGGGGCGATCGGATCAAGCGCGATGGACGGGCCGGTCACTTCGGCGAGTATCCGGTCCGATTCACGGGTCAGCGTGATCAGGGAACGGCCAGGTTGGGCGTATACCGGGAGCATACCCCCGGAGATCAGGGAGTTGTCGGCCGAGATGACAGCAACGAGCGTGGATGAGGATGAACGGACACGCCCTTCAAGATTTGTCCAGGCAGTCTGATTCGTTCCGGCAACGACTTCGCCTGCCAGGATGTGCAGCCGATCGCGACTGAGGATACAACGGACCTGCCCGGTGGCGGCCATTCGGACGGAAGCGGAGTTCGTAAAAGCTCCTGCCATGCCTGTGGCAAAACGTTCAGCCTTTTCGGGATCGTTGAGGGGAATGGATGCATAGATCCCCCCACCCCGTGTTCCGGCAAAAGCCATGGGTTGATCAATGGCAAACCCGTTTTCGGCGAGTGATCCCGGGGAGAGGAGATCCAGACCGGTTTCGTTCATCAGGTTGTGGAAGAGTTTTGTCTTGAGCTCACGCAGGGCTTCATCACCGAAAAAATGGACAAAAATCGTAAACAGATGACGGGCCGCTTGTTCATGGGAAGGAAGAAGCACGAGGGCATCTGTCTTTGTCGGGAGATACTCGAGAAGCCCGGCGGTTGCGAGCTGGTCGTGGCTTTTGGACCCGCACGAGAAAAGGACAGATCCGGACAGGAGAATGGCGAGGATCAATGGAATCTTGTTCATGTGCGCCTCACAGCATCGCTGATTTCAATCCGGCTTGCAACCAGGGCGGGAACCCAGGCCGCGACGAGGGATGTCAGAACGGAGCCGGCAAACAGGAGGAAGAGGAGCGAGGGAGAGACAGGGAAGATGGATTCCATGGATTGCAGGAAGGCCGGCAAAAAACTCCGTGCCAGGGACCAGGCCCCACGGACCAAAAAGACACCGAGGACAAGCCCGATCAGGCCCGTTGCGCTTCCGACAATGGCCGCTTCACTCATGAAGAGGGACCGGATGATGTTGCGCGTTGCTCCGAAGGAACGGAAGAGTCCGATTTCCATCCGGCGTTGGTTGACGATGACGGTAAAGGCGTTGAAGATGCTGATGGCCGCAACCATGATGATGATGAACGAAAAGAGGCCGAGAATAAAGGTGACGAGGGTGATCAGGTTGGAGAGTTTTTTCTCGGCAAAGACGGTAAAGCCGGTTTTTTCGATTTCGTCGGCAATGGTTGCGACCTTGTCCGAACTCGAGGCAAGGATGTAGACGCTGGAGTATTTGTTTTCGGTCCAGCCATCGACGAACTGGCGGTTGAAGGCGCGTACCCGGTCAAGGGGCATAACCAGCCCGAGCATCTCCGCTTTTTCGGTAAACCCGACAACCCGGCAGGGAACGGATGTCACCGGTCCCCCTGCCCTGCGCAGCAGGGTCGATTGTCCCAAAATCAGGTCGAACTGGAATCCGATCAAGGCCTTTTCGGAGAGTTTGGGGAGGTTTTGCCCGGCGGCGAACCCCGAGTTGTAGATATCCAGGATGTGGCGCGACAGCAGGACCGGGATGGGCCAGGCCTTGCCGTCGAAAGCCGCGTTGGTCAGTGCGATATCCTCCCGGATCAGTTCATCCGGAGCACCGGACATGATCAGGTCCGTCCTGTATCCCCGCCGAAAGCTCTGGTCGGGCAAGATGGACGAAAAGGACAGGACGGCCGAGATCGGGAAGAGGACGTTCATCACCGGATAGATGGTGCGGACACCGTTGATCGAATGGAAACGGTCGAGGGCTTTTTCGGTGATCGTCGCGGAACGCATGAAATCCGGCTGGCCGAAGCGGAAGACACCGAGGGAGAGTTCGGTGGTCCTGACCCGCATCATGTTCATGGGCAGCTTTTGCATTTCACGACCTACAATAAAATCGTTGATACCGCTTCCGATGGTCACAAAAAAGTACAGTGACCCGATTCCGATGATGATCCCGATGCTGGAAAAGAAACTGCGCAAAAAATTCCTGCGAAGATTGGTGGCAAGGATCGGAAGAAAACCATGCATGAGCTTATGCCCCCTTCTTTTTCGTTCGGACCGGTTTGCGGGGTTCTCGTCCGGTTGTTTTGACGAGTTTTCCGAAATCGAGGACAAGTGTCCGGGCCGCAGCTTCAAAGAAACGCTGATCGTGGCTGACAACGAGGATCGTGGTCCCCTCGGCATTCAGTTTTTTGAAGAGTTCGATGATCTCCAGACCGGTGGCCGCATCCAGGTTTCCGGTCGGCTCGTCAGCCAGGAGCAGAGAGGGGGTGCGGACGAGGGCTCGGGCAATGGCGGCCCGTTGAAGCTGCCCACCCGAGAGTTGGTGCGGGTATTCATTGGCTTTTTCGGGAATCCCGACCGTCTCTAAAATGGACGAGATCCGCCGTCCGAGATCGTGGTTCGTCTTTTTTCCGAAGTACAACGGTGCCCGGACGTTTTCGGCCACAGTCAGGCGGGGAATCAGGTTGAAGCTTTGGTAGACGAAGCCGAGATGGTCTCCACGGAAACGGGAGAGTTCCCGGTCCGACATCTGGTGGATGTTCCGCCCATGGAAGAGGACTGACCCGGATGTCGGTGACAGAATGCCCGCCATGATATTGAGGAGCGTTGTTTTGCCGGAGCCTGAAGTCCCCGCGATACAGACGAAGTCACCCTCGGCGATCTCGAAGGAGACATCATCGAGAGCCAGAAAGGGCTGGCCGGCAACGGTAAACCGTTTGCTGATGGATTGGACCTGGATCATGAGAATTCGCTTCCCGTTTCGTGATGAATTGGAATACAAGAAGAATGTAGCACGAAGTGACGCTTCTTGTCTTGTCTCTTGTGCTGCCGGTTTTTTTGTACGGGGAACAGTATCCATTCGCGGGATTGACGCGAGTCGTGTGATGGACGGGAACAGGTTTGACCGAGGGGCGCCGTGAAGAACCACCCATGGCATGGATACAAGCAATATCAATGCCTTGGACACACTGTGACAAGTTCCGGGTCGAACGGTGCAAATCTGTTGACACCCGCCAAGCATGATGAGTACAATTCAATCGTGTTTACGGGGCTGTAGCTCAGTTGGCGAGAGCGCTACGTTCGCATCGTAGAGGCCGTGGGTTCGACTCCCATCAGCTCCACTTTAAACAAAAAATAATTTCCCTTTATAACAATTAATGGGTTGCAACTCGGCGGCATTCCCCTGACGGGTGAAGTCCCTGCAAAGGGAGACTTTGCCTGTCTCGGGGAGCTGCTTCCGACCCTAACCTTTCGGGTACTTCGCCATGGCTCCCGCGCTGTTCGGACATCCTGTCCTGCGCAGGACGTCCGCATCCGGCTACCAGTCCCGCGCTGTTCGGACATCCTGTCCTGCGCAGGACGTCCGCATCCGGCTACCAG
>DAIREN010000005.1:43506-50091 GCA_036795535.1 Spirochaetota bacterium
TCTCGCTCTGTTCGGACAAACAGGGAAACTATTGTCAGGCATGAATGACGTCTGCTCCATTACATGGAGCTATGAGCGTGAATGACAAGATACTGTTCCGAAAATCTCTTGATGTTCTCTGAAGCAGATCTCCTGCTCTCAATGCTTGATGTTAAAAGAACTCGTAACGAGTGAATCCCGATGGAGGCTTGATATCCAATGTTGAAAAAAAGTTTATTCGTTATTGTTCTGGTGTTGGTTCCGGTATCAAGTGGATTGTATTCTGGTACGGCCGTGACGAATATAAGTTCCACATCAAATCATAGTTCTTTATACTTATACGTTCATGGCGGATATATGAGATCATTGCTTGCTCCAAATGAACAGATGCGGAACGATCTTGTCAGTGAAATGTTTGGTAAAATCACAATCAGCTACCAAGATGCGAGTATAATAGAAGATGAGGATTTATTTCGAGGAATTTACGCTGAATTATTGTTTGGTCCGGAAAACAGTTTTTTCATGGCCGGGGCAGGCATTGATTTCGGATTCAAGGTCTTTAAATTAAATTTAGGTGTTGGGTATTGTTTTTCGGGGATTTTTCAGGAAGTCGTACAAGACAATGTGCATGGTTCCTCGTTATCGCTGGGTATGACGGTTGATTTGATTCAAAGGCGTGATATCGGTTTGTCTGCAGGCGCAAAGTATTACTTCATTCAAGGCAACAAAAATGTCGTGTTTCTCGATACTCATCTTGGGCTGAGTGTTTATCTGGCATCTGAGATTGAGAACGATGCATGGGTTTCAACATCAAGACCCAACCGAATTCATCTTGTGATTGGATTGGAAGCGATATGGTATGGTGCAAACAGTCAAGCCGGTGGCGATCACTTTGGTTTGGGCGCGAGTGGTCAAATCAATTATTCATTGACCACTTGTTTGCATATTGGGCCATATTTTGGATTGGGATATATTTCAGCTGACAAGGACTCCTCGTTTTCTTCTGTGATGGGAAAAATACTTGTGCCATTATCCTTTGGTTTTACCATTGATTTTAACGAGCATTTTTTTTATCGATCAAAAAGAATCTCCCATGCTCGAGAACTCTGGATGTATCAAAAACGATATCCCTATGCGGAAACTGGAATGTTAGCTACACCCTATCTTATGGTTGCCCCGGGGGGCTTTTTTGTTCAAGATTTCAGAGGCGGAGAGAGTATAGCATCATCTGTGTTTGTACCCGGATGTGTATTCAAAATTGGTGTCAAACACAGCCATTGTATCGGTACATTTGGTTACCATCTGGCACTCTATGTCCCCTTTGCCAAGGCTGATCCGATGCTCTTGCTCGGAGTTGATCTTTGATTTGAGATGGAGTGCAGGAAACAATTCTCGAATGTCCATCCTGTTTCAAAAACTGGGCCGACATGGTGTGTATGGCATGAAACAGGGTACGTCCGCATCCGGGTGGTTGACAATCTACAGAATTTTGACAAACAGGACGGCCTGGTCATCTTCCTGCTTTTCGGATGCGACAAAAGACTGGACATCCTGGAACAGGTGTTCAACCGACTCCTGTGCTGATGACTGACGGTTGTCAAAAATGCATTGTTTGAGTCTTCGGGAGCCATACATCTCGCCACAATCGTTCCAGGCTTCGAGTATGCCGTCAGTGTAGAGATGGAAACAGTCTCCCACGGCAATGCTTCCGATTTTCATTTCATACACGGTATCCGGGTTGACATTCAAAAACAAGCCGGAGAGATCTTCAGAAACAAGGGCACCGGTTTCATTTTTATAGATCAGCATCGGCGGATGTCCCGCATTCGAGTATTGGTAGGTCATCTCTTCGAGATTGATCGAGAGATAGCAGGCGGTGACATAGGTTTCGGTGCCGGTCAGCAATTCCGTAATTTCCCTGTTGACTCTCCCCATGATTTCGGAAGACGATCTTCCCCACTTTGCATGGGTATTGAAAGAAACTTTGACCATCGCCGTGATCAGGGATGCCGGGACGCCATGTCCACAGACATCGATAATGTAAAAGCCGTAGCCGTTTTTTCCGTACCGGATGATGTCAAACAGGTCTCCACCCAATGCTTCCATGGCTTGGTATTTGAAACCGATATCCAGACCGGCATAGGCCAGGCATTGTTCATGATCGGGAATCATGGCCATCTGGATCTTTTTTGCAATGTTGAGCTCGTTTTCGATGTAGACCGTTTTTTTGTTCAACTCCGCGTTGGCTTTTTCGAGTTCGGTTGTCCGGAGCAAGACCAGGTCATTCATGCTCTCGGCGTAGGAATGCAATCCGGTCTGCATTGTGTTGATTGTCTCGGCAACCATCGCGAATTCATTGTTTTCCAGCATGATGATGGGATGATCGGAACTGAATCCGGAAATCGACTTGAGATGAAGACTGATTTTTTCCAGCGGATTGAAGACCAGAGTTTTGAGGATTCTCCAGAGGATGGCACTCAGAATCAGTAAAGAAAACAACTGCAGCACAAGAAACGGGTAAAAGACTTCGAACCTGTACTCACTGATGGAAATGGATGTCACCAGATACCAGCGGATGAGGGGGATCCAGGCAACCGAAACAACGGTATTCACATTGTCGGAGAAGATCGTCTCGATTTTTTTGCTGTCAATCTTGACGGATTTCATGACTCTCTTGTAGACAGCCTGATCCATCCCGTACAGCTGGAAGATGTTTGTTCTGTCAATGTACTCCGGATTGATGTGGATCTTGATGATGCCGTTTTCATCGTGCAGGATCGTATCATGATGTTTCCCGAAATGATCGGTCAAATTGCTGTTGATCAGATCATAGTCGACCCCGGTTCCGACCACACCGTACTTCTCGTTCCCCACATAGACGGGATGATTGATCCAGAGCTTCGTGCTTTTCAGTGTTTCGTTGTAGTCAAAGTTGAACATGTATTCTTTTGACTGCAGGGCATCCCAGTACCAGGCATCGTCATGGTCCTCTCTGGACAAAATATCCGTGTTGACCCCGTTGTACCACAGGATTCTTTCTTTTTCAGATACGGCAAACGTGTCAATATTGCCTGTCATCTCCTTGATCTGTTTGAGGAGTTTTATGACGGGCTGTGTGTTGACAGGATTTTTGACCCATTCAACGATTTCCCTGTTTTCGGCCAGATACAGGGCATATTTCAACTGTGTCAGCAGTTTTTCACTGGCCTCGTCCTTTCTTCTTTCAAGCATTTCGAGGACGTACTTCCTCCCCAATGACAACAAGAGGTTCTTGGTGATCTCCATTGCGGCAATTGTTGATAAAGTCGCAATCAATATGAATACGAGGCCTGTTCTGAGAAGAATGGCGACTTTCAGATTCATTCTGTGGTCCGTCTCGTTTCTGGAGATAGCTGTATTGAACAGTAGCATTATCCACCATGACTGTTTATCTTGACAAGAGAATCCATTCCTGTTTCAACCGGGCGGTTCCATGATATGAGCGATAAAAGGCAGTTCCGAAGATTTCCCGTCTACCAGTCAACGTTTTTCAAAACATCCAATCCTGATGAGGTCTTTGAATGCCTTGTGCATGACCTGAGTATCAGCGGCATTCTGATAGAATCCGGGTATCATCTGGCAGAGGGTGATATCATCACGGTGGCCATCCGGTACGGGAAAAAGATCTTCAGCGAAGAAATCAAAATTGTCCGGCAAATGCGTCTGATCACCCTCCGGTTTGGCGGAATTTTTCTCTCTGAAAACAATGTTGACGCCAGGCGTGAGTATTTGGAGAGCATCGAAAAGCAGGAAAGCCTGTAAACAACCCGTAACAGGTCGCGGGCACCACAATGTACTTTCATGCAAGCAAGAGTCCTGTGTGTGTCCTTCCGACGCACTGGTCTTCCGACAAGGCACAACGGGTGTATACTCGTTCGTATGACGGAGGAACGCCATGGTGCATTGGGTACGGGGAGTGCTTGTCGGTACAGTGATGGTTGTTGTGGCCTGCGGGGCTCAAGGGACGCATGTCAGGGCCGCCCAGAGCGGGATAGCGAATGATTCGGTCAGGCTGGCTACTGCCGAGTATGCACTCGGCATCAAGGCATATAAAGAAAAAAACTGGGCAGTTGCGTTGGCCCATATCCAGCGTGCGCTGGCCATTGTTCCTGACAATCATGACTATCGATACTGGCAGGGCGTAATTTTCTATCAAAAGGCGGATTACACTGCCGCACTTTCAACGCTGGCTACCCTGCCCGTTTCCTATGCCTGGTATCCTTCACGCTGGTACCAGGCCGAAGCCGCTCTCCGGACCGCACGCACCAATGAGGGTCTGACAATCATCGAGCGTGTGCTCGCGGTTCCCGATGATGCAACACAAAACCAGCGACACATGTATGATCTGCTCTGGCGGACTCTTGGTCGGCTTGCGCCCGGCGATCCGCGCCGCATGCAGACCACGCTGCGCCATGAGGCTAACTGGCTGGCCCGGGTTCCGTTTCAGGCCCCCGAACACGATGCCTCCATGTACTGGCTTGCCAGGATCCATTTTGAAGAAGCGACGCGCCTTGCGCGAAGGGGAACAGGAGCCGGACAGGAGATTCATGACAATTTCACGCGTGGGCTTGCGCTGCAACAGCGTGCCGGACGGTATGCCAAAGACCTCGATCCGACTCTTGTTGCCCGGGCCTTGCTTGAAAAAAAAGACTTCATGACGGCGATTGTCCTTCTCGACAAACTTGCGCCGGAACAATTTCCCTCGGCCCGGGGTTGGACACGGGCATCCGCCCTCATGGGTTTGGGCAGGACCAATGAGGCCGCCCGTGCGCTTGAGGACTGCCTGACCCGCCCGATCCAAATCGGGTGGCACGCGGCCCTCTATTCAAGCTGGATCCAGACCCATACCGCATTGGTCCGGATCAATGCCGAAAAACCGGCAGTTTTGGCCGGAGAGATCCCGGGTCTGGATGCAGAAGTCCTGCGGGCCGCGACTGTTTTGGCTTCGCGCGAACGGGAGCTGTTTGATTGGGCCCAGGGTACACACTGGGAGTATGTACCCTGGGCCCGCTTTGTCATCGCCTGGGCCTGGAGCCGGGCGGCCGAGGTGGCGTTGGCCCGCGGGGATGCACAGGAGGCGGCCCGCTGGTATGGTCGGGCCGAGACGCTGGCCTCCCGCGGACTCGGTCAGTACGAGGAGAGTCTCAACCGGAAGACACTGTCCCATTTTCGCCGGTCGGCCGAGTTCTGGCATGCCAAACTGAACAACGTGCATGCAGAGACCGTCCGCTATCGCATGCTGGCCTGGGTCTTTGCCGGTCAGGAGGATGGTCATCCTGTGACAACCGGGCGACAGGCAGCTCTGGCCCGCTTTCTCACCAGAGGTTTTGCGCAGTTGTCAGCCTTCTTTTTTTATGCCAGTAATGGACGCTTGCTTGTCGAATACGAGGTGCGCATCCGGCCAGAGGGGATACCCGCCTACCGGAGCGGGGTCTGGCAGCCGGTGGACCGCGATCCCACTGGCAAACCCTTTGCTGCCGTCAACTATATCGAACCGGATCTGGAGAGTCTGGGCCCGGTTAAAAACGAACTCTTTTCGCCAGCAAACCGTGACCGGGATGCCTTTGTCTTTTTGTATCCCGGAACGAGCAGCGAACCATCTTCGGAGAAACTAGCCGGAGCCACGGCGGGCTTCTTTCATCCGTTCGGAAACGGGACTGCTGGCGGAAAACGGGCCAGGATCAATGCCCGCTTTGCCATGGCCAACGTGATGGCGACCGGTATGATCCACGAGATGTTCCATCACATCGAGGATCTCTACCGGGACAGATCGAATTTTGTCAAACATGTCTACAAGCGCGAGTACAGACACCTCTGGCCGGCCTGGTATGCCGGAACGGGGGAGATCGACTATTACTTCGAGGTGTTCAAACGGATTCTCAATCCGGTCGGGTTTGCCCCCATGCAGATGCGGGAGCCCTGAGGTTTTATGGTTCGAGGATGTACGGTTTTTTCACGATGGGGATGATCTTGAGATCCCGCACGTTGAGAAAGATCCGGCCCGGGTCAAACAGAGCGAACCCGACTGCGAGGCCCGGATTTCGTGATATGCCGGACCAGGACTGTTGCGCCAGGACCGGGGGCGGAATATGGGCCGGAAAGATCTGCAGGCTCTGGGGATGGACCCTGAAGCGCCCCTCGGCGTAGTAATCGGGGATGATGTTGATACCGAGCCAGGTTCCGGCCTGCGGGGTGACACGATGAATCCGGTCCATGACCACAGGCATCGAAATCCGCCGTCCCTGATGGAGGGCTGTGCAGAGTGCGTCCGGGTGGGCGGTCCTGATTCTGCCAGCCGGAGTCTGCATGCTGTTGATCGCGGCAATGATGGCGTCGCCCAGACTGCTTTGGACTTCGCGGATCCGGATTCCGCGCTGGCCGCTTCGTCCGAGGATCTCGATCGATTCATCAATGGTTCCTGCACGGAAGCGGCGGCTCCCTCCTGCCGGTTCCCGGATCCCGGAGTAATAGCGTTTCCAATTCCGTTCGGGAATATCGTGGGTCATGCGCAGGAGGGTGCGATTCTTGAGAACGAAGGCCCGGTCCCGGTTGGCCTGATCCCGGTAG
>DAIREN010000006.1:0-30715 GCA_036795535.1 Spirochaetota bacterium
AGCCCCGCCCCCTCCCGCCCCACCCCCTTGGGAGGAGGCGGGGGAGGATGCGTGCTCCGCTGGGGTACAGTTACATCTTCCGCGTCGATACGCGGGACTTCGCTTGTATCCAGCGCACAGGGGCATTCTTGACCAAAAAATCATGGATATGTTATGCGTATCCGGGATACGAATTGGTTAAGCATAAATTTGGCGGATCTATCCCGGATACCCATGATAAAAACATGATATCGTTGTGTGCATCGCCGGCAGTAGTGGCGCATGATTATGCGCCCCAGCCCCAAAGCCCCTCCCGGGGATATAGTGTCACCAAACGGCATGCCACAATAGGGCGCATGATTATTCGCCCCATTTCGCCCGGTTGATGGCGTGCGTGGAGTGTGAATTCCTGCGGGGACGTGGCGATACGGTATATTGACTCCAAGCGTGGAAAAAGGGATACTCTTTCCAGAGCATCCAGCATGGAGAATGTCATGAGCGAACTCTTGGTCAATGCGGTTATTGAACGCGATCCCGAAACAGGTTTGTATGTCGGGACTGTTCCGGGGATTCCCGGAGCCCATACCCAGGGCGAAACGCTGGATGAACTCAATGCCAATCTTCGCGAAGTGATAGCACTCTGTATAGAAGAAATGTCCGAGGAAGAACGCAAGGCGCTCCCGGAATTTATCGGGACGCAAACGGTCCGGGTTGCAGTGTGAGCGGGCTGCCCCTCTGCACAGCGACAGAATTTGAGAAACTCCTGTTTGCACTCGGATTTGAAAAGGTACGGCAGAAGGGAAGTCATGCTTTCTACCGTCATCCGGACGGAAGAACCACAACTCTGCCGCATCATGGAAGCAGAGATATCAGCAGACCGCTGCTCCGTACCATCTTGAGGGAGATCGATCTTCCTCCTGAAGAGTATGTCAAAATGCTCTGATCCAATGCAATCCTGGGAATATGAGTAAGACCCGAGGGAGGCGATACTCCGGGAGTGTTACACGTAAAGTAACCGTGGAAATAATGCAGGGCTGCCCCCTCTCCCCTGCGTGGACGTGGCGGGGGAGGAGGCTTGTTAACGATGTAGACCCCGTTGGAGGGGTCTACGCATTAAATAATTACGATTGTTGCGAGTCTATCCCGGACACCCATGATAAAAACGTGATATCGATGTGTGCATCGCCGGCAGTAGTGGCGCATGATTATGCGCCCCAGCCCCAGAACCCCTCCCGGGGATATAGTGTCACCAAACGGCATGCCACAATAGGGCGCATGAGTATGCGCCCCAGTAGTGCATGCGATCAGGCCTGGGCGGCTTTTTTCTTTTTTCGTCCAAAGACCTTGTGCAGGTTGTCCTTGATCAGGCGGCTTGGGTTCTTTTCGCTGTTGGCGCGGATGCTGGTAAAGCAGGCCGTGCAGTCGTTCTTTTTGGAGAACTCGCGGATCATCTCCTTGCGGGTGGCAAAGTTTTTGATGATCAGTCCACAGGGGCTCATGCTCCCGTCCGGCCCGATGATCATGAAGCGCTGGCCGGCGCGGCAACCGCCGATGGCCTGCGTCTCGAAAAACTCGATCATCTTGCGGAAGTTGTACTCGGCGGTAAAGACGGTCCCGTTGGCTTCCTTCCAGGCGAGGAGTTCGTCGATCTTTTGTTTGAACTCGGGCATCTCCTCGGGGGTGATCATGAACTCGTCTTTTTTTGAAGTCCGCATCCAGGTGTAGGTGCTGTAGTTCATCCCGACACCCCACTTTTTGGCAAACTCCGCCATCTTGATCAGCTCGCGGAAATTCTGGCGATGCACGACACAACTCAGGGTGATGCCTTTATCCTTGATGTCCTGGATGCTCTCGAGGAGGCTCTCGATTTTTTTGAAGAGGCCGGGAATCTCGCGGAAGGTGTCGTGCCGCTCGTCCGGGTAATCAAACGAGATGGAGAACTCGTCCACACCGGCGGCGCGCAGGCTCTCGTAGCGTTCGCGGGTCAGGGTGGCGGCATTGGTGGTCAGCACGATAAAGGGGTGCTTGCCCGGGCGGCGCATGGCGCGGATGATGTCTTCGAGATCACGGCGCAGCGTCGGCTCGCCGCCGGAGACCTGGGCCACGACCGGCTTGAACGTGCGGCAGAGGCGGCCAAACTCCTCGGGAGTGGCCTGCTTTTCGTTGGGGATCGGGCCGCCCAGGTGGCAGTGGTGGCAACGTGCGTTGCAGCGGTAGGTGACTTCAAAGGATATGGTCAGGGGCTTGCCTGTCAAAAAGTTTTTCAGCCCACGCATGGCCAGTGAGAATGTTCGTCCTGCACTCATAAATTGGGTACTCCCTTCGGCCGGGTGCCTGGTGCACTGCGGCCCTTGTTGGTGATGCTCAAAGAATACTGCCCTGCATGGCAATTGTGGCAGGAGATCATCGCTCTGGCGGGAAAAATCAGGGTCGCACCAGAGTCCACCCGGCCTCACGGGTGGCCGAGGGGGTTGCGAAGCCTGACACGAGGGTGACGCCTGCGCCGGACGGGACGCTGTTCCCCAAAAATAATTTTTACATCCTGTCCAAGGGTCTGATCCCGAGCAGTTGCAGCCCCTGGGCCAGGGCCTCGCGGACCGAGAGGACGACGGCCATCCGCTCGCGCGAGAGGGCGGGATTGTCCTCGTTGATCACCTTGTTGGCGCGGTAGTAGGTCGAAAAAGCCGAGGCCAGGTCAAGCAGCCAGCGGGCGATGACCGAGGGCTCGTTGTTTTCTGCGGCGTAGGCGGCCTTGTCCGGGAGAAGCGAGATGGCGTCGAAGATGGGCCAGGAGGTGTCCTCGGTGATGACGGGCACCGTCTGGCGGATCTCGTCGATCGAGAGTCCGGTGCGGTCCTCGAACTTGCGCATGATCCCGTGGATGCGGGCATGCGCGTACTGGAGGTAGATCCCGGTCTCACCGTGCGGGTTGAGGATCTCGTCCCAGGAAAAGTCGACGTCCTTGATGCGCCCGTTTTTGAGGTCGAAGAAGATAATGGAAGAAACAGCGAGGATGCGGGCACGCGCACGCTGTTCATCCGTGGCCTGGCTGATGTCAACGGAGGCCGTGCTGTCCTCGGACCCGGACTCGTCGTCAGAGACGGCATTGGCGAGCATTTTTTCGAGCGCCCGGGACTCGGCCTCCTTGATCACGTCTTCGAGGAAGATGACATTGCCCCGGCGGGTGGACATCATCTCGCCCTCGAGCAGGACCTGGCCGAAGGGGATGTGCTGGCAACGCTCGTGCCAGGCGAGCCCGAGCTTGCGCAGGACGGTAAAGACCTGGCGAAAGTGCAGGGACTGTGGCGCGCCGACCACGTAGAGCAGGCGGTCGAAGGCGTACTCCTTTTGGCGGTAGAAGAGGGCGGCCAGATCGCGGGCCGCATAGGTGGTGGCCCCATCCGACTTGCGGATCATGCAGGGCGGTTCCTTTGAGCCTTCGTCCATTTCGACGACAAGGGCGCCCTCGCTGGTGCTGGCCAGTCCCGCATCCATGATTGTCTGGACCGCGCCATCGACCTTGTCGTTGTAAAAACTCTCTCCGGCAAAGCTGTCAAACGAGACATCGAGGATCCCGTAGATGCGCTCGAATTCACGCAGGGATGCGTCTCTGAAGACCTGCCAGAGTTCGTGGGCCTCGGCACCACCATCCTCGAGTTCCTTGAAGGCGGCCCGGGCGGCATCGTCGAGGGCCGGATCTGCCTTGGCCGCATCGTTGAAGCGGATGTAGAGCTCCATCAGGTAGGCGATGTCTTCCCTTTCGAGACGCTCGCGCTCACCCCAGAGGCGAAACGCGCAAATCAGTTTGCCAAACTGGGTTCCCCAGTCGCCGAGGTGGTTGATCCGCACCACCTTCCAACCCAGGGCTGCGTAGATGCGGGAGAGGGCGTTCCCGATCGAGGTCGAACGCAGGTGCCCCATCGAAAACGGTTTTGCAATATTGGGTGACGAAAAGTCGATCACGAGGGTGCGCCCCCGGCCGCAATCATCGACGAGCGGGGTGCCCGACATGGCCCGGGCTGCAATCCCGGCGGCAACCTTTTTGCGGTCAAAGCGGAAGTTGAGGTAGGGGCCGGCTGACTCGACGATGATCCCGCTGCCTGCGAGTGCTGCCGCCGCCTCGGGTACCAGCTCTGCCGCGATCACCTGCGGGGCCTTGCCACGCACTTTGGCCAGCGGGAAGCAGGGAAAGGCCAGGTCGCCCATCTCGGGTTTTGGTGGCCTGGTGATCGCCGAACGGACGGCATCCTCACCGAGACTGGTTATCCCGGGAAGCACACTCGCGATGCGGTCGATCATTTCCAGAATCATTGGGCTACCTCACTGGTTCTTGTATGGGAAACATCCTCCGGCCGACAAGGAGCGGTCGATGCCGATCAAAGATACTCTCCCGGCGTTTTCCCGGACAAGAACGCCCGGCCCGGGCGATCCCGCGTTTCCTTGGCGTTGTCCCTCTTTCAGTCCTGCCAGATTTCGGCTATATTTATAGAGGTTTGTGCATGGACAGGAATGCATGACCTTGTACAGAATCGTCCATGCATTCAAGTGTATGACCGGGGGTGGCATGATGGATACCATCGAGAGCCTGCAAAAAGCGCTCAAGTCCAAGGACGCCGTGATCCAGATGCTTCTCAGGCAAAACGAGGAGCTGAGAAAGGCCGTCGAAAATCTCGACAAGCTGGTCGCCATGTATGACCGTCTCTCCCGAGCTGAAGCGCTCGAACTTGCAGCCGCCGATGATACGATCAACGCACAGGAGACCGTGCAGGAAGCGACCCGCAAGGAGCTCGAAGGCGTCTGGAACACGGTCCGGGCCCACGAATCGGCGGCCCAACTCGCCAGAGACGAACTGGCCAACGCCTACGATACCATCCGGGCCCACGAAGAGGTCGAGCTCTTTGCCTCGCAGGAAGTCCGGCTTCTCCGTGAGCAGCTTGAGGATGAACAGAGTGCCGACAGAAAACGGACGGATCATGGAACCGAGTGAGATCGCCCGACGTGAGGATCTATCCCGGATCATCGAGATGTACGAACACGTCTTTGATCTCTCGCGGGACGAGCTGAAGAATGCCTACAATACCATCAGCGCCCATGAGGCGGTCGAGGGACTTTCCCGTGACGAGTTGCTCCAAGTTAAGGAAGAGATCCGCCAGATCCGCTACCGGGACGAGGTCCGCAGCGCGTTTTTTTCCAATGTCTCCCACGAGATCCGCACCCCGCTGACACTCCTGCTTGCACCCCTTGAATCCATGCTCCAAGGCGAGCTCGGCCAGTTCTCGGATGAGCAGCGCACCTATCTCAAACTGATGTACGAAAACTCCCGCCGTCTCCTGCGGATGGTCAACGATCTGCTGGATTTTTCAAAAATCGAATCCGGCAAGGCCAAGGTCTGGTGGCGCGAGGACGATCTTGTGGACCTGGTCCAGGAGCTTCTCGAAACCTATCTTCCGATTATAGAACGCTACGAATTGAAAATGACGGTCCAGATGCCGTCCCATCCCGTGATGGTCTTCATGGACTCCGAAAAGATCGAGAAGACCATCAACAATCTCGTCTTCAACGCCTTCAAGTACGTCAAACATGGCGGCCATATCCGGATCCGGATCTGGGACACGACCGAACATGTCGTCTTTTCAGTCTTCAACAGCGGCGAGCCGTTGCCGGACGAAGTCCTGGCCTCAGTGTTTGACCGCTACGCCCAGTTTGAGCAGTACTCGGACAAACGGAACATTCAGGGGAGTGGTCTTGGGCTGGCCTTGGCTCGCGAATTTGTTTCAATGCATCAGGGACGCCTGCGGATGCAGAATCTGCGGGGGCACGGTATTGTTTGCAGCTTTTCCCTCAAAAAGGGAAGTGACCACATCTGCCGCGAAGAGCTGGAGATGGGCTGGGGCGAATTTGAGCGGCGGCGTCAGCGGACGGACCGGCCTGTCCCCCAGCAGGGTGTCTCCAGCCTGTTTTCGGAGATTGATGACTTTTATTCCCTTGACCGAAGCGACCTGGCCGAGTTTGAGGAGCGCATCAAGGATGCTGCGCCCAGCGGGTTGTACAGCGGAGAATCAAAACGTACGGTGCTTGTTGTTGAGGACAATGCCGAGATGCGCGGGTTTCTCAAATACATCCTGTCGGGATATTTTGATGTCATTGACGCAGTGGACGGAGAGGACGGGGTCCACAAGGCCAAGGCGTTTTCCCCGAATCTCATCATCTCCGATGTCATGATGCCCCGCATGAACGGGCATCAGATGACCCGCGCCCTCAAAGCCGACGAGGACACCTGCCGCATCCCCGTAATTCTCCTGACGGCTCGGGCCAACAGCCTGAACGCCATGGTCGAAGGACTCAATATTGGGGCCGATGACTATATCTCCAAACCGTTCAACATCAAAGAATTGATCGCCAGGGCCAATGCCCTCCTGCGCATGGGTTCCTTGAACAGCCAGCTGGAAAACACGGAGAGTGTCATTTTTTCCCTGGCCAATGCCGTCGAGGCCAAGGACGCCTATACCGAGGGACATTGCTTCAGACTGGCCGAACTCTCCGCAGAGATCGCCCGCAGGGCGGGCCTGCCCGAAACGGATATCCGGCGGATCAAGAATGGCGCGATTCTTCACGATGTCGGGAAGATCGGGATTCCGGAAGCCGTCCTGACCAAACCGGGCAAACTGACCGACGAGGAACGGACCGTCATCCGGCAACACCCCGTGATCGGGGAACGGATCTGCCGGCCCCTGCGCTCGACAAGCAGCATCATCAGCATTGTCCGATCCCATCACGAACGCTGGGACGGACACGGGTATCCCGATGGCTTGTCCGGCGAGACGATTCCGGTCGAAGCACGGATTGTTTCCATAGCGGACAGCTTCGATGCGATGGTCTTTGACCGGGTCTATCGGCCGGCCCTGGGACTGGATCGGGCACGGAGCATTTTTCGCGAAGAACGGGATCGTGGGCAGTGGGACCCGCATCTCGTGGACATCTTTCTGTCCATTCATGAAAGCTGGCTCAAGGGGAACATGCTGTGACACCTGAGCCGATGCAGGACCAGCGAGTTTTTGATCTTCTCTCCGGGGTCTCCCGGACCTTTGCTCTCTCTATCGTTGTCTTGCGTGGGACCCTGGCGAGTGACGTTGCCACGGCCTATCTCCTCTGCCGCCTTCTGGATACGGTCGAGGACGATGCGAACCTGCCCGCGACGGAGAGACGGCATGTCCTCTCCGGACTGGCTGACGGAATCGGGAACCCCGCACAAGAAGCCGAAGCGCTGGAACTCCTGGCTGGGCTCGAGGGAAGAATCACGGCCACCCCGGTCGAACTTGAACTTTTGGCAGAAGCCCCCGCACTCTTTGTGCGGATCAAGCGGATGGATGCACAACGCGGACAGGTGCTCCGGCGCTGGGCGGAGGAGATGGCCCGGGGAATGGCGGAATTTGTCAGCGATACGCCCGGTGCTTCCATTCACACCCTCCAGGATCTTGCACGATATTGCCACTATGTTGCCGGAACCGTGGGCGGGATGCTGACAGGGCTGTTTGCGCTGACCGGCCCCGGAGTGACGGCACAACGTCAGCGCCGGCTCGAAACGCACATGGAAGCGTTTGGCCGCGGCTTGCAGATGGTGAACATCATCAAGGATTGCGGAAAGGACTGGTCGATGGGACGGTGTTTCCTTCCCGGAGAGCTGGCCGGAAACGAGGCCGGATTCCGGGGCGCTCACCCACACCTCCTTGGCGAACTGGTCAAGCAGGCCGAAGTCGATCTGGATGACGCTGTCCGCTATATCCGGAACCTGCCCCGCAGAATGTGGCGGGCACGACTCTTTTGCGTCTATCCTCTCGTGTTTGCCCGGAAAACCCTCCGGATCCTGGCCGGAAACCAGGCCAGAACCGGGGAGCAGGGTCCCAAGATCAGCCGGAAGGATGTCAAACGCGCCATGCTCTTCTCCGCCCCCGCTGCCTTCAGCAATCTCTGGTTGCGTCTTGTCTGCAGGCGTCAGACTTGAAAACGGTCATTCGCCTCGCTGAAAAACCGTCTGGCATCCTCATACGTCCACGCAACCGGAAATTGCGGAAACTCGTCAATGACGTTTTGCGGCGGGCAAAACAGCACACCCTGATCGGCGGCCATCAACATGCTGGTGTCGTTGTAGGAGTCACCCATCGCGATCACCCGCATCTTCAGGTCATGACGCAGGGCATCCACAACGGCCCGCTTTGCATCGGGTTGTCTGAGACGGTACCCCGAGATCATTCCCGCATCATCGGTCATCAGGTTGTGACAAAAAATGGTGGGTGAACCGATCTGTGACACCAGCGGCATGGCAAACTGGTAAAACGTGTCCGAGAGAATCAGCACCTGAAAATGCATGCGGAGCCATTCCATGAATTCGGGAACACCCTCAAGCGGAGTGAGCGTTGCAATGACCGCCTGAATATCCCCCAGGGTCACACCTTCCCGGCGGAGGATATCCATCCGGTACTGCATCAATCTGTCGTAATCGGGTTCATCCCGGGTCGTCCGTTCCAGCTCGCTGATCCCGGTTTTCTTGGCAACATTGATCCATATCTCGGGGAAAAGGACGCCCTCCATATCAAGACAGACGGTATGCACAGCTCATCCTCCGGGCAGGGATTGTTTTGCTATAAATCTATCCGGCAGGTGCTGGCCGGGCAAGCCGAGTCTGCCCGGGTTGAAAGACGCCTGCCCGCTGCGTACCTTATTGTATGAAATGCACGCATAGCCTGTGAAACGGAGATACAATACATGGTACAGATGGTCATTCGCGCACTCTTTGGTACGAAGGGTGAGCGGGATATCAAGCGCATCAGGCCGATTATTGAGCGCATCAACGCTCTTGAGCCCGAGATGCAAGCGCTGGACGATGCAGCCCTCAAAGGAAAGACCGCAGAATTCAAGGGACGGATCCGCGAGATGCTGGGCTGTGATCCCAAGGAATTGGTTCTCCACGGAGATTATGCCCTGCGCGACAGACGGCGGTTGCTGGACGCACTGGACATGATCCTCCCCGAGGCATTCGCAGTTGTCCGGGAGACAGCCTGGCGCACCATCAAGCAGCGGCCCTACGATGTCCAGCTCGTTGGCGGTATTGTCCTGCATCAGGGCAAGATCGCCGAGATGAAGACCGGTGAAGGCAAGACCCTCACCTCGACACTCCCTGTCTACCTGAATGCCTTGACGGGCCTGGGCGTGCACGTCGTAACGGTCAACGACTACCTGGCCCGGCGCGATGCCGAGTGGATGAGTCCGATTTTCCATTTCCTCGGGATGAGTGTCGGATTCATCCTGACGAATATGGATCCCAGGCAGAGACAGCATTCCTACTCCTGCGACATCACCTACGGAACGAACAACGAATTCGGGTTCGATTATCTGCGCGACAACATGGTTCTGCACCCCGACCTGAGAGTGCAGCGCGGTTTCTATTACTGCATTGTTGACGAGGTGGACTCGATCCTGATCGACGAAGCACGGACCCCCTTGATCATCTCGGGTGCCGCCGAAGAATCGACCAAAAAATATTACGAAGTGCAGCGGATCATGCCGCGCCTGACCCGTGGCTTCACGCATGGTCAGCTCATAGACCGGAAACTGGATGCCCTGACGGACGAAAAGACCGAGCTGCACACCCAGCTTGATGCCGGAGAAGCGGTGGGCCGCGAGGACCAGATCAACGCCAGACTGGAAGAGATCAAAAACGAGATCCGGGAACTCAATCGGGAAAAACAGATGGCGGCCATGAACAAGAAATTGAACGTGCCGTCGGACGAAGGAGACTACATTGTCGAGGAGAGTGACCGAGCCGCCTGGTTGACGCCCAACGGTGTTAAAAAGGTCGAATCCCTCCTCGGAATCGATAATCTCTACGGCAACACCCACATGGATCTTGTGCATCACATCGAGCAGGCCCTCAAGGCCAACACGATCTTCCATGTGGACGTGGATTACGTCGTCAAGGATGGCGAAGTCCTGATCGTTGACGAGTTCACCGGACGCCTCATGCCAGGCCGGCGCTACAGTGACGGACTGCATCAGGCCCTCGAAGCCAAGGAAGGCCTGACGGTCGCCCGGGAAAACCAGACCCTGGCCACAATCACGTTCCAGAACTATTTCCGGATGTATGTCAAACTCTCCGGTATGACCGGTACGGCCGAAACCGAGGCCGAGGAGTTCGGCAAGATCTACAGTCTGGATGTCGTCGCGATTCCGACCAACCGCAAGATCCAGCGTATCGACAACCCCGACAGGATCTACCGGACCGAAAACGAGAAACTGAACGCCATTGCCGAGGAGATCAAACGGCTCCACGAGCAGGGACAGCCTGTTTTGGTTGGAACAATATCTGTCGAGAAGTCCGAGCGTCTCTCCCGGTTGCTCAAGGGGAGAAATGTTCCCCACAATGTCCTGAACGCCAAGTTCCACGAACTCGAGGCGGATATCGTCTCGCAGGCCGGACAATATGGCCGTGTCACCATCGCCACCAATATGGCCGGCCGCGGAACGGACATCATCCTCGGTGGAAACCCCGAACTCCAGGGTCGAAAACTGATCGAGAATACCCTCAAGAACACCGGGAGAAAAGCAGAAACCGAAGAGGTGAACGAATTCGTCCGGCTTGTTCTTCTCGGGAATGCACCAGCCCTTGACGCCTGGTGCAAGGAACACACGGTGTTTGACGAGGATCTCGCCAACAAGGTCCGGACCCTCCATCGGGAGTGTCGCGAAAACCAGAAGTCGGTTCTTGAAGCCGGCGGTCTCTTCATCCTCGGTACGGAACGGCACGAGGCAAGACGCATCGACAACCAGTTGCGCGGCCGAAGCGGTCGCCAGGGCGACCCCGGTGCCTCCAGATTCTATATCTCGATGGAAGACGACCTGATGCGCCTGTTCGGAGGCGAACGACTCAAAAACATCATGCAACGCCTTGGCATGCGAGAGGGTGAGGAGATCGAGCACTCCCTGATCAGCCGCGCCATAGCCAACGCCCAAAAACGTGTCGAGACCAGAAACTTTGAAATCCGCAAGCACCTCTTGAAGTACGACGAGGTGATGAACGAGCAGCGGACCTATATCTACAACCTGCGAAACAAGGTCCTCGACAGCGAGGATTCTTCCAGCATCGTCCAGGAGATGATCATCCGGACCGTTGACGCCCGGATTGCGGAGTATTCGGATGACGGACGCAAATTTGACAGCGAGACGGTCGAATCCATCAAGCGCTGGCTCGAAGGCGAAATGCGGATTCCCGTTGATATCGGCCCCGTCGAGGATATCAAGGCCATCAACCAGGAGGAGTTTGCCAACTCTCTCAAAAAGATCCTTGAGACTCTGTACAAGGCCCGCGAACAGTCGATGGGCAGCGCCAATATGCGGACGCTCGAAAAGCTCGTTCTGTTGAACACTCTTGACAACCGCTGGAAGGACCACCTCTATGAGATGGATGCGCTCAAGGAAGGGATCAACTGGATGTCCTACGCGGAAAAAGATCCTCTTGTCGAGTACAAGCTGCGCGGGATGGGGATCTTCAACGAGATGTTGACCAGCCTGGACGTCGAGGCCGTCACCCTGCTCTACCACGCGGAACTGACAGCACCCCAGATGCCGGAACCCGAGTTCTCCCAGTATGCCCAGGGCCAGGCCAGTCACGACGAGTTTGGCCAGTTCGGGGCCGTCGGTGGCGGGCAGTCGCACGGGGGACAACAGTCCCATCAGGCCTTTCCGGGACAGCGGCAACAGGCCGTCAGGAATGCCAACAAGGTCGGGCGGAATGACCCCTGCCCCTGCGGAAGCGGAAAAAAGTACAAGCACTGCCACGGAACCCAGGGATAACGACTTTCAGAATCCGTACAATGTTTTCAAGATAGCCCTCCGGTCTTCCACGGGGGGTTTTTCTTCATCACGACTTCAGAAATAGCTGTGTGTTTTTTGCTTGAATAATTGCGAAGTACTGATTATGCTAGTCATGTATTGTGGTCCGTATGGATGGAGAATTCTCGCCCGCAAAAAACAAGCACCAGTTCATCGACCATTTATCAGGAGGAAGTACAACCATGAAGTCCGAATACGATATCGACAACCTCGCCAGCCTCTACAAGGCCCTCGGGAACCCCAACCGTCTGAAGATCTATACCTATCTTCTCCGCGCAACAAAACCCGAGAATGTTACGAATCTCGAGAGAGCACTCGATATCAAACAGTCACATCTTTCACAGAGTCTGAATATTCTGAACTCTATCGGCCTTGTCAATCGCGAACGCGATGGGAGCCGTGTCAACTACAGCATCAACAAGGAATTCCTGCAGGATTTCAATACCTTCAACAAAAACTTTTTCAAGAAGCAGGGCATTGCCTGAATTGTTCCTTTTTAAGATCGGAAGCAGTACCTTACTGTATTAATGGCACATCGTACTCCGGTCACTTTTTCGCAAAGCAATGGGATGCTTCAATCACTCTCCGGTTGCTGTCCGTCATTCTTGAACGGACAGGCCGGATTTTTTCTCGTCAAGAGAGCCAAGGGAGCCAGACTCCACACTCTGGATGGAGCGGTCCTCCACGATTTTTGGCTCGATGACGGACGGCTCCCCTTCGGCCACGCTCCCCGCTTTACCGGGCAAGAGCAGAAAAACCATGTTTCAACCGGTATTCTCTCGGGATACGCGCAACCGGTCCATGTCCGGCTCCTGGCACGTCTTTCCCGCATCCTGCCCGGATACTCCCTGGCGTTTATAGCGCCATCATCCATCCACAGGCTCGAGGGTGTTCCTCACATAAAAAACTGCTCGCGAACAGCATTTGTCTTTTCGCCCTCCCTCCTGGCAGATGACGAGAGGCCGGCGCTCGTTCTTGTCAACGGCACGCTCGGTGTCGATATCCTGGCATGGCTTCCCGGCCAGCTCGAAGAACTCCCCGACCCATACTGGCCGGATTCTGTCTCGACAGTCCGGGCCCTGTCGGTTCTGGCACGACTCTCCGGTCCCCATGCCCCTTGGCCTGTCTGTGCTGCCTTGTCCGAGCGGTTTGTCAAGATTGCCGGTCGGTTTGTCGAGGACCGCAAGGGGTCTTCCCTGCGCATCGCTCTCGACGAAAAATTTTTCCAACCACTCCTGAATGAAGGATTGTACCTTGCCCGGACAGGGTGGATACATTTTTGCACAGAGCACGATCCGGCCACTGTGGATCGTCTTGCACGAGTGATTGTACATCTCAAGGAAAGTCCATGCGTATGAAACGTCTCTTGTTCGGAGCAGGCATCGCCCTGCCCCTTGTGTTTGCGGTCTTCATGTTCGTTGTCACCCGGAACGCCCGTCCCGAGCCGGAGAAAACTCCGACGGCCACCAACGATCACTCCGCTCCGGTTCTCGCGGGTGATGCTGAAGAGCCAGTTTCGTTCGAGCTCGCCTGGAAGACCCTCCAGCACGAGGAAGCGGGTCATCGTGCGGCCCCGGCATCCGGACAGGAGAACGCCGTCAGGGTGCCGGTTCTCTGCTATCACAGGATCGACAATGTCCGCGGCGATTTCTATCATACCCCGCGCGAGATGTTCGAATGGCAGATGCAGTGGCTCTCCCAAAATGCTGATGTGATTCCGTCATCGCAACTTGTTGCCTGGGTACGCTACCGGCAGGGACTCTCGACAACCAAGGTCACACTCCCGCCGAGGCCGGTGGTGATCCACTTTGATGACAATTACAGAAGTGTGTACGAAATCGCCTGGCCGATTCTGAAGCGCTACAAGCTTCCATGGAGTTTTTTCGTGTACAAACACCACCATCAGCCGATCGCCGAAAAACATCTTCGCGAGATGGCCGCATCCGGAGTGGATATCCAGGCACACAGCATGACGCATCCCTGGTTTCATAAACCGGCCAGAGGCCAATCCATGCATGACTATGTCCGCGAGATGCACTGGCAGGTCGGTGGCTCTAAAAAATATCTCGAGGGCATCTCGGAGAGGAAGGTGCACCAGTTTGCCTGGCCCTTCGGGTCCTACAGCGATCTCTCCATCCTGCTTGCCTTCCAATACGGCTTTGACGGTATGTTCGTTGCTGACGGCGGGTATGTGACAGCCACCTCGAGTCTCACCTCGCTGGAACGCGTCCTTGTCACCAAGGGGTGGTCAAAAGAATATTTCAAGACGATCGTGACGGGGAAGGCCAAACTGGCCAAGGTGTTCAAGCCTGCCTGGCTTGTCCGGAACAAAGAAGAAGCCAGGCGTTTGACGGCCCCCAAAAAAGAATATCTCTGATCCCGGCTGTTACCAGGGGATGAATCGTTTCCGCATCAGGGATGGTATTCCTGGATCACTCCTGTCCTCCGGTGACAGGAGTTCCGGCCGGCAGGACGCATGAAGTCTGTGGACAACCGGATCGCCGGACCGTGCCAGGATTTCGGCCACCATCCCGGCATATTCCTCTGCCCTGGGTTGCGGAATCTTGTCGGTCCGGGCGAGTTCTTCAAGCGGCGTGTCCCGTACGATCTGGAGATGGTGGAACTTGATGCCCCAAATACCAAGATCCGCCAGCAAGCGTGCGCACGAGTCCCGGTCAGCCGATGATTCTCCGGGAAGACCGGGAATCAGGTGCACGACTGTCCGCAGATCCCGTTGCTGCAGAAGCCTGACTGCCTTGATAAAGTCTTCAACACTGTGCCCCCGCCGGATCCAGGTCAGCGCTTCTGTACTGGTCGTCTGCAAACCCAGTTCGATCCAGAGTCGTGTTTTTTGTCCGAATTCGGCCAGGATGTCCGCTCGCTGTTCGTCGATGCAATCCGGACGTGTCGAAATGGCCAGACCTACGATGCCGGGATTGCTGATGGCTTCCGTATAGCGCTCCCTCAGAATCTCCGGACGTGCCCAGGTATTGCTGTAACTCTGGAAGTAGGCGATGGCCATAAGAGGGATGCCGGGTTGTGGTGCCCAGCGGCTTGAGCCTTGCAGTCGGGAGAGACCGTCGGTAATTGCGGCCTGCACGCTGCCTGTTGTTGCCGAAACCGAAAAAGAGGCGTTGTTGCAATACACGCACCCGGGACCTGAACGCCCGTCGTGCCCCCGGTTGGGACAGCCGAATCCGGCATCGATTCCGATTTTCGGAATCGGCCTTCCGTACCACGCACGAAGGACACTGGCCAGGGAATGGTAGCAAATCCTGTTCACAAAAAATATTCCTTCGGAATGCGACCTTCAGCGGTCAACTCGATCCCCTCCATTTCGAGGAGACGCCTCTTCAACGGATGTGCTGCCTGCCGCATGTACGATCCAGGTGTCCCATCCGAGTGAACGATCCGGTGACAGGGAAAAATCAGGGGGAGCGGATTGGCGGCACAGGCGGACCCTGCAGCCCTGGCTGCCCCGGGTGATCCGGCCAATGCTGCAAGATCGGCATAACTGATGACCCGCCCCCGTGGTATCATCGTCATCGCGCGGAGAATAGCCTGCTGCCAGTCTGTCAGGGATTTCAGGGAACACCGGATTCGAAGAAGCACCGGGTCCTGACCGGCAAAAAAATCTGCCAGTCCATCGGCCACAAAATCGGGCAGGCTTGCCAACAGACGTGTGCTGATCTCTCCCGAAAACACAGGTGAGACACTCAACATGAGCAATTGCCCGGATTCATCCAGACATGTCGAGACAAGTGGTTGCTTGCTGGTCATCACATCATCCCGTACCTTTACATTCATCCCCGTGAAAAGGTAGCACATGAACGAGCAAGTCAGGCATGAACTTGGACGAATTGCCAGGATGAGTGCCAATGAATTCGAGACCATGGTCAAAGATCTGCCACCCCGTGACGGTCCGTTTGAACGCTGTGCGATCATCAATGCCCGTTGTGGCCGGTGCAGTGAGGACTGCAGATTCTGCGGGCAGTCCGTGTTTGCCACGTCAACCATTGCTGGCTGGGATTTGATCGGAGAAGAAGAGATCTGCTCGGCCGCCCGTGAAGCCGGCGAGTGGGGAGTTGCGCGTTTTGGTATCGTCGTCAGCGGCCGTGGCCCGGATGACATGGATACCCGCCGGCTCGCCCGGCTCGTGCAGACTGTTGCCCGTGATGCCAGCCTCCCCAAAATCTGCCTCTCGCCAGGAATCTGTGACAAAGAGGCCTTGCTCGAATTCAAGACGGCCGGTTTGGTCCGTTTTCATCACAACCTCGAGACGTCCGAATCTTTTTTTCCGAATGTATGCACAACCCATACCTGGAAAGAGCGCAAGGACACCCTTGTCACGGCCCGCGAACTCGGCCTCGAACTCTGTTGCGGTGGTCTCTTCGGTTTGGGTGAGAGTTTTTTGGACCGTGTCGATCTGGCCATGCAGCTCGCCGAACTTGCTCCCGAAAGCGTCCCGGTCAATTTTTATGTCCCGGTCCCGGGAAACCAGATGGATGGCCTCAAGCCGCTGTCGCGGGACGAGATCATCCGGACACTGGCCATGTTGCGGCTGGCCCTCCCGCAGTCATCCATCCGGCTCTGTGGAGGAAGAACCCTCCTTGGTCAAGGTCTGGAAGACGCCATACGTCATCTCGGACTCGGTGCGTTGATGACGGGCAACTATCTTCTGACAAAGGGAAGCAGCTACGAGTCGGACCGCCAGATGCTGGACCGGCTCGGTGTCTGTTGAACTCAGCTGCACCCGCTGGTCGTACCACAGGTCATACACTTGAGGCAGGTTCCGTTCCGCACCATGGTCATCGATCCGCATGAGCTGCAAATGTCTCCGGTATAGCCCTGGAGAACCGCCTGACGGACCTTGTCGGCATTGGCTTCCTGGGCAGCCGGACCTGGCGTCGCCGGTCCCTCGATTTTTGCCCGTGTTTCAGGAGTCGCAATATCCGTTTCGCGAATCGTGTCACCCGGGGTCATGTGCGCCAGATCCGTCCGGCCAAGATAGGAAATGGCCAGATCCCTGAAGATATAGTCCACGACAGATGTGGTCATCTTGACGTGTTGATGACCCATGACCATCCCGTTCGGCTCAAATCGGGTAAAGACAAAGGCCTCGACAAATTCTTCGAGCGGAACCCCGTGCTGGAGTCCGAGGGAGACAGCGATGGCAAAGCAGTTCATCAAACTCCGGAATGCGGCCCCCTCCCGATGCATGTCGATAAAGACTTCACCCAGTTGCCCGTTCTCGTATTCCCCGGTCCGGATATAGATGGAGTGTCCCCCGATCCGTGCTTTTTGCGTATACCCGTTCCGTCTGCTGGGGAGCTTCCGGCGCTTGGCGATGTATTGGGTGACTTTTTCGACAATCTGGACTACCTGCTGCTGACGCGGAGCCTCGGAACGGACAATCTCCTCAAGACCCTCAAGAAGGACAGATTCCGCGATGGCATTGAGCGGCTGACTGAGTTTCGAACCATCCCGATAGAGCGCAACCGCCTTGAGAGAAAGCTTCCAGGATTCGGCATAGATCCGCTTGACATCTTCCATGGACGCGGAGAAGGGAAGATTGATTGTCTTCGAGATCGCGCCGGAGATGAATGGCTGGACGGCTGCCATCATCATCATGTGCCCGGTCGGAGCGATCATGCGGGTTCCGCGTTTCCCGCAGCGTGATGCCGTATCAAAAACCGCGTAGTGTTCCGGTTTCAGACCCGGTGCTCCTTCGATCATCATCGTTCCACAAACCCAGTCATTGGCGGCATCAATCTCCTCTCTCGAGAAGCCAAGCGCGGTCAGGAGACTTCCGCCAGCCGCTTCCAGCATTGCTCTGTCCACACCGAGCGTCGTGCGGCAAAACTCTTCGCCAAGAATGCCGGGGTTGATGACAAAGGAGATATCGAATGCTGTCGGCAACAGGCTCTCCATCTTCTTCAAGGACTGCTTGTCGAAGCCTTTTGCGACAAGCCGGTCGTGGGAGATGGATTGACAACCGATCAAGGTCCCGTGCCCCTTGACATAGTCGATGATCGAGGCGATCTCCTCTTCGCTATACCCAAGATGTTTGAGTGCCGGCGGAATGGACTGGTTGATGATCCTGAAATACCCGCCCCCGGCCAGTTTCTTGAATTTAACCAGCGCAAAATCGGGTTCGACACCGGTCGTATCACAATCCATCACAAGGCCAATCGTCCCGGTGGGTGCCAAAACGGTGACTTGCGCGTTCCGATAGCCATGTGCTTCACCGGAGGAAAGCGCCGCATCAGCCTCTTGGCGTGCTGCCGCAACAAGATAGGCCGGAGCCCGTTTTTCATCAATCCCGAGGGGTTGGATGGTCAGCCCCTGATACTCGGAACTCTCGCTGTCATATGCTGCAGCCCGGTGGTTTCTGATGACCCGCAGCATGTGGCGCCTGTTGGCCTGGAATCCGGGGAACGTCCCGAGTTCTGCCGCCATCTCGGAGGAAGCGGACAAAGCCGAAAAATGCATGATCGCAGTAATGGATGCTGCCACAGCCCTCGCTTCACCGGAATCATAGGGGTAGCCCATGATCATCACCAGGCTGCCGATATTGGCATACCCGAGACCGGTCGTCCGGAATTTCCAGGAGAGTTCCGCCATGCTCTTGCCGGGAAACTGGGCCATCAGAACGCTGAGATCGAGCACAATGGTCCAAAGCCGTACGGCATGCCTGAAACCGGCCACATCAAAACCACCGGTTTCCTGATCGTAAAATTTCACAAGATTGAGTGACGCCAGATTGCAGGCCGTATTGTCGAGGAACATGTATTCGGAACAGGGATTGGATGCCCTGATCTCACCGTCTTCGGGACAGGTGTGCCATTCATTGATAGTCGTATGATATTGTACACCGGGATCCGCACATGACCAGGCAGCGTGGGCGATCTTGTCCCAGAGCTCCCGGGCCGCTATGGTCCGCATCGCCTTGGGAGTCCGGTTTTCAGCCCGGGCCTGTGCTTTTTCCATCCGTCCGACGAGGTTCCAATGACCATCCTGTTCAAGGGCCTGCATGAATTCATTGGGAATGCGGACCGAGTTGTTTGAATTCTGCCCCGATACCGTGTGATAGGCTTCGGCATTCCAGTCCGTATCGTACACCGGGACATCGATTTCGCTTTTTCCTTCTTGAATGAGTTGCAGAATGCGCATCAACCAGGCATCAGGGATATGGCTCTTTCTGGCCTGTGAAAGCGCTTCAGCGAGCTGGAGATTTTTTTTGGGATCGATCGCGTCGGCATCCAGGACCAAGCCGCAGGCCGCCACAATCCGTTGCATCGTGTCACGCATGATGCGTGATCCGGCAACAAGTGCGGCGACTTTTTGCTCTTCGATCACTTTCCAGTCAATGAACCGGTCAATCTCGGGGTGGTCAAGATCGAGAATCGCCATTTTGGCCGCTCGTCGGGTCGTCCCCCCGCTTTTGATGGCTCCCGCTGCACGGTCTCCAATTTGGAGAAAGCTCATCAACCCCGAAGAGTGCCCGCCTCCCGAAAGAGGTTCTCCCTCACCGCGAATCGCCGAAAAATTCGTTCCCGTCCCCGAACCGTATTTGAAGAGTCGGGCCTCCCGGGTCCACAGGTCCATGATCCCGTCCGGACCCACAAGATCGTCCTCGACGGACTGGATGAAGCAGGCGTGGGGCTGGGGATGGGTGTACGCATCCTGGGAAAGACGAACCTCGCCAGTATCCGGTTCAACCGTATAATGCCCCTGTGCCGGGCCGTTGATTCCGTACGCCCAGTTCAACCCGGTATTGAACCACTGTGGCGAGTTGGGCGCACACATCTGGTTTGCCAGCATGTAGCAGATTTCATCATAGAAAATACGGGCATCTTCCTCGGAGGAAAAATATCTGTACTTCCAGCCCCACCAGGTCCAGGTTCCTGCCATCCGGTGGAACACCTGACGGGCATCGTTCTCGTGGATATACCGCTCACTGGCAGGCCAGGCGGCCAGGGCATCCTCATCGGCTTCGGAACGCTGAAGCCATTCAGGGACACCCTGCTCGGAGACACGACGCGTGATGGCCGGGATACCGGCCTTGCGAAAGTATTTTTGGGCAATAATGTCCGTGGCCACCTGGGACCAGCTCGCCGGGACAATCACAGGATCCATGGAAAAAATGATTTTGCCGTCCGGATTTCGAATCGAAGACTCCCGCTTTTCAAACTCGAGCTTTGACCAAGGACCTTCGCCGCTTAAAGTAAAACGTCGTGTATGCTGCATGATTCCTCCCGGAAGACTCCAATACGATTCAACCCACGTATGTATACGCCCGCGGATGCGGAGATGTTGTGCAAAGAAATTCTCGAGTGAATGGGCCGTCGGCCTGCACAAGTCTAGCTATCGATCGAGCAAAAGGCAAGCGGGCACAACATCTTGCGCCTATTTAGATTTTGTGCTACAAAATACAGGTTTCTTCCTCCAATTGGCACAATGTTTGCCTTGACGGAACCGCCAACCGGGTAGAAAATTGTCTGTATGGAATCCTCCCTTACACTGCAGACCCTGTTGGACGCCTTGTCCTCCTGCAAAAGACAGCACATCATCATTCGTGGCTCTCCCGATCCGGATGCTCTGGCCTCAGCCTGGGCCCTGGCGCTTCTCGGAGAGACAGCCGGGGTGCCATCCCTCGTATATATCGAACAGCCACCATCCCTCTCGCAAAACCGGGCCCTGGTCCGCGTGCTGGGCCTGCGGTTGCACATGCTGGAGACCTTGAAACGCGCTGTCCGGAAGGGGGATGGGTACTGTATCGTCGATTATCCCGATGCCCGACTTGAGACTCTGCCGGAGTGGGTCCCCTGCTCTCTGCATATCGATCACCACACACCGTTCCCGAACCAACCGGTCGCCAAGGTCCGTTCCATCAATACAGCCTGTGGCGCAGCCTCAACCATCATCGCTGTTGCCGTCTTTGACGAGAATGCCCGATTCCAGCATGACAAAAAACGCCTTCTCGCGAGTGCCCTCCTGGCCGGGATCCTGACAGACACCGACCAGATGCGTCTTGCCGGGGATATGGATCGTGCAGCCCTTGGTCTCCTGTCGCACCATGCTGACGATCGACTGGTCCGGAGAATCAGTCTCCCAACGCTCTCGTCCGAGATCCTGCATGAACAGGAGGAAGCCGAAAAACACGCGGTATCCTACAAAGGCTGGTTAATAACGGGCCTGGGCTATATTGACGCCACATCCCGCGATACGATTGCCATTGTCGCTGACCGGCTCCTGGAGGCACACCGGGAGGCCGAAGCCGTTGTCGTGTTTGCAGGCATCGAGGATCCGGCCCGTGGGACGCTTGTCCTGGATGCCTCTCTCCGCAGCCGGGACGGAGATCTTGATCTTGAACGGATCATCAAGAGCATCACGCATCATGGGGGGGCCAGAAGACATAAAGGGGCGTTCCAGATTCCCCTCGAGTTCTTGCGCTATGCCACCGACCGGACGAGACTCTGGAGTGTCCTCGAAGATGCCGCAATACATGCCCTGATGATGGCCTGTGACAAACATGGACGAAAGGGAATCCTCAACGCCATTTTCGCGCCGATCAGAAGATTCTTTGGCCGCCTGCGAGGAAGAAACCGGTAGTCTCACCCCCTGGAATTGTCGTCATTTTTGGGTATTCAAGTACCGGAAAAAAACAAGAGGGCGACCACGGAAGTGGCGCCCTCGACAGAACGGAAGAACGGATTCTGACCCCGACGATACGGGACTTCAAACCCACTCAGAGAGATCGACTTTATCCAGAAGATCCCTGAATTCTTCACGTGTGATCATATTCTTTTCAATGGCCAGATCGTACAAGGTCCTGAACATGATCCCAAGCTGCTTGTTGCACACCTCAAGATCTTCAAGCCGCTGCTTGATGCTGTCTATGTCGTTTTTTACATCTTCATATTCCTTGCGATTGAGATCTTCAAGCTCGCGCATCTTGGCTGCAGGAAACAAATTGCTGAATAATTGGTCGGAAAATGGCATACTTCCCTCCTCTATTGGAATACTGTACACGAAACATGCGGAAACCGCAAGCATCATTGCCCGCTATTCTCTCCGGACTGCGTCCATTTCCCCAGATCAACTGAATCGAGACGATCGCGGAATTCAGTGTCGGAAATCAGGCCTCGACTGGCGGCAGCCTGAAAGAGTGTCCGGAACATGATGGCCAGTTGTTTGGTATTGGACCCGGCGAAATCAAGTCGGGAATTGAGGCTGTCAAGATCGTTTCCGATCTGCCGCGAGGATTCGCTCAGTTCTCCCAACCGTGCCGGGCTGAACATGGAATCAAAGGATCCGTGCAAAGGTGACATGGCCTGCTCCTGTATTTTCTACTCTGCTTCAATATATCAATATACTCAAACTTGATCTTCGAGCATCCGCATCAGCGCCCGGTTTCTCCTTCCTCTTTCCGCAGACCGCTTTTTTGCGCCAGACTGGATCACAGATATCCGTCAGAGACTTGGCGCCCCCGCCCTCATCCTTGACATCACCATCAAGCCCGTACTATGCTTTTTGTGCTGATTTCTTCCTCACAAGAACAAGGATGGCCAATGAAGGGTCTTTCCCCATACCCCTGTCCGAGGCGTTGCCGTATTTCGAGCCCAAGGGTTCTCGGTATCGGTGCATCCGTTCTTCCCGGGGAATACCGGGTCTATGCCAGGTTCCATGCCTTCATCGACATCCTGACGGAGGCCGGGATTGTCGGGATTACCGACCAGGCCGATCAAGCCGGACCGTCCACCATCATTCTTTCGCCCGATCTCCCATCGGATTTGGTTTCCACCGTCCAATCAGTCAGCATCACCGAAACCGCCCTCTCACTCGACAGTCTCGTCCTCCCGATCGAAGGGGCCCAACGCTATCGGGAGACACTCCAGCTTCCGGAACTTTCCATGCCAATCGATCTCCAACCGGCCCTCATGCTCTTTCAAAAGATTCTCCTCAGCGAAGCCCCTGAAAAAAGTATGGCGGTTGTCCTCGATCATTCGCGTATAAGTGCCTTTTCCGGCAACTTTGACCGGATCATGCTCCAACATTTTCTTGATGGAGCCGAAGCCTGTTGGCGTGAGGAGTATGGACAGGCTGTTGCCTCGCTGCTCGGAAGCGGCTATGGATTGACTCCGAGCGGTGATGATTTTCTCTGTGGTGTTCTCTTTGGCATGCACTTCGCCAATGCCACCAACCGGAAGGTCTGCCCCATCCATCAACTCTCGACACATCTTCGGGCTGCTCTGCCGACATGTTCCGTTTTTTCACGGACATTTCTCGATCATGCGATCGCTGGTCGCTGGCCTCTTGCCCTGCGGGATGCAGCCGAAGCCATCCTTTCCGTCGATACGACCACTCCCGATGGACAAACCAGACTCGAAACACTTTTTCGCCGTGTTCTGGCTCACGGCTCCACGTCCGGCTCCGATCTGGCCAGCGGTTTTATCCTGACCGCCGGCCGGTATTCGAGATTTTCACCTTCTTTTGTATCTTGGCACAAGGAGAGAAACAATGGTGCTTAAAGGTTTTGTCAAAAAAGGCGAGTATTTCGACTCCGTCAGCCTGATGATCGTTTCCAAAGAGGTCAATGCGCTGCCGGGTATCGCCGATTCTGCGATTGTGATGGGAACAGCGCAGAACAAAGAGATCGTCCGCGGCGCGAATCTCTACATCCCCGAGCTGTTTGACCAGGCGGACGATACCGACCTCCTCCTGGCCCTCAAAGCCGACAGTGACAAGGTTGTCGAGGAGACTCTGGTCAAGATCGATGATCTTTTCAAGGCACTCCGCAACAAAAAGGATGAGGGTGGAAGCAATTTTTCCCCCAAAAGTCTCGAGGGCGCAGTCGAGGCCCTGCCCGGTGCGAATATTTCCCTTATCTCGGTCGCCGGCCGCTATGCCGGTCGCGAGGCCATGCGGGCGCTCAAACAGGGTCTGCATGTCATGATGTTTTCAGACAATGTCTCCATCGAGGACGAGATCAAGCTCAAGCGGTTTGCCCACGACAAGGGACTCCTTGTGATGGGTCCGGATTGCGGTACAGCCGTGATCAACGGTGTCCCCCTGGCCTTTGCCAACGTCCTCTCAAAGGGCGACTGCGGAATCGTAGCGGCTTCCGGAACCGGACTCCAGGAAGTGATGACGATCATTTCCAACGAAGGCGCCGGGATCTCGCAAGCCATCGGAACCGGCGGTCGTGATGTCAAGGAAGCCATCGGCGGAATCATGTTCATTGATGCCATGCGTGCCCTGGCTGCCGATCCGGCAACCAAGGTCATTGTTCTCGTTTCCAAACCTCCGCATGAATCCGTCCTGCGGAAGATCGCCGATGAAATCAAGACCATCAAAAAACCCGTTGTCGGCATCTTTATCGGAGGAGATCCCAAGATCCTCGAAGCGGCTGGTGCCATCGCAGGTTCTACTCTTGAGGAAACCGCCGTCATCGCAGCCGCCCTGTCCAAGGGGGCCAGCGTCGATGATTGCAAAAAGAAGATCGCGGACCGCAAGGCTGGCATCATCGAGCAGGCCAAAGCCCTAACGCCCAAATGCCGCGGGAAGTACTTGCGCGGTCTCTTTTCGGGCGGAACGCTCTGTGACGAAACACAGTTGATCTGCAAAGACATGATCGGATACATCAACAGCAATGCTCCCCTTAACCCCGAATACCGCCTCAAGGACTCATGGAAAAGCGTCGGGCACACCATCATCGACCTGGGCGAGGACGAGTTTACCGTCGGCCGGCCCCACCCGATGATCGATTTTTCGCTGCGCAACAAGAAGATCACCGATGAAGCCGCCGACAAGGATGTCGCCATCCTCCTCCTGGATCTTGTTCTCGGGTACGGTTCCCACATGGACCCGCTCTCCGAGTTCGTCCCCGCGTTTACCGAAGCCAAAAAAATCGCCCCCGAACTCCTGATCATCTGTTCCATTACCGGGACGGACGGGGACCCGCAAAACAGATCCCGCATCAAGGCAGGACTTGAAAGAGCCGGTGCCATCATGATGCCGTCAAACGCCGCCGCCAGCGAACTGGCCGGCAATATCATCCGCATACTGGAGGGCAAGTGATCCATGGCCATCAACGATCTTTTTAGCCAGGAAGTCAAGGTAGTCAATACAGGAATGACCGCGTTCAGGGATGACCTGGCACACTGCGGTGTTTCCGTCATCCAGGTTGACTGGAAACCCCCGGTCGGTGTCAGCCCGGAGTCGCTCGACATCATCGACGACAATCTCGCGAAGATTGACGAAGCGAATGCCAAAGCCCTCGAGATCATTCTCAAGGGCAAACCCGTTTTGACCGGAATGGGAGTGGCTCTCGATACCATCCCGGGCATGAAAAAAAATCTCATTCTCCACTCCGGTCCTCCCATCACTTGGGAGCGTATGTCCGGCCCGACGCGCGGTGCCGTCATCGGAGCCCTGATCTACGAGGGAATGGCAAAAACCCCGGAAGAGGCCGAAGCCCTGGCTGCATCCGGAAAAATCGAATATGCTCCCTGTCACGAGCATGATGCCGTCGGTCCGATGGCGGGCATTGTCTCCGCTTCGATGCCCGTCTTTATCGTCAAGAACGAGACATTCGGGAATCAGGCCTATTGCACCCTCAACGAAGGACTCGGCAAGGTTCTGCGCTATGGTGCCTATGGTGATGATGTTGTCGAGCGTCTCAAATGGCTCGAAACCGTGATGTACCCGGTCCTGAAAAAGGCCATCGAGAGTTTCGAGAAGGGGATCGACCTCAAAAACATGATTGCCCAGGCTCTGCACATGGGCGACGAGGTCCACAACCGGAACCGTGCCGGAACCTCCCTTCTCTATCGTGCCATCGCGCCCGCCGTGATCCGCACCTGTGATGACAAGGATGCAGCGGCCAAGGTCCTCGAGTTCATCAACGGGAACGACCACTTCTTCCTCAACCTCTCCATGCCTGCCGGAAAATGCACGCTTGATGCCGCCCGTGGCATCAAGGGAAGCAGCCTGCTGGTGGTGATGGCCCGCAACGGAACAGACTTCGGGATCCAGCTTTCCGGTACGGACCGCCAGTGGTTTACCGGCCCAGCTCTCGTTCCGGATGCGCTCTACTTCCCCGGTTTCACCAAGGAAGACGCCAACCCGGATATCGGGGACAGCGCCATCACCGAGACTTTCGGGTTGGGCGGATTTGCCATCGCGGCGGCTCCGGCCATCGTCCAGTTCGTGGGAGGGACGGCCCGGGACGCCATCAACTACACGATGACCATGTACGAGATCGCGTTTGGTGAAAACAACGTCTACCAGATTCCGGCCCTCAATTTCCGGGGTACCCCGACCGGGATCGATGTCCGCAGCGTCATCGCCAAGGCCATCACACCCTTCATCGATACCGGTGTGGCCCATAAAAATCCCGGCGTCGGCCAGGTCGGTGCCGGTGTGGTCCAGGCGCCGATCGAGCCGTTCATCAAAGCCTTTGAGGGCTTGGCAAAAAGTCTCTCGTGAGTCCAAACCTGACCGGGATCATCTCGCTCCCGGTCAGGACTGAGGTTGTTCCCAAAAAGTCACTTGCATCTGTAAATGACTATTTTTTACGAAAGAAGCAGAAACCAAACAAGGAGAGATGAATGAATACCCAGGATTTTCTCGAATTGATGGGCAAGGCCAAGATCTATGATCTGACCCAGCGGTTGAGCGTTCACACCCCGCCCTGGCCCAGCTATATGCCCCTCCAGGTCCAGTACTTCAAACGCATTGCCGGTGCCCACATGGGCCAGGGTGCAAACGGCCAGATCATCAAGACAAGCAACCACGTCGGGACACATATTGACGGCGAGATCCATTTTTATGCGGCAGGCCGGTCCATCGGTGATACACCGCTCGATTTCTGGTACGGGCCCGGTGTCGTGGCCGACATCTCGAAAGAAGTCGAGGATTACAGCCTCTACACTCCCGAGATGATCATGAAAAAGGTCGAAGTCAAAAAAGGCGACATCCTGATCATCAACACGGGATACAACCGCTATGCCTGGGATCAGCCCGGTTCGGATGAAATCCGCTATTTCTGCAAACACCCGGGTCCGGATCCGTCCTTCCACAAGTGGGCACTGGAGATGAACATCAAGTGGATCGGCGTGGACTGTGGCAGTGCCGACCACCCGATGAATACGATCATCCGCAACTGGCATCCCAAGCTCTTTACCGAAGCCGAAGAGAAGATGAAAAAAGAATACGGCAAGGCATGGGATGAGCTCTTCCCGCCCGAAGAGTATTACCAGGTCATGCACCTCAAGCTCTTCCCCCGTGGTCTTGTCCACGCCGAGAATATCGGTGGACAGATCAACGAAGTGAGCAACAAGCGCGTCTGGGTCGGTCTCTTCCCTCTGCGCGGCATCGAACTCGAGTCATCCCTCTGCCGCCTGATTGCCATCGAGCCCTGATACTCGCCTCTGCCCTGCGCACGCCCGGCCCATGGCCGGGCGTGCGCAGTTTTTCCCCCCATCAATCCGCTACAGGTAATGCTCTGATAAACCTGAAACAGCGAATCCCACATGTGTTCACGGAGGTCAACCATGTACAGTGCCCAGGCCATTCTCAGCGACGTAGTGGAAATGCTCCGAACTGACCAGATGGATCTCGTCTATTCCATCAACTATATCTGCGATGTGATCGATAAAAGTGAACCGACCATCCAGGCTCTAATGCCTGAACCAGGGAGGCGCGAACGACTGATCCGTGAGGCTCGCGATCTTCAACGCCGTTTCCCTGATCCTTCACAACGCCCCCCTCTCTACGGAATCTGTGTCGGTGTCAAAGACCTCTTCCGGGCTGACGGCTTCACGACAACCTGCGGATCACTCCTTCCCCCAATCCTCTTTGATGGTCCTGAAGCCAGCTCCGTCACCCGGTTGAAGGAAGCCGGCGCGCTGGTCCTCGGAAAAACGGTCACCACCGAGTTTGCCTATTTTTATCCGGGTCCGACCCGGAATCCGGTCAACCCGGAGCATACACCCGGTGGTTCCTCCTCCGGTTCAGCGGCAGCCGTTGCTGCCGGTTATTGCTCGTTGGCCGTCGGAACACAGACCATCGGATCGATCAACAGACCGGCTGCCTTCTGCGGCATCATCGGGGTTAAACCCAGTTACAATCGCATCCCGAATGATGGGGTCATTCCGTTTTCAAAATCAGCCGACCACATCGGATTTTTTACCCAGGATATGTGCGGAGCCAGGATTGTCTCCAGCGTCCTGTGTACCGGCTGGAATGATGCCCTGGCCCAAAAAGGAATCGGACGCAAGCCACGCATTGCGGTCGTTTCAGGAAAATTCATCGAGCAAGCCAGCGGAGAATCCCTCCGGGTCTTCCGCGAGGATGCCCAGGCCTTGCGCGAGCTGGGATACGATGTTGGCGAGCTCGCCTGTCTCGAAGAAATTGACGAAATCAATGCCCTGCATCGCGACTTGATTTCTTTCGAAATGGCCGAAGCCCATGCTGGCTGGTTTGACACCTATCGTCATCTCTACCGTCCGGCCACCGTGACTTTTATCGAAGAAGGACGTGCCGTCCCCCAGGCACGAATCGATCTGGCGCGCAGACGCCAGCTTGAGGTGCGTCAACAGCTCCAACACGCTCTCGACAAAGCGGGGTTTGACCTCTTTATCAGTCCGACCACCCCGGGTGAGGCTCCTGAAGGGCTGCAGTCAACCGGAAGTCCGATCATGAATCTTCCATGGACCTTTGCCGGTATGCCAACGATCACCATTCCGTCCGGCAACAGATCCGACAAGGGCCTGCCCTTCGGACTGCAATTCTCCGGGATCTTCAACGAAGATGAGCGCCTGATCTACTGGGTCCATGAAATCGTCCACCGGAATGCCGGCTCAAAGAGCTGACCTGGCTTCAGGCTGGTTTCCTGACCGCTCCCGTACGGGAGCGGTTTTTTGTTGACGGATTTTCATGCGGATGGATTAACTGAATCGTCTTCAGACTTGCAATTCATTCTCAAGAGGTACACAATACCCTTTGAGCAGACGGACCATCCGCTATGCCTTTTCACAGTCGGATAATCCCGGCCGTCCCACGGAGCGATGACCATGATACTGGATGAAATGGAAAAAAAACTGAGACCACCCGAGCTTGATTTGAAACCCTACCCTCCCAAAGTCATCACCCTCGCCGACGGGCAAAAAATGGTTGTGCGTGAATGCCAGCGCGAGGAAATCGGCGTCCTGCTTGAGACTGTCTTCCCACTGATGCAGGTCGAGTCAGATTATTATGATATTGTGGCAGCACGCATGTTTGCTGAGCTTCTGGGTTGGTATCGCTATCGAGTGGCCAACGAGTTCGTCATGGTCGGGGCCATTGATGGCGAGATTGCCGGCATCGTCAATAGCCGTCTGGTCGATGGCAAGATCGGCATGAGCCTGCACACCATGACGATCCGCCGAGGACTCCGCATCGGCGCGCAACTCTTTGCCGCAAAAATGGAGCATCACCTCGAAATCCTCGGACAGGAAGAGGTCTGGATCGTCGCCGAAAGTCCCAACGGCTTCAAGCGCTGGATGATCGAGTACGAACTCGAGGACCGCTCGGCTCAGTTCCCTGAAGTGCGCCATGAATTGGGTGGCGTCCCGACCTTTGTCCTGACACGCAAGCTCTATGATGCGGTCCGCGATCAAAAGGTTACCGGCACCCGCCCCGCCGACCCGGCCCTTCTGAAAACTGCCGAGATTCTCAAAGCGCCCGACAAGTATCCCCAGATTCCGGGATTCCGCAGGGAATAACAACTTTTTTGAGGAACAGCCTCATGCCTCCCGCACAAGGGCTCCCGCGACGCACCGCGATTCTTCGGCTTGAGTGTGTTCACAAAAAATTACCGCCAAGATGCAGAAAGGTCTCTCATGCGAAATGTAGCAATCGTTGGTATCGGGCACACCGGGTTCGGCAACCTCTCGTCCATGGATCTGGTCGATGTCCTGGGTTTTGCCTCCTGCAGTGCCCTGGAAGATGCAGGCATTCTTGATCAACGCCGCGACCTGGTCGAACAGGTCTTTGTGGCCAATATGGGTGCTGGCCGTGTGAATTCGGCCAGTGCCGTCGCCTCGGCTCTCGTCAGCCGGATTGGTCTCGAACCGGCCATGGCCGAAACCATTGAAAACGGCCCAGCTTCGGGAGCCAGTGCCGTCAAGCTGGGGATGATGGCCATCAAGAGCGGCATGGTCGACTGCGTACTTGTCACCGGTGGCGAACTGATGCGGGCCGTCTCGGGCTGGGAAGGAACGGACTTTGTCGCCACCATGCTGCACACCGAAGCCGAATATGCCTACGGATTGACGCTTCCCTCCTTTGCCGCCATGTTTACCAGGCTCTACATGCAACGCTATGGGCTGACGGAGCGTGAGCTGGCCATGGTCGCCGTCAAGGACCATGAAAACGGATCCAAAAATCCCTATGCCCACGTCAAGGTACCCTGCACGCTTGAGGCGATCCACGATGGCGAGAACGCCAACGTCGTCAACAACATCGTCGCTGATCCACTCCGTCTGTATGGAATGTGCCCGGTTTCGGATGGCGCTGCCTCACTCCTCCTCTGTGCGACTGATTCTCCAAAGATGAAGTTTTTCAAAAAACAGCCCATCCGAATCAGCGGGGTCGGGTCTGCCACCGATACCCAGTGCGTTCACTTACGCAAGGATCCGCTCGTTCTGGATGCAGTCCGCCTGGCCGCCGAACGGGCCTATGCCATGGCCGGTCTCGGACCCAAGGATATCTCCTTTGCCGAACTGCATGATGCCTTTGTGATTCTCGAATTGGCCATCTCCGAAGAAGTCGGATTTTTCGAACGCGGCAAATCCCGTGAAGC
>DAIREN010000006.1:30815-49289 GCA_036795535.1 Spirochaetota bacterium
GGGTATATGAAAAAATACCAGGATTTCGGAATCGTCGAGTTTGCCAACGGACTCCGGGCCAGCGGCCAGCTTGATGTTGCCACGCCGGAGATCGGGATGAAACTGAAAAGCTCGGTCGGTGTTGTCAAGGAACGCGTCGGAAAAGACAATTACGGATTTATTTTTGTCAGCCCCTGAGCGAATCACCTTGGAAAGAAAACGATGGGGATGCCAAAACCGGCATCCCCATCGTGTCTCATCATCATCCAAGCTCCCTGGTTATCCGGCTCCCGGGCAATCCGGGAGTACTCACCATCACCCTTGGGAGATGGAAGCCGGGACCTTGTAGAGCCCGCCGGAAATATCGATCAGGTCCTGCAAGGATTTGGCGGCCAGGAGTTCCCGTGTTGCCCGTCCGCGGTCAATCTCCAGATCCTCCGGAGTCTTGACAATCCCGCGCGAGCGAAGATCCGAACGCTCCTTGTCCGAAACCATGGCACCAACCTCGGTCTCGCCGGCCACAGCGGCAATGGCCTGCATCCTCGTCTTGAGGTCCCGTGCCTTGTCGATATAGGCAATCCCGACCTCGGTCACGACATGCGTCAACTGATCGCCCGCGATCATGATCGGCGGCGCGGGGAAAAGCCCTTCTTTATACAGTGTCTGGGCATAGAGTTCAGGAACAAACACCGGAATGCCCTTGCCCTCGCTCTTGGTCGGTGTCAACTGGACGACAAGCTTTCTTCCATAATGAACACCGTTTTCCTGATAGCCGGCTTTGGTAAAGGCTTCAGTGACATGGCGTCGACCGGGAGGTGTCCCGCCAAGATTGGGTGCCCCGCCAAATCCCGAGATGCGCCCCTTGATGGCGGTCGAGCTGTTTCCAAAGCGGTCCACCTGGAGGGTCGCGCCGACAAAAGCGTCAATGGCGTACAGGCCTGCCATGTGTGCCGCGCAGCGGTTGGAGCGCATATTCCCGTCAGGCCCGATGCAGAAGACATCCGGTCTGGCCTTGACGTACTCTTCCATGCCGGGCTCGCCACCAAAGGCATAGACCCGGCGGGCAATCCCGGCTTCGATGGCGGGGATCATGGTCGGATGCGGATTGAGAACCCAGTCGTAACAGGCCCGTCCCTCGATCCCGAGTTCCTTGCCGTAGGTCGGGAGAAGGAGTTCGACCGCCGCCGTGGGAAACCCGAGCCCGTGATTGAGCGAGCCGACATTGTACTCGGAGTAAATTCCCTTGATGGTCATCATGGCCATCAGGACCTGCTGATCGGTGATCTTGGCCGGATCCCGGGTGAAGAGAGCCTGCATCCAGAAATCCTCACCCGTCTCGATCACGTAATCCACCCAGTCACCCGGGATATCGACACGCGGCACACTCGCCACCTTCTTTTTGACCTGGGCAATCACGATCCCGGACCGGAAGTGCGTGGCCTCTGCAATGATCGGGGTATCCTCGGTGGTGAATCCTGTAAAGAGATTGCCGGCCTGATCCGCTTCTTCGGCGACAATCAGCGACACCTGGGGATAGAGGTCGAGAAAGTAGCGTCCATAGATTTCAAGATAGGTATGGATGGCCCCGATCTTTGCTTTGCGGGAAACCACCAGTTCGTAGAGTTCCTTCATCTGCGGACCGGAAAAGGCAAAATCGAGATCCGTGGCAATCCCTTTTTCAAAAACCTGGATATGCTCGGGCAAGACTATGGAGGACTGGACCATGTGCAATCTGTTGACCTTGGCCGGATCGACCGACACGAGCGCCTTGGCCAAAAAATCCGCCTGTTTCTGGTTATCCCCTTCGAGACAGACCCGGTCACCCGGCCTGATCACCGTTTCAAGAAGCCGGACAGCATCTTCCTTTTTGACAAACTTCCCTGCGGTCAACGGCTTTGCCACCGCCTTCCGCTGTTCATAATCCTTCCGCATCATATCAAATGCCATGGAATCCGCCTTAGGTTTGGAATGACAATCAGAGACTGCCGTTCAAGAATAGCAGGAACGCCCGGTAAAAAGCAAGACTGAGCTGGATCAGAGGACGATTTGCAATCCGGATCCGGGGATTCCAGCCCATTGTCCGAAGATGGCCGCCGTGACAGATTGGCTGAGATGATGCCAACCTGTCTGTTCTGTACCAGTTGAGCAAAAGATTCATTGTGAAAATCGTTTTCCCCATACAAGCCGCATCGAGTTTGCCAACGCAACCAGAGCCACACCGACATCCGCAATCACGGCCTCCCAAAGACTGGCAAGCCCAAGTCCACCAAGCAGCAAGAACACCACCTTGAATGAGAGGGCAAACAGAATGTTGTTCCAGACAACGCGTCGGGTGGCTCTCGCGATCCGCACCGCACGGGAGACCAGGAGGGGATCGTCTTCCACGAGGACGGCATCCGCAGCCTCAATGGCGGCATCACTCCCCAAACCGCCCATGGCAATTCCGACATCCGCCCGTTTGATGACAGGTGCATCATTGATGCCGTCCCCGACAAAGACCGTCGTTCGCATGGACCGGTCCTGCATGAGATTTTCCATGGCCTTGAGCTTGCCTTCCGGCAACAACCCGCCAATGGCCGCATCCATGCCGAGAAGTGTTCCGACCTGGCTGGCTCGCAAACTTGAATCGCCACTGAAGAGTGCCACGTGTTGCACACCGAGTGTCCGGAGTTCGGTGACAGCATCCCGGGATGAAGGACGCAGGCCATCATCAATCTCGATTGCTCCGACAACGACTCCATCGATGGCCAAATACAATCCGGCCTGTCCTTGCGGAGCAGCACATCCGCATGCTTCGCAGACAAACTCTGCTGATCCGAAAACACACATCTTCCCGTCCCGGGATCGACCTGTCAGACCACGCCCGCGCACCTCGCGAATCTCTGCCATCTCCGGCAGGGAGGGCAAGCCGGCCCGGGAGCATGCCTCCCGGACAGCCCGCGCCACGGGATGGTTGGAATGTGCTTCCATCGCGGCGGCCACCTGCACAACACCATCCTCAGTCCACCCCGGACCCGGTATGATCCTTCGAACCCGGTACTTCCCGTCTGTAACCGTCCCGGTTTTGTCAAAGACGACCGAACGGACCCGGGCCAGTGCATCCAGGACGATCCCGCCCTTGACCAATATCCCGTTGCGGGATGCCGCCCCGATCCCCGCGTAATACCCGAGGGGAATGGAGACAACCAGGGCACAGGGACAGGAAATCACGAGAAAGACAAGCGCGCGAAAGAACCAGTCCTCAAATCCGGCCTGTGCGCTCACAAGGGGCGGGATCGTTGCAAGCAGGACTGCCGCCAGGACAACGACGGGTGTGTAGACCGCTGCGAACCTCGTCATGAAACGTTCCGTTTGGGCCTTGCGCTGTGTTGCTTCCTCCACAAGATGCATGATCCGTGATACGGCAGAATCCGCAAGCATCCGTGTCACGCGCAGCCGGACTCTCGTCTCCACAACAAGATACCCGGCCTGGATGTCACTCCCGGCGTCAAACATGCGCGGTCTGGATTCGCCGGTCAGGGCTGATGTATCCAGCCAGGCCGGTCCGCCCTCGAGGACACCATCGTGTGAGATCCGCTCACCGGGCCACACTTCAAGGAGTACTCCCGGAGGAATTTCCTGTGCGGGCCGGATGTGTGTCCCGGAGTCCGTCACCACCCTGCTCTCCTCGGCGATCCCTCCGGCCAGAGCCTGGATCGAGCTCCTGCTCGACTGGACCGCGGAATCCTGAGCCAGCTCGCCAACATGGTAAAAGAGCATGACACCGAGGGCTTCCGGGAGATGTCCGATGGCAAAGGCCCCAAGCGTCGCCAAAGTCATCAAAAAGTTTTCGTCAAAGACCCGACCATGCAAGAGATTCCTGACGGCCGCCCGAAGCACCCCCCAGCCGGCCAGCAACCAGCCCGCAAGAGCCAGCCCCCAGGCTACAACCTGCAACCCGTCTTCGTTCCAGGATTGTTCCCCAAAAAGCACCAGCACAAAGAGCATCCCTGACAGGACAAGACGCCAACTCTCCCTCCAATGCCAGGGACCCGGCTGGCCGGAATGCTTCCCGGAGTCCCGCTCGATCCGGACATCCGGCTCGATCTCACAAATGACGTCTTGAACCTCAGCCTCCCGTTCTGCGGGATAGCGGATCGTCCCGGTGGCAAAATTGATGCGGCACGCTGCGAGACCCTCACGAGCCTGGAGCGTCTTTTCAATTCCGGCGGCACAAACTGCGCAGCTCAACCCGCTGATCCTGGCCTTTGTGATCGTGCTCATCGGCCCCCCTCGTGCAGGTGGTCGCGTGCGATCCTGATCAGATCCGCCACATGCTGATCCAGCAGCGAGTAGTAGACCTGCTTCCCCTCGCGACGTGTTGCCACCAGTCGCAACATCTTGAGCAAGCGCAGGTGATGGCTGACAGCTGGCAGACTCATCGCCAGACTGGCTGCCAGCTCGCAAACGCACAGTTCCCTGTTCAACAAGAGGCTCAGAATCCTGGTTCGTGTCTCGTCCGCCAGGGCCTTGAAAAGTTCCGCCATCCCCGTGCAATCCTGCCACTCGGTTTCTGTCAGACGACGATCATCCGGCTGACAGGAAGCATGTGTGTTCACTTGACTGTTCATGCCATATAATTAAGCAATCTTTTAATTGTTGTCAAGGCTCTTTTTGATGAACATCCTCAGGCCCCGAAAGTACTCAGAGGACCAGCGAACACCAGACCCAGTAGACCGCAGCCTGAATGAGTGTCAAGGGAATCCCGACACGGGCAAATTCCCAAAAACTGAAGCCGGCGCCATGCCGCTCGGCGTTTTGCAAGACGATGATATTGCTGGCTGCACCGAGGATCAGGAGATTCCCCGCAATCGTACTCCCGGCGGCAAGTGCCAGATATTGGGCAGTACCGGCGCCGGCCTGTCCCAACGCAGGAAGGATGAGCGCGACAAACGGGACGTTCGATACAAGCTGGCTGATCAGGATTCCGCCGCCCATCAAGCCTTCAACGCTTCCGAGATCCAGCCCGGTCCGCTGCATCAGATCCTGAAAAAATCCGCTCTCCCAGACGGACTGCATGACAACAAACATGGCCGCAAAAAATACCAGAGTCCGCCAGTCCGCATGTTTCACGACAAGGAATCGTTTGTCGGAAAACAATAGAACCGGAAGCGCGGCCACGACCGCGACCAGCGCGAGTGGAAAGAGATTGCCCTCACCCATCCAGGCGGCCACCATCCGGACGATGATCGCCAATCCGGCCAGCCCGACCCCGAGTACCGAAAGATGCGCCAGTTTCCTGTCTGCTATGTGCCCCTGCCTCTCCAGTGCAAACTGCTGATGAAAGGTATCCCTCCACCCGATCCGCAAGACCAGCCAGACCAGGACCATCGAGACGCCTGTCGGAACGGCCAATCCGGTCAGAAATGTCCCAAAGGCATCGGGCATCCCGCTCTGGACAGCCACCAAAAGATTTTGTGGATTCCCGACCGGGCTCAACACACTTCCGGTCGTAATCGAAAACGCCAGTGCCAATAGAAGGAGCCGGACATCGACCCGGGTCACACGGGAAAAATGCAGCATGAGGGGCGTGGCAATGATCGCCAGCGTGTCATTCATGAGGAGAGCCGAAAGTAATCCCGAAATGAGGATGATGCGCGCGACGAGTTTGCCCGTGGTATTGGCACCGGCAAAGAGCCGTGCGGCATGCGCTGCCAAAAATCCTGACCGATAGAGACCCTCCCCCACGACAAACATTCCAGCCAGAAACACAAGCACATCCCAATCAATGGCCGTCCATGCCTTCCCGGGTGCAATCTCCCCGGTCAGCAACACAAGGATGGCGCCGGCGAGCATGACGCTCCAGACCTCAAGTCTGAGGCGCCCGACCTGCCGGACCGCAATGGCCACAAAAATCAGGATGACAATGAGGACGGACAACACCGGGGGACTCCTTCACGAAACGGGCGCGGTGCCGAATATCCGGCACCGCGCCCGTGGAACTCCTTCACAAACGATTCTCAGTTTGAAAAGCGAATCCGTGTCGGGAAGGTCAGCCAGGCTGCGAGATAGAACAACGCAGCCAGGATAAAGACGAACACAAACCCGAAGTGCATCGAAAGAATACTCGTGAGCACGCTGGCAAACACGGAGACCGAGCCATTGATGGCCAAACCCCAAGGCATCAGGTGCTCGCGCTTGTCGGACAAGACCTGCAAGCCCAGGGGATAAGGAAAGCCCATGAAGAACCCGAGTGGTGCCAAAAAGAGAATCACGATCACGATCCGGAAGAACTCCGGCAACCCGAGAAGGGGCTGCATCAGCGGTGCGAACACGAAGGCATGCAAGGCCAGTGACCCGAGAATGCCGGCAACGCCCACGGTGATCCCCTTCTTCGCGGCATCACCCCGATAGCGGCTGGCATACCCGGCACCGATCCCGGAGAAGATCAGGAGAGCGCCGATCACGAGGGCGACACTGTAGAGCGGATTGGCGATAAAGAGATTGAGCTTCTGGATGACCGCGATCTCGATGAGCATGAAGCCCATCCCGAGCGCGCAGAAGTAGACAATCAGCTTGAGCTTGCCACGCTCCTTGAGGAAGGCCCGCCCCGAGGTAAAGACGGGAATAATGATGATCAACAATCCGAAGACGACACCCTGGAGCACCGTCGCCCACGAGAGGAGATAGCCCCATTCGTCAAACGGGACATCCTTCATGCCACCCGCCAACCCAAGGAGTTTCGGGACAGTCGAGAGCGGAAGGAAGTGGCCGAAGTACGGGCGGTTGTCCGTCGGAGGCTCGATGTTGAAAGCATACCCCTCGATAAATGCCCGCTCGTTTGTCTTGATGAATGTCATCGCGAAGGAATGATACAATTCCTCCGGAATCACGTTGTAGACATTGACCTCGGTATCCTTGATTCCCGGATAATACGAGAAATCAGCCGACAGTTCCCGTGTCTTTTTTTTGAGCTGTGCGATCTCGTTGGTCGAGAAAACACCGTTCTTGACGAGAAACGCACCCCAGTCCAGACCGCGGATAAAAACAATCCGCTGTGCAAAATCTGCAGGAAACCGTTCCTTCGCCCAACTGAACACCAGAGACTCCAGTTTGAGAAGAGAGCGTGGAGGTGAATCGAGCCGCATCGAAATGTCGATGAGGCCTTCGGGTGCCAGCCTGACCAGGTAGTCATCGAAAGCCTCTTTGGTAAAGAGGTAGTTCTCACCATGCCCCGAACCGGAACTGAAGGACATCCCCGACGAGACCATGGCAGGAATCGAGAGAATATCGTACTTCCCGTCATCGCGTTTGCAGAAGGTCCGGCCATCACTGATGACGGTTGTCACCCGTGGATCATTCCAAATCCCGCTGGACCAGTCCGAAAATGTTTCACGTGCCAGATTCACGACCGGGGCGTATGGCTCGACTGCCATCACCTTGGACGCGCCAAGCGTCAAGGCAAAGAGAACCGGATTGCCGCCACCGGCGCCGATCACCAGAGCCGAGGGTTTGTCCTTGATGCTGTAGGACAGGGAGAACGGCAGGTACCGGATGTACCCGGCATTCGTCGCATCCACAAGGCGGGCGATTCCTGATGCGCCAAACCCGTCGATGAACAACCCATGCTGGACCGGAGGGATGGAGTCATAATACGAGAGGGAGAGGCCAGGCGCAAACCGGAACTGGGAACTCTCGATCACCTGGATATAGCCCAGAGATGACGGCTTCTCGTGGATGATCCGCGAACCCGGGACCTTGAGTGCGTAGGAGATGTCCTTGTAATGGGACATGCTCATGTCACCAAGATTCATCAAGGCAGGAATCAGCCCGGACTTGGGATCAGCCGGTGCAGCCTGTTGCACGGAAGCCGCGCCATCAGCACTGTCAGACTGACTCGGTGAGAACAGGCCGAGTCCGGTCAAGAGAACAGGAAGGAAGGCGATCGTGATGACGATGGCACCCATCCGAATCCGCTTGACACTTCCCGATGCCTCATTGATCACAACGGCTGAACCGAGAAGCAGGACGGGAATCATCAGGAACTGCGGAGGAACGACGGATGTGCAGACCAGCAAAACCAGCGCCCCGACTCCGGAACCCATCAGGTTGTAGAGATACATCCTGTTGATACCGGCTTTCATGCGGATGAACGAGAGGTTGATGAAGAGCGCACCGAAGAAAAATGGCAGGAAGAACAGGAAGTAATAGAGGGCCAGATAGAGAACCTGCGTTCCGTCCTGATGAAGACTCTGGGGAATGAAGGGGATGGCCCGCGCAAACTGCAGGACATAGCCGGACGTCACAACAAAGGCTGCGGCCGACCAAAAGAGCCAGTCCTGGAGCCGGCGTTCGATCCGCTCGCGCATGACTGTCAGGAGGGTCCCCGACAAACCGAACCCGAGCAGGGCCACACTGATGATCAGGCCGGCAAAGTTGGACCAGCTCGCCACACTCATGTAGCGAATGACGCCCAGCTCGGCACCCAGTACCGCCATCGATACCAGGAAAACACTGACAAGACCACGTTTTTCCATCAGGGCATCACTTCCCGTATTTCTCAAGCATCTTGCCCGTGAACGGAACAAATTTTACGGACTGCAGGCGCTCGGTGCGGACTGTTCCATCCATGTTCTTGGTGATCTTGAGCAGTGTCTGGCGGTCAAAGGGATTGCCGACGGGAATGACCATCACCCCGCCCGGTTTGAGCTGCTGCATCAGGTAGACCGGAACGTGGTCAGCGGCGCAGGTCACAACGATCTTGTCAAAAGGACCGTACTCGGCCCAGCCATAATAACCGTCAGCGGCCTTGCCAACGATCGAGCTGTACCCGAGATTCTGCCAGCGCTGCTTGGCAATGGCAGCCAACTGGCTGACGATCTCGATGGTGTAGACCTTTTTCGTAATCTGCCAGAGGATGGAGGCCTGGTAGCCGGAACCGGATCCGATCTCGAGCACCTTGTCACTTGCCTGAACGTCCAAGAGATGGGTCATATAGGCGACGAACCACTGGTTGGTGATGGTCTGTCCCCAGCCGATTGCCACAGGAACTTCTTCGTAGGTCATGTGGTTTTGCCCCTCCGGCATGAAGTACTCGCGGGGAGTACTCATGACGGCCTGGTACACCTTTTCGCTGAAGACGCCTGCCGCACGATAGCGGTCAACGGCCGTCTTGCGTCTTGCCAGTTCAGCCTGTGAAGACTGATAGGCCGTCAGTGGGAGAATCATGGCCACGAGGGACACGACCACCCCGGTCATTCTCAACATCTTTTTCATTGTTTCACTCCTTTACCCCATCGGGGTTGCTGTGTATCGAATCATCCGTCATGCCCGAACCGGGCATGGCACGGTTTATTCGCCGATGATCTTGACAAGAACGCGCTTGCGGCGCATCCCGTCAAACTCTCCGTAAAAAATCTGTTCCCAGGGACCAAGATCGAGCTTCCCGTTGGTGACAGCAACGACGACTTCGCGCCCCATGATTGTCCGCTTGAGGTGCGCATCCCCGTTGTCCTCGTACCCGTTGTGCCGGTACCGATTATAGGGTTTTTCTGGGGCAAGGCCTTCGAGCCAGACCTCAAAATCGTGATGCAAGCCAGTCTCGTCGTCGTTGATGAACACGCTGGCGGTGATGTGCATCGCATTGACGAGAGCCAGACCCTCCCGGATCCCGCTCTCCCCGAGGCAGTCCTCAACCTGTCCCGTGATATTGAACAATTCCCGCCTCTGTTTCGCTTCAAACCAGAGTTCTTTCCTGTAGCTCTTCATGTATCCAGTATCCATAATGGGGTTGATATGCAGAATACAAAACACCGTGAAACCCGAAGTATCGTCGGTTTATTCGATGTCGAGAACAATGGCGGTCACGTCATCCTCAAAAGGGGCATTCCCGGAGAAAGTGCCGAGCGTGTCCAACAAGACCTGCAAAAATTGCTCGCCATCCAATGAGGTCTTCTCCGCCAAAAAATCCATCAGCCGCTCGTCACCGTACATTTCTTCCACAGGTGAAAACCGGACACATTCGTTGATTCCGTCGGTATAGGCCAGGATGCGATCACCGGGCTCAAGTCTCCAGGTCTCGGTCGCGTAGACATACTCCGGAAATGGCCCAACCACCCGACCATGTGCCACCAATTCCTCAACCCTGCCATCCCTGGCCAGGAGGAGCGGATTGTGCCCCGCTGAGGCCAGCGTCAAATCCCGGGTGGTCCGGTCATAGCGAAAGCAGGCTGCCGTTAAAAAATACGTCCCCATCTTGTCATGCAGCAAGCCATTCATTCGCGTGAGGATACTCCCCGGATCACCGTCCATCGAGGCAGCATCTTCGAAGGTCGCCTTGACCAGACCAGAAATCAGGGCCGAGGGAACACCGTGACCCGAGACATCGCAGATGAATCCAATACACGCAGTTTTTTCCATATAAAAGTCATACAGATCGCCGCCAACCATCTCGGCCGGCTGATAGATGGCCGAAAAGCGGAAGCCGGGTCCCGCCGGAACAATTCTGGGAAGAAACTGCTTTTGGATGGTCCGGGCCATGCGGAGTTCTTCTTCCATCCGCTGGAGTCTGAGCTCACGCTCCTGCTCGCGGATCCGCAAGGTCTCGAGCGCCTGCCGGCGTTCGGTGATGTCACCCATCGAGCCGGCCACCCGGACCGCTTTTCCCTCCGCGTCAAAGACAGCCTGTCCCTTGACACGCACCCAGACCCAGTGGCCGTCCTTGTGCCGCATTCTGTATTCATTGGAAAGCTGCCGAAGCCGTGAGGAGAGATAATCATCCAATGAGGTCCGGGCCTCAAAGAGATCATCGGGATGGACGCGGGAGAACCAGTGCTCCATGCTCTCCTCGAACTCCTCGTCCCGGTACCCGAGGATGTCCTTCCAGCGGGTCGAGAGGTAGAGTCGTCCGGACTGGGGATTCCAGTCCCAGACACCATCGTTGGCACCCCGAACGACCAGGGCGTACCGTTCCTGGCTTTCGCGGAGCGCCGCCTCTACCCTGCGGTTTTTAAGCGCGTAGCGGATCGAGCGTTCGAGGGTCTCCGGTTCGAGCCGGTCTTTGGTCAGATAATCCACCGCCCCGGCCTGCATGGCCTCAAGGTCGGTCTGATAGCCCTCCTGGGAAGTGAGCATGATGCAGGGTGGAGCAAGCGGGTTCTTGTTGATCTCGCGGATCAGCAAAGTTCCGGTCCCGTCGGGCAACTGGTAATCGACAAGACAGACATCAAACTCCTGCGCGGAAAGCCGGTCCGACGCCTGGCTGCAGGACTGTGCCCAGACAATTTCGAAGGATGCCGAAGGAATGGACTGCAAAAACCGCTCGACCCGCATATAGGAAAAGCGGTCATCCTCGACCACAAGGAGCACAATCCTTTCGCTCACAAACAACTCCGTCACATATTTTATTTGATTATGACATCGTCTTTACTGTTTTTTGGTACCATCCACTGCATGACGCCGGTCCGGAACTCGGCCGGCCAGGAACTGGCCAGCCGGAAATAGTAGGTCACGCCCGGCTCGACCTCTCGCAGGAAAAACGAGTGGGTACTTGTCCGGTTGTCGGAGACCTCGCTGAACCAGAAGGTCTCCAAAACATCGGGCTTGTCGGGCCGCACCGTATCGTAGTAGATCACCAGGGTGGCAGCACTCTCCAGGGTGACCGTCATCTTGGCTTCACCCTGACCATGCGGCTGGAGCCTGATGCTCCGGACAACCAGCTCACTGGCCGGACTGAGGACTGTTCCCCAAAAATAAAAAACCAGCACTGCTGCCAGCAACCGTTTCATACGTCACGCTCCCCCGCAGGGCGAATGGTCTTCGGGATGCACAGCATCGAACCCGAACCCGGAATGACTTCCCTCTGCACAAGAGAAACGCCCTTGTCACAATATCGTCACTTCGTGAATCCAGCATTACCTCATGCCGACATCCGCTCCCGTCGCCGGTTGCGATAATAGAGTACGGTATCGAGAGAGACCATCAAGGTGTTGCAGGTGTAAAACCAGATCACGCCATCCCCGACCTGTCCGTTGAGGATCTTGTTGGCAATCCCGCAGAGGTACCCGAAAAATACGACCCAGAGGAAGATGATGCTCTTCCCGGCGGTCGAGCCGCTGACCCAGGACTTGCGGATCGAGAAGGGCCAGGCCGCCCCGAAGGCGAGCAACATCAGGACTTCAAAGATCTGGTTCATGCAACCCCCGCTTTTGTACGATAATGGATATATCCAGAAATATAGACAAGCAGACCAAGGACCCCGCCCATGAATTCACGGGAAGCCATCTCCCGCGCGCTCGCACTCAACAATGTCTCCATCGATCCAGAGGCGCTGGACCGGATCACGGCCTACGCAGACTATCTGCTCGAGTGGAATGAACGGATCAACCTGATCTCGCGCGCCTCGCTCGAAAACGTGGCCTCGCACCATATCGTCGATTCCGTCCTCGCGGCCCGCCTGCTCCCCGCCGTCTCCCGGATCACCGACCTCGGGACAGGCGGCGGACTCCCGGGGATCATCATTTCAATTCTGGCACCGGAGACCGAGGTCATCCTCTGCGACACGAAGGCCAAAAAAATTAATTTCTTGAACACCTGCGTCCGGGACCTAAATTTGCCACATACCCGGGTGCATGACGCCGCGCAGACCGCACCGGAAAAAACAAGCGAGATCCTCGTCTGCCGGGCCTTTGCCACCCTCGACAAGATCCTGCGCGAAGGAAAAAAGTACCTACGGCCGGGTGGCAGGATCTACGCCTTCAAGGGGCGCATGGCAACGGTGCAGGAGGAACTCAAAGCACTGCCCAAAAAGACCCGGTACGAGACCTTGGCCTACAGCCTCGAGACACCCGGCGAATCACACGAACGAACCCTGGTCATCATCACGACCTGAGACAACAAGACGGAGCAGAAAGACATGGGAAAAATCATTGCAGTATCCAACCAAAAAGGCGGTGTGGGAAAAACAACCACATCCATCAATCTCGCATCGGCCCTGGCATCCTTTGGCAAAAAGGTCCTTTTGGCCGACATCGACGCCCAGGGCAACTCATGCAGCGGGCTGGGTATGGCCATCAGCGACGACCAGACCTCGATGTACGAGATCCTGATGGACGAAGCCAGCCCGCGCGATGCGATCATCAGCACGCCCGTCCCCAATCTGGATCTGATCCCCGTCAATCCGCACCTCTCCGGCGTCTCGGTTGAGCTGACATCCGCCCCCGAGCGCGAGTTCCGCCTGCGCAAGGCCCTGCGCCCCCTGGCCGCCGAGTATGACTTCATCATCATCGACTGCCCGCCGGCCCTTGACCTGTTGACATTGAACGGCCTGACGGCGGCCGACTCCGTCCTGATCCCGATCCAGTGCGAATACTACGCCCTCGAGGGGATGGTCAAACTGATGAAGACCGTCGGCCTGGTGCAAAACAGCCTCAACCCCGAGCTGGCCATCGAAGGCGTCCTCCTGACGATGTACGACAGCCGGACAAACCTCTCCAACCAGGTCGTCGAGGAGGTCACGTCCTATTTCAAGGACAAGGTCTTCCAGACGATCATCCCGCGGACCGTCAAGATCTCCGAGGCCCCCAGCCACGGGATTCCGATCGACAAATACGACCCGAGCGGCGCCGGCGCCCGCAGCTACATCAAACTCGCCGAGGAGCTGATCACCAATGGCTAAAAAAGCACTCGGTCGTGGCCTCGAGGCCCTCATTCCCCAACAGCCGGCCAAACCGGCTCCCGCCATCGCCAACGAACTCGCCGTCAGCGAGATCATCCCCAACCGAGACCAGCCGCGCAAACACTTCGGCCAGGACGAACTGGAAGAGCTGGCCGCCTCCATCAGTTCCGTCGGGATCATCGAACCCCTCGTCCTGCGAAAAAAGGGCGACAAATTCGAGATCATTGCCGGCGAGCGTCGCTGGCGGGCCGCACAACTGGCCGGACTCGAGAAAGTACCGGTCGTCATCAAAGATGTAGCCGACGACGATGTCCTTGAGCTGGCCCTGATCGAAAACCTGCAGCGCGAAGACCTCAACCCGATTGAAGAAGCCATCGCCTATCAAGACCTGATCTCGCGCCATAACTACCGACAGGAGGATCTGGCAAAGAAGCTCGGCAAGAGTCGGGCTGCCATCACCAACGCCATCCGCCTCCTCGGTCTGCCCGAAAGTGTCCAGCAATACCTCGTCGACGGAAAAATCTCCGCAGGTCACGCCCGCGCCCTCCTCTCCGTCCGCAAAAAAACCCAGATGGAAACCCTGGCCCGCCGGACCATCGAAAAGAACCTGAGTGTGCGCGAACTCGAAGCCATCACCGGCAAGATCACGGACACGGATGACGAAGAAAGCACACGGCAGCAGCAGGCCGGTCGCGATCCCGAGCTGGGCAAGCTCGAATCCCGCCTCGAGGAAGCCCTCGGCACCAAGACCATCATCAAGCACGGGAAAAAAGGCGGTCGCATCGAGATCAACTACTACAGCGCCGACGATCTCGAACGCATCCTCGACATCATCTGCCAGGACTGACCCCGGCCCGCCGCCCCCGATTGTTTCGCCACAACCGCCCAATCGGGCGGTTTTTCTTTTGGGTGTTTATGTTGAACATCCTCAGGCCGAATATTGGCCGGCGTGTCGCGGAATGTTTCACGTGAAACATGTGTATCGGGATAATTGCCGGATTGTCCCGGCGTGCCACGCGATCCTCCCGCCACACCACGATATCCGTGTTCGTAGAGACGCGCTATAGCGCGTCTCTACGGCGTAAACAATCCCAGATTATTGTAATCACCCCAACGGCATCCGTTGTAGGGGTCGGTTTCAAACCGACCCCTACAAAAACACGACACACGATAATGCATGGCCGTTGGCGCATGCATTTCATCCGGGTTATTGCGTCACACCACCACGGCATCCGTAGAGACGCAAAATCTTGCGTCTCTACGACGTAAACAATCCGGGATTGTCGTCAAACGCCCATCATGCATCCCACCCCGTGTGCATACCGGACACACCGTGTTTCACGTGAAACATTTATATCAGGATATACCGGGTTTGTTGCATACATCCCTGCGATATGCATCCGCCGTTGTTGCAATGGACCCCTTCGCATCCCGATAATGTGCGGTCGGTGTCACACGTATGTGTATCCGGAAATGACGTCACACCCAACGGTGTCCGTTGCAGGGGTCGGTTTCAAACCGACCCCTGCAAAAACACGACACACGATAATGGATGACCGTTGGCGCATGCATTGTATTCCGGATCATTGCGCCATACCACCACGACATCCGTGTTCGTAGAGACGCGCTATAGCGCGTCTCTACGACGTGAACAATCCGGATTGTCGTCAAACGCCCATCATGCATCCCGCCCCGCGCGCATACCGGACACACCGTGTTTCACGTGAAACATGTGGTGCATAAACAATCCCGGTGTATTGCATACATCCCGCGATATGCATCCGCCGTTGTTGTATTTGATCCCGTCGCGTCCCAATAATGTGCGGTCGGTGTCACACGTATGTGTATCCGGACATTGCGTCACACCACCACGGTGTCCGATGTAGGGGTCGGTTTCAAACCGACCCCTGCAAAAACACGACACACGATAATGGATGACCGTTGGCGCATGCATTGTATTCCGGATCATTGCGCCATACCACCACGACATCCGTGTTCGTAGAGACGCAAAATCTTGCGTCTCTACGACGTAAACAATCCGGGATTATCGTCAAACACCCATCATACATCCCACCCCGCGCGCATACCGGACACGCCATGTTTCACGTGAAACATGTGTATCGGGATAATTGCCGGATTGTCCCGGCGTGCCACGCGATCCTCCCGCCACACCACGATATGCATCCGCCGTTGTTGCAATGGACCCCGTCGCATCCCAATAATGTGCGGTTGGTGTCGCACGTGTGCGTATCCGGAAATGACGTCACACCACCACGGCATCCGCCCGCCGCTGATGTATGCGATCCGTCGCATCGCGTTTAAGACATTCAAACCCGACAATGTGATTTCGTGTGCATTTTACCGGCAAGAAGCCTGCGTATGATTGGCCAGGCATCGGCCTGGCGGGCATGCCCCACCCATGCAAACAATGAACTCTTGAGTTGCCTGGCATCAATCAGCCCGTCATGATACTGCCTGTAGCGCAATCGAATCCGCCTGCGGGCACGAATGACATTGTCCCGTGTCACTCTTCGGTAGTCCCTAAAGACCCTGTACCCCAAAAACGTGATGCCATCTTTTTCTGGCCGCGGCAGGGCACGAGTCGTGTGGATCGACAGGTTGAGGGTTTCAAGATAGGCCTGCACCTTGTCCCGCATTTCGGCAAGATGTGCGGGTGAATTCCCGAAGATGACAAAATCATCGACGTAGCGCACATAGCCCCGGGCATGAAGCCGCTGGATAACAAAATGATCAAGAGGAGACAGAAACAGATTGGCAAAGTGCTGTGATGTCAGATTGCCCAGCGGCAGCCCCACGCGTCTGCCCGTCACGTCATCCATCCCTCCCCCGCTGTCGATCAATGAGTCGATCAGGGCAAGCGTATCTCGGCAGGCTATCCGCTTGCGGATCAAGGCTTTGAGAATTGCATGATCAATGGACGGAAAAAACTGTTTGATGTCACACTTGAGATACCAGGCAAACCGTCGCAGATAGCGTTGACACAAATCAACGGCATGATGCGTGCCGTAAACGATACGATTGGCGCAGGTTTGCGGTACGAGGGATTTTTCTAAAATTGGCAAGATGATCTGGCAGACGGCATGATGCACAACCCGGTCAGCAAAGGGCGCCGCGCTAATGACTCGCTGTTTGGGTGATCGTATCAAAAATTGTTTGTACGCTGAGGGCCGCCAAGTTTGGTCTTCAAGCCGTGTACGAATCAACGAGAGATTGTCAGCAAGATCACGCATCCAGGCAACGACGTTTTCACGCGCATACTTTCCCCGTGCAGCCCGATAGGCGGCCTCGATCAGATTGCCGGCATCCATGATGCCGGTATACAAATCCCGCGCCTTGGCCATAAAAATTCTCCCGCCCATCTCGCAAGTCCTGCCTGCGGAGTACGGCGGGAGCCCTTGCTCTCTATCCCCTCACCACGTCCGGGGAAAGGCGTACCTGTCATGTACATGACAAACGGTCAGCCCATCCGTAAACGGACTGCATCAGCGACATGTATTGACACCCTGAAGACCGGCCCGACCGAACCAAACGAAAGCCGTTGTTGTTGTTGTGGTTGCCCGGGTCGTTGTTGTTGCGGTGAGACGAACGCAGGTTGTCGGGATTGTTGTTGTAGCTCCCGCCGCGCAGCACACGCACCGTACATACAGGATGACAGATACGCCTGAATTAACTTTACTTCTTTTATTTATCTGTTTCAACGGATTTTTTTGACAAGCCCCCCAGCATCCGTCCGATCTCGTCAGTGCGTACAACAAGATGGGCAAAGGCCGGGCGGGAGATGATTTTTGCGTCATGTGCAATCTTCAGTAATAGCTTGACCTCATCAAAACAAGCCGAGATTTCCACAGCCCGGGCCACCTTGTTGCGGACATAGCGATAGCCATGCAGCATGGTGATCATGTCGAGCAGCCTGCTTTCGAGTCGCTGCCCAAGGGAAAAACGCTTGGATTTCGGAAAACCATCCGTGCGGGCAAAAACATCCAGAAGCAAACTATAGGCCTTTTGGTAGACAATGAGCTCACTCATGCGAAGCGTCTCCTTCAGGATCACATCACGGCACATGCCATGTGTTTTGTAGATGATCACGTAACAAAAGTGCAGCAGTGTACCGGTTTTTGTTTGAGGGGATACTTTATATGCCTTCGGCAAGGTTTAATCCCCCGCGTCCGAGCCAAGGTCCCGGGTGCAGCCCTCTCCTGATGCCGAGAGTGTATACGCTTTGGCTTGCGTAAAAATGATGCGTACCCGACACTTCGCGAGAGTCTCAAAGTGCCAGCAAAAAACCCCTTGGTGTGGTGGAAATGTACGGAGACCATCTGCACAAAAACGTCCGGTCTGCGCTTGTCGGACTGCATCCCTGCAAAGGGGTACTTCGCCTGTCCTGCGTCGGACGAAAACCTTCCCCTTTGGGCAAAGTCCCTGCAAAGGGGGACTTCGCATGTGTCCAGCCCGACACTTCGCGAGAGTCTCAAAGTGCCAGCAAAAAACCCCTCCGGGGGGGGCAATTTATTTAGACCATCTCCTCAAAAACTGTCCAGCCCCTGCCCGTCCGGGCAGGGGTCAGGAAGACCAGTCCCGGGGCTGTCGCCCCGGGGTCCGGGTCAAAACAGCTTTGGTCACCGGCCCGACCGAACCAAACGAAAGCCGACGTAGCCGTAGAGGAAGTTGAGGTAGCCCGGGTCGAAGTTGATGCGGAGAGACGAACGCAGGACGTCGGGAATGTAGAGGAAGCTCCCGCCGCGCAGCACACGATACTGCCCGGCAACCGGGCCGCGTGGATCCACCTGAGCAGCAGCGCTGTAGGGCGCGTACCAGTCAAA